>NZ_CP023696.1:1398000-1700750 GCF_008704425.1 Streptomyces fradiae ATCC 10745 = DSM 40063
CCGCCGGGGCGGCACGGTCTACGGCTCGTACACCGCGCAGAACACCGGTCGGCTCAAGGTCAAGTCGCTCGCCCCGCTCACCGAGCGGCCCTTCCCGACCGCGAACGTCGGGGACGTGCTGACCGGCACGACCGAGGGCCCGCTCGACTTCGACCAGTACGGCGGCTACACGCTCGCCGCGCGCACCCTCGGCACCGTCCAGGACCGCGGCCTGGAGCGGGAGAAGACCCGTGCCCAGCGCCCCGGCGAGCTCGCCGTCGCCACGTACAACGTGGAGAACCTGGACCCGACCGACCCCCAGGAGAAGTTCGACGCGCTGGCCCGGGCCGTCGTGGAGAACCTGGCGTCGCCCGACATCGTGGCCCTGGAGGAGATCCAGGACGACAACGGCGCGAAGGACGACGGCACGGTCGCCGCCGGGGAGACCCTGCGGAGGTTCACGGACGCGATCGTCGCCGCGGGCGGCCCCGCGTACGACTGGCGGTCCGTGGACCCGGAGGACAAGAAGGACGGCGGGGAGCCCGGCGGCAACATCCGCCAGGTCTTCCTCTTCAACCCGCAGCGCGTGTCCTTCACCGACCGGCCGGGCGGCGACGCCACCACGGCGACCGGTGTCGTCAGGCAGCGCGGCAAGGCGGCGCTGACCCTCTCCCCCGGCCGGATCGCCCCGGCCGACGCCGCCTGGGAGAACAGCCGCAAGCCGCTGGCCGGCGAGTTCGTCTTCCGCGGCCGCACGGTCATCGTCGTCGCGAACCACTTCGGCTCCAAGGGCGGCGACGAGTCGCTCGTCTCCCACCGGCAGCCGCCGAACCGTTCCTCCGAGGTGCAGCGCCTGCGGCAGGCGAAGGTCGTCAACACCTTCGTCAAGGACGTCCTCGCCGTGCAGCGCGACGCCGACGTCGTGGTGCTCGGCGACATCAACGACTTCGAGTTCTCCGCCACGACCAGGGCGCTCACCGACGGCGGCGCCCTGCGCGCGGCCGTCACGAGCCTGCCGCGCTCCGAGCGCTACTCGTACGTCTTCCAGGGCAACAGCCAGGTGCTGGACCAGATCCTGACCAGCCCCGGCATCCGCCGCTTCGCGTACGACAGCGTGCACATCAACGCGGAGTTCGCGGACCAGGTCAGCGACCACGACCCGCAGGTCCTGCGCTTCCGCCCGTAGGGTCCCGGCGGCCGCCGCTACACGTCCGGGCCGAGGCTCAGTCCGGGCGTGTGGCGGCGCACCGTGCTGCGCACCAGCCCGGGGTACTCCCGCACCCTCCGCCACTGGGAGGTCGGCGCCCCGACGCCGTCGCCGGGCGCGGCCAGGGCGGCCTCGTGGGCGGCGGCGCTCTCCCACTCGGCGTAGTTGAGGACGCGGGCGCCGTCCAGCCCGAGGTGGAAGTGGCCGGAGACACCTCCCGGAGGTGGCGCCGGATCACTGTCGAGCGCCTCGAGCACGGCGTCCACCCAGCCGCGCCGACGCGCCGGGTCCGGCCCGTCGAACTCCACCTCGACGGTGACCACGCACCCCGGCACCCGCCCGTCGCCCTCGCCGGGCACGCGGCTGCGGTACGGCTCGTAGGAGTGGAGGGCGACCCGCTCGATGCCGGGCACCGCCGCGTCGATCTCCGCGTTCCGCGTGGCGCGCTCGGTGCGCACCAGCTCCCGGTAGTCCTCCTCGGAGCGCCACTGCGAGTAGTGCAGGAGGGTGTCGCCGTCCTCGCCCGGATGGACGGTGTACGACAGCAGGCCCTCGGTCGGCCAGGGCCGGCTCTCCCAGGTGCGGGCGATGGCGTCGAGGGCCGCCCGCTGCCGCTCGGGGGTGCCCACGCGCCAGGTGCTCGCCTTGACGAGGCCGACGCCGGGGCGGGTGAGGTCGGGGCGGGCGTGGGGCCGGGCGTACGCGCTCGGGCGGGTCGTGCGGGTCGTGCGGGTCATCAGGGTGCCTCCTCGGACGGGTGCCCGGCCGGACCCCCGTGGCCCGGCCGGGCACACCCCATCCTGGAAGCTCAAGCGGACTCGAGGTCAAGCCCCGGATCAGGAACCGCCGGGCCACGTGCCCGTGAGCCGTCGTACGCCGACGGCGCCGCCCCGGTCGACGGCGGCCCGCACCGCCGCGAAGATCGCACCCTGGAGGGCCGCGGCCAGCAGGATCTCCCGCCAGGTGCGGTCCTCGTCGAGCGCGTCGGGCGCGTCGCTGCCCCGGCCGACGGCCTTCCACGCCTGGCTGAACAGGGCGCTCGCGGCGGCGCCGCCCGCCAGGCCGAGGAGCAGCCCCACCGGCCGGTAGACGAGGCTCTGCTTCCGCTTCGACTTCGACCGGGGCATCGGCGGCTTCTTCGCGCTCATCGCTTGCTCCCTCCCGTCCGGCCGCTTCCCCGGCGCCCGCATCCCGCGCGCCCCCGCGCGAGCGCCCGTCCCCGCGCCCGGCGGGCGTGCGTGCGGGCGGCGCAGGACAGCGCGTGGGCGCGGGCCGCCCGGTCGGGGACGCGGACGTGGAGGCGGGCGCGGCGGCGGGCCGCCAGCACCACGCCGAGCACGGCCAGCGCGGCGGTGCCCGCCGACGCCGCCACCACCGGGCGCCGGTCGACGCGGGCGGCGCGGGCCCGCAGGTCCGTCTTCGCCATCAGCTGGTCGATCGTCTCGACCAGCTCCTGCCGTTTGCGCGCCGCTTCGAGGCGCAGTTCGTCCGGCCGTGTCATCGGTGGACCCTCTCCTTGATCTCGTCCAGGTCGGAGCGCATCCCGTCGATGGCCCGCTCGGGCAGCGGCGGTACGGCGCGGCGCATCTGCGCGCGCCCGGCGAGGCCCAGGACGGCGGCGACGACGAACAGCGCCCCGGTCACGATGAGGGCGGCCGCCCACACCTCCAGGACCAGGGCGAGCAGCGCCACGCAGGTCCCGGCGAGCGCCATGAGGCCGACGTAGGCGACGGCGGTGGCGCCCCCGATGAGCCCGCCGCCGACCCCGGCTCGCCTGCCCTTCTGCGCCAGCTCCGCCTGGGCGGTGCGCAGCTCGGCCTTGACCAGGTCGGTGAGTTGCTCCGAGGCGCGCTTGACCAGCTCGCCGACCGACGGTTCCGCGGTTCGGTACGCCACGGCGGTCGCCTCCCTCCTCGTTCACGTACGGGAGTCCCCCGAGTACCCAGACGGGTCGGCGCCATGCCACGTTGAAGCACGGCTTGACCGACAGCGCAAGAAGGTCTAAGTAGACCTACGACGTCCCCGAGGGCAAGACTGCCGGGCATGACGGACCACGACACGACGCCGCACCGCCCCTTCGGCCGCGCCCTGTGCGCCATGGTCACGCCGTTCACGCCCGACGGCGCCGCCCTCGACCGGGACCGGGCCGCGGCCCTCGCGGCGGGGCTGGTGGCGCGCGGCTGCGACGGGCTGGTCCTGAATGGCACCACCGGCGAGTCCCCCACCACGTCGGACGCGGAGAAGCGGGAGCTGATCGCCGCCGTCCGGGCCGCGGTCGGCCCTTCGGTACCGCTCGTCGCGGGCGTCGGCACCGCCGACACGGCGCACACGGTCGCGCTGGCCCGGCAGGCGGAGGCGGCGGGCGCCGACGGGCTGCTGGTGGCGCCGCCCTACTACAGCCGCCCGCCGCAGGCCGCCCTGGAGGCGCACTTCCGGCGGGTGGCGGACGCGACGGGGCTGCCGGTGATGCTGTACGACATCCCGGGCCGCACGGCCGTCCGGATCGAGCCGGACACGATGGCGCGGCTCGCCGAGCACCCGCGGATCGTGGCCGTGAAGGACTGCGCCTACGACGTGCTGGGCACGACCGGGCTCCTCGCCCGCACCCCGCTGGCCGTCTACTCGGGCTGCGAGGAGCTGAACCTGCCGCTGTGCGCGCTGGGCGGCGCCGGCTTCGTCAGCACGGTCGCGAACGCGGCGCCCGCCGAGGTCAGGGCGGTCGTCGACGCGTACGACGCGGGCGCCACGGCCGAGGCGGCCCGGCTGAACGGGCGTCTGCTGGCGCTGACGGAGCTGATGACGGCGTCCGGCCTGCCGGGCGCGGTCACCGCGAAGGCCCTGGTGGACGCGGGCCCCCCGCGCGAACCGCTGCAGCCCGCCGGCCGGGACGCGGTCGACGGGCTGCGCGGGGCGCTCGCGGAACTGGTCAGCCGACGATGACGTTGCGCCCGAGGACCGCCACGTGCTCCAGCACGTCCTCCATGGGGTCGTCGATCTGACCGGCGTTGATCAGCCCGACCCGCGGCCCGTTGTGCGCCTGGTTGTTGCTCTCGTCCGCGTGTGCGGCTCCGGCGCCGAACACCCCCGCCGCGGCGAGCAGCCCCACGAGCACAGCGGTCCTGGTGATCTTCATCTGAATCCCTCGCCTTGCCGTCCGATGTCACCCTGCGTCCCCCTGTCCATCGCCCGGACGGCCCAGAGGTCACGGTCTTTCACCCTTCCGCGCGGCGTGTCCCGTTGCGCGCCCGACGCCCGTGGACGCGCGCGTGCCCCGTCCCCGCCGCGTGGCGGGGACGGGGCACGCGTCGCGGCGCGGGGGCGTCAGTTGTGGCTGTGCAGGATGTCGTTGAGGCCGCCCCAGACGGCGTTGTTCGGGCGGGCCTCGACCGTGCCGGTGACCGAGTTGCGGCGGAAGAGGATGTTCGACGCGCCGGACAGCTCGCGGGCCTTCACGACCTGCCCGTCCGGCATGGTGACCCGCGTACCCGCGGTGATGTACAGGCCGGCCTCGACGACGCACTCGTCGCCCAGCGCGATGCCGACACCCGCCTCGGCGCCGATCAGGCAGCGCTCGCCGACCGAGATGACGACGTTGCCGCCGCCCGACAGGGTGCCCATGGTGGAGGCGCCGCCGCCGATGTCGGAGCCGTCGCCGATGACCACGCCGGCGGAGATGCGGCCCTCGACCATGGAGGTGCCGAGCGTGCCCGCGTTGAAGTTGACGAAGCCCTCGTGCATGACGGTCGTGCCGGCGGCGAGGTGCGCGCCGAGCCGGACGCGGTCGGCGTCCGCGATGCGCACGCCCTTCGGGACGACGTAGTCGGTCATGCGCGGGAACTTGTCCACGCTGGTGACCTGGAGGTGCAGGCCCTCCGCGCGGGCGTTGAGGCGGACCCGCTCGACGTCGTCGACGGCGACGGGGCCGAGCGAGGTCCAGGCGACGTTGGCCAGGAGGCCGAAGACGCCGTCGAGGTTCTGGCCGTGCGGCTTGACGAGCCGGTGGCTGAGCAGGTGCAGCCGCAGGTAGGCGTCGTGCGCGTCGAGCGGCTTGTCGTCCAGCGACGCGATGGACGTGCGTACGGCGACGACCTCGACGCCGCGCCGGGCGTCGACGCCGAGGGCCTTGGCGGCGCCCTCCCCCAGGAGGTTCACGGCCTGGTCGGGGGTGAGCCGCTCGGTCCCGGCGGGCCCGGCCTCCTCGGTCAGCTCGGGCGCGGGGAACCAGGTGTCCAGAACGGTGCCGTCGCCGGCGACGGTGGCGAGGCCGGCGGCCACGGCTCCGGTGGTGCGAGGTGCAGAAGTCATGCCCCGAACCTAGCCGCACGGGCGCCGCCGCCGCGAACCGGTCTCATGCGGCCGGCCGCCCCGGCCCCGGAAGGCCCCGAACCGGACGCGCGCCTGCGCACGCCTGCGGGACGCGCCCGGGAGGCCGCCGCCGAGCCGCACGCGCTTCCCGTAGGCGCCCTCCCGCGCCCCGCTCCGGCCGCGCTTCCGGCCGCGCCTCTCGTGAGCGCCGCCCCCGACCCGCCCCGGCCGCGCCCGGCACACCCGCCCGCCGAACCCGCCGGGAGCCCCGGCTACCGTGTCCCGGTTCACCCACCTGGCCTTCCCTCCGGGAGTACACCGCAGATGACGCACGACAGCGGCAGGCACGAGCCGCCCGGCGAGCCCGCCGGCCCCGGTCCCGGCGGCGGCTCCGGCCCCGGCCCCGCGCCGGGCGCCGCCCCGACCGGTCCCGCGGCCGAGCCGAACCCCCAGGCCGGCCCCACCAGCCCCACGGCCGGACCCGCCGGACCCACCGGACCCGCCGGACCCACCGGCCCGTACGCCCCGGGGGCCCTCCCGCACGTCCCGGGGGCCGTCCCGTACGGTCCCCCGGCCGGGGCCGGTGCGCCGTGGGCGGGGCCGCCCCCGGGGGGCTGGGGGTGGGGCGCGCCGCGCCCGCCGAAGCCGGGCGTGATCCCGCTGGCACCGCTGGGCGCGGGCGACGTCCTCGGCGGCGCGTTCGCCGCGCTCGGCCGCGCGTGGAAGCAGCTGCTGGGGGTGTCCCTGCTGGTCTTCGGCTTCCTGGGGCTGCTCGGCGGGGTGGTGCTGTTCACCGGCTACCAGGGCTTCGAGGAGGCCGTGCTGGAGCTGGAGGCGCGGAGCACGCCGCCCGGCACGGACACGGTGAGGTCGTTCCTCCTCGGCCTCGGCGCGCTCTGGTCGGGCATGAGCCTGCTGTTGCTGCTGGGCACGAGCCTCGTCCAGGCGGCCGCCGCGGCCGTGCTCCGGGGCGCGGTGCTGGGCCGGACCGTGCCGTTCGGCACCGTGTGGCGCCAGGCGTGGTCGCGGGTGTGGGCCGTGGCGGGCGGCAACCTCCTCGTCGCCCTGGCCACCGTCGTCCCGGTGTTCGGTCTGCTCGTCCTCGGCTGGCTGGCGCTGCTGGGCATCGCGTTCTCCTCGTCGCCCGACGCCCCCGAGCTGCCTCTCCTCCCGCCGGGCTGGCTGGCCCCGGTGGGGCTGCTGGGCGGCCTGGGCCTCGGCCTGGCGGGGATCTGGCTGTGGGTGCGGTTCAGTCTGGCCCCGGCCGCCGTGGTCTTCGAGGGGCTGGGCCCGGTGGCCGCGCTGCGCCGCTCCGCCCGGCTGGTGCGCGGCGCCTGGTGGCGGGTCTTCGGCATCGCGCTGCTGGCGGGCGTCATCGCCGCGTTCGCGACGTGGCTGCTGCAGCTGCCCTTCCAGTTCCTCGGCGCCGTGCCGGCGGCCTTCCCGTCCGACGGCCCGGACGGGACGGACCTGGCGCCCGTCCTGACCGCCGTGGCCGTCGCCCTGGCCTTCAGCCTGGTCGGGACGGTCGTGGCGCAGGCCGTGACGGCGCCGTTCTCCCCCCTGGTGCACGCCCTGCTCTACGTCGACCGGCGCATCCGCACCGAGGACCTCGCCCGGTCGCTGGCCGAGGCCGCCGCGCGCGACCCCTGGCCGCCGTACCACGGCGCACCGGCCCACCGGGCATGACCGGCCGACGCCGGTAGAGGACCGGCCGGGGAAGCGGCCGGAGAACGGCCGGCGGACACGGCGACGGCCACGCCCCGTCGGGGCGTGGCCGTTGCCGTGGGCCTGGGCCTGGGCCGGGCGGGAGCCGCCGGGCCCGGACCTCGCGGTCCTCAGACGTTGAAGCCGAGCGCGCGGAGCTGCTCGCGCCCGTCGTCCGTGATCTTGTCCGGACCCCACGGCGGCATCCAGACCCAGTTGATCTTCAGCTCGTTGACGATGCCGTCCGTCGCCGCCTTCGCCTGGTCCTCGATGACGTCGGTCAGCGGGCAGGCCGCCGACGTCAGCGTCATGTCCAGCGTGGCCACGTTGGAGTCGTCCACGTGGATGCCGTAGATGAGGCCCAGGTTGACCACGTCGATCCCCAGCTCGGGGTCGACCACGTCGTACAGCGCCTCGCGGATCTCGTCCTCGGAGGCGGGCTTCACCGTGACCGTCTCGTTCTCGCTCATGCCGTCTTTCCCTCCGCCTTCGCGGACTCCTCGCCCAGGGCCTGGGCGGTCGCGTCCTTCCACGCCATCCAGCTCAGCAGCGCGCACTTCACCCGGGCCGGGTACTTGGAGACGCCGGCGAACGCGACCGCGTCCTCCAGCAGCTCCTCCATCGCGTCGTCGGGCTCGATCCGGCCCTTGGACTGCATCAGCTCCAGGAACGTGCCCTGGATCCGCCGCGCCTCCTCCAGCTCCTTGCCCACCAGGAGCTCGTTGAGTACGGAGGCGGAGGCCTGGCTGATGGAGCAGCCCTGCCCCTCGTACGACACGTCCGCCACGCGGGAGCCGTCGTACTTCACGCGGAGCGTGATCTCGTCACCGCACGTCGGGTTGACGTGGTGCACCTCGGCGTCGCCCGGCCGCAAGCCCCGCCCGTGCGGGTGCTTGTAGTGGTCCAGGATGACGTCCTGGTACATCGAATCCAGCTTCACGAGTCGGTCAGCCCCTCATCCGAAGAAGTTGCGGACGTGCTCCAGCCCGTCCACCAGGGCGTCGACCTCGGCGGGCGTGGAGTACAGATAGAACGACGCCCGCGTGGTCGCCGGAATTCCGTACCGCAGGCAGACGGGCCGGGCGCAGTGGTGGCCGACCCGGACCGCGATGCCCTGCTCGTCGAGGACCTGGCCCACGTCGTGGGGGTGGATGTCGCCGAGCGTGAAGGAGATCGCGGCGCCCCGGTCCTCCGCCGTGGTGGGGCCGATGATCCGCACGCCGGGGACGTCCGCCAGGCGCCGGATCGCGTACTCGGTGAGCGCGTGCTCATGGGCGGCGATCCGGTCCATGCCGATGGAGGACAGGTAGTCCACCGCCGCGCCGAGGCCGACGGCCTGGGCGATCGGCGGCGTCCCCGCCTCGAACTTGTGGGGCGCGGGGGCGTACGTGGAGGAGCTCATCGAGACGGTCTCGATCATCTCGCCGCCGCCGAGGAACGGCGGGAGGTCCTCCAGCAGCTCCTGGCGGCCCCACAGCACGCCGATGCCGGTCGGGCCGCACATCTTGTGGCCGGTGAAGGCCACGAAGTCGGCCTGGAGGGCCTGCACGTCCAGCGCCATGTGCGGGGCGGCCTGGGAGGCGTCGACGCAGACCAGCGCGCCGACCTCCTGGGCGCGGCGCACGATGGCCTCGACCGGGTTGTAGGTGCCGAGGATGTTGGAGACCAGCACGAAGGAGACGATCTTCGTCTTCGGCGTGATGACCTCGTCGATCCGGGACAGGTCGAGGCGGCCGTCGTCGGTGAGCCCGAACCACTTCAGCTTCGCGCCGGTGCGCTGCGCGAGCAGCTGCCACGGCACGATGTTGGAGTGGTGCTCCATCTCCGTGATGACGATCTCGGTGTCGGCGTCCACGCGGTACGGCTCGTCGGCCCAGCCCAGCATGTTCGCCACGAGGTTCAGCGACTCCGAGGCGTTCTTGGTGAAGATCACCTCGTCGCGGCTGGGCGCGTTGACGAAGGCCGCCACCTTGTCGCGGGCACCCTCGTACAGCTCCGTGGCCTCCTCGGCGAGGACGTGCACACCACGGTGGACGTTGGCGTTGTGCTGCTCGTAGTACTCGTTGAGCACGTCGAGCACCTGGCGCGGCGTCTGGGACGTCGCCGCGTTGTCCAGGTAGACGAGCTTCTTGCCGTCGTGGAGGACGCGGTCCAGGATCGGGAAGTCCTTGCGGATCGCCTCGGTGTCGAGGAGGCCCGGAAGCTGTGTCACAGGGATGCGCCGCCCTTCGTGTACGCCTCGTAGCCCTCGGACTCCAGCTTGTCCGCCAGCTCGGGGCCGCCCGACTCGACGATCCGGCCGCCCGCGAAGACGTGCACGTGGTCGGGCTTGATGTAGCGCAGGATGCGCGTGTAGTGGGTGATCAGCAGGGTGCCGACCTCGCCGGACTCGCGGACGCGGTTGACGCCCTCGGAGACGATGCGCAGGGCGTCCACGTCGAGGCCGGAGTCGGTCTCGTCCAGCACCGCGATCTTCGGCTTGAGCAGTTCGAGCTGGAGGATCTCGTGGCGCTTCTTCTCACCGCCGGAGAAGCCCTCGTTCACGTTCCGCTCGGCGAAGGACGGGTCCATGTTGAGGCGCTCCATGGCCTCCTTGACCTCCTTCACCCAGGTGCGCAGCTTGGGGGCCTCGCCGCGGACGGCGGTGGCGGAGGTGCGCAGGAAGTTGGAGACGGAGACGCCGGGGACCTCGACCGGGTACTGCATGGCGAGGAAGACGCCGGCGCGGGCCCGCTCGTCGACGGACATCTCCAGGACGTCCTCGCCGTCGAGGGTGACGGTGCCGCCGGTGACCGTGTACTTCGGGTGGCCGGCGAGGGAGTAGGCGAGGGTGGACTTGCCGGAGCCGTTGGGGCCCATGATGGCGTGGGTCTCGCCCTGCTTCACGGTCAGGTCGACGCCCTTGAGGATTTCCTTCGTGGCGTTGTCGGCCTCGACGGAGACGTGCAGGTCGCGGATTTCAAGCGTTGCCATGGGTGACTCAGGACTCCTGGGTGACGGAGACGAGCACATCGTCCCCTTCGGTCTTTACGGGGTATACGGGGACGGGGCGCGTCGCGGGGAGGCCGGACGGCTTGCCGGTACGGAGGTCGAAGCTGGAGCCGTGCAGCCAGCACTCGATGGCGCAGCCGTCGACCTCGCCCTCGGAGAGCGAGACGTTCGCGTGCGAGCAGATGTCGTGGATCGCGAACACCTCCCCCTCGGTGAGGACGACGGAGACCGGCGTGCCGTCGATCTCCACCCGCTTGGGGGTGTCCTCCGTCAGCTCGCTCAGGCCGCAGACGCGGACGAAGGCCATCAGACCGACGCCTCCAGTTCCGCCTCGATCTTCTCGATGAGCCGCGCCTCGACGTCGGCGAGGCCGATCTGCTGGACCAGCTCGGCGAAGAAGCCGCGGACGACGAGGCGGCGGGCCTCGGTCTCCGGGATGCCGCGGGCCATCAGGTAGAACAGCTGCTCGTCGTCGAAGCGGCCGGTCGCGGAGGCGTGGCCGGCCCCGGCGATCTCGCCGGTCTCGATCTCCAGGTTCGGCACCGAGTCGACGCGGGCGCCGTCCGTGAGGACGAGGTTGCGGTTCATCTCGTAGGTGTCGGTGCCCTCGGCGGCGGCCTGGATGAGGACGTCGCCGATCCACACGGCGTGCGCCGACTCGCCCTGGAGGGCGCCCTTGTAGACGACGTTCGAGGTGCAGTGCGGGGTGTTGTGGTCGACCAGGAGGCGGTGCTCCTGGTGCTGGCCCGCGTCGGTGAAGTACAGGCCGAACAGCTCGGCCTCGCCGCCCGTGCCGGCGTACGCGACGCGCGGGTGGACGCGGACGAGGTCCCCGCCGAAGGTGACGACGACGGACTTGAAGGAGGCGTCGCGGCCGACGAGCGCGTTGTGCTGCGCCACGTGGACGGCCTTGTCGCCCCAGTCCTGGACGGAGACGACGGTCAGCTTGGCGCCGTCGCCGAGGACGTACTCGACGTTGGCGGCGAGGACGGCGTCGCCGGTGTGGTCGAGGACCACGACGGCCTCGGCGAACGCGCCGAGCTCGACGACGAGGTGACCGAAGGCGGTGCCGCCCTGCCCGTGCACGGCGATGCGGACGGGCTCGGAGAGCGCGGCCTCCTTGGGCACGGTGACGACCGTGGCCTTCTCGAACGAGGTGTACGCCTGCGCCGCGACCCGGTCGACCGGCTTGCCCGCGCGGCCGAGGCGGGTGTCGTCGCGGCCGACGGTCTCGACGGTGACGGCGTCGGGCGCCGTCACGTCGACGCGTACCCCTTCACCGGTGGCGGCGGCGGTGCCGTCGTGCAGCCCGCGCAGTCGCTCCAGCGGCGTGAACCGCCACTCCTCCTCGCGGCCGTGCGGGACGGGGAAGTCCGCGACGTCGAAGGACGGGGGGGCGCTCATGCGGGTGGCGACGGTCGACTCGGCCGCCACCGCGATGGAGCCGGCGGTGGTCGAACCCACCGGGATGTTCTCAGCCATGGCTGTCGTGGTTTCTCTTCCTACGTGCGTACGTCGTCGGGTCGTGCGGGTCCTAGCCGGGGTCAGCCGACCGAGCCCTCCATCTGCAGCTCGATCAGCCGGTTGAGCTCCAGGGCGTACTCCATCGGCAGCTCCTTGGCGATCGGCTCGACGAAGCCGCGCACGATCATCGCCATGGCCTCGTCCTCGGAGAGGCCGCGGCTCATCAGGTAGAAGAGCTGGTCCTCGGAGACCTTGGAGACCGTGGCCTCGTGGCCCATGGAGACGTCGTCCTCGCGCACGTCAACGTACGGGTACGTGTCGGAGCGGGAGATCGTGTCGACCAGCAGCGCGTCGCACAGGACGTTGGACTTGGAGCCCGGGGCGCCCTCGCCGATCTCGATGAGGCCGCGGTAGGAGGTGCGGCCGCCGCCCCGCGCCACCGACTTGGAGACGATGTTGGAGGAGGTGTTCGGCGCCATGTGGACCATCTTGGCGCCGGCGTCCTGGTGCTGGCCCTCGCCCGCGAAGGCGATGGAGAGCGTCTCGCCCTTGGCGTGCTCGCCCATCAGGTAGACGGCCGGGTACTTCATGGTGACCTTGGAGCCGATGTTGCCGTCGACCCACTCCATGGTCGCGCCCTCGTAGGCCACGGCGCGCTTGGTGACCAGGTTGTAGACGTTGTTCGACCAGTTCTGGATGGTCGTGTAGCGGCAGCGGGCGCCCTTCTTGACGATGATCTCCACGACGGCGCTGTGCAGCGAGTCGGAGGAGTAGATCGGCGCGGTGCAGCCCTCGACGTAGTGGACGTAGGCGTCCTCGTCGACGATGATCAGCGTCCGCTCGAACTGGCCCATGTTCTCGGTGTTGATCCGGAAGTATGCCTGGAGCGGGATGTCGACGTGCACGCCCTTCGGCACGTAGATGAAGGAGCCGCCGGACCACACGGCCGTGTTCAGCGAGGCGAACTTGTTGTCGCCGACCGGGATCACCGTGCCGAAGTACTCCTGGAAGAGCTCCGGGTGCTCCTTGAGGGCGGTGTCCGTGTCGAGGAAGATGACGCCCTGCGACTCCAGGTCCTCGCGGATCTGGTGGTACACGACCTCGGACTCGTACTGCGCGGCGACACCGGCGACGAGGCGCTGCTTCTCCGCCTCGGGGATGCCGAGCTTGTCGTACGTGTTCTTGATGTCCTCGGGCAGGTCCTCCCAGGAGGCGGCCTGCTTCTCGGTGGACCGGACGAAGTACTTGATGTTGTCGAAGTCGATGCCGGAGAGGTCGGAGCCCCAGGTCGGCATGGGCTTCTTGTCGAACAGGCGCAGACCCTTCAGCCGCAGCTTCAGCATCCACTCGGGCTCGTTCTTCTTCGCGGAGATGTCGCGGACGACGTCCTCGTTCAGTCCGCGCTTGGCGACGGCACCGGCCGCGTCCGGGTCGGCCCAGCCATATTCGTACCGACCCAGGCCCTCGAGCTCGGGGTGGCTGATCTCGGTGGTCATGCGGGGTTCCTCCCGGCCGTGCTTGCGGATGGTGATGAAGGGTTCTCGGGGTGTTTCGGGTGGCTGTGCGGGATGAACGTCGTGCAGACCCCGTCGCCGTGCGCGATGGTGGCCAGGCGCTGGACGTGCGTCCCGAGGAGGCGGGAGAAGATCTCCGTCTCCGCCTCGCAGAGCTGCGGGTAGCGCTCCGCGACGTGGGCGACCGGGCAGTGGTGCTGGCACAGCTGCTGGCCGACCTGCCCCACCGGCGCCTCGCGCGCCGTCGCAGCGTACCCGTCCGCGCTCAGCGCCCTGGCCAGCGCCTCGGCGCGCCGCTGGGGCGGCGCCGCCTCGACGGCCGCGCGGTACGCCTCCGCCTGCGCCTCCACCCGGTCGCGCGCGAAGGCCGCGACGGCGGCCTCTCCCCCGGCGTTCTGCTCGATCCAGCGCAGGGCGTCCACCGCGAGGGTGTCGTACGACTGGTCGAAGGCGTCCCGGCCGCAGTCGGTCAGCGCGAAGACCTTGGCGGGGCGGCCGCGGGTGCGGGCGCCGTAGACGCGCTGCTCGCGCGGGGCGACCACGTCGTCGGCGACGAGCGCGTCGAGGTGACGGCGCACGGCGGCCTGGGTGAGGCCGAGCCGCTGGGCGAGCTCCGCCACGGTGGACGGGCCGTGGTCCAGGATGGAGCGCGCGACCCGGTTGCGGGTGGACCGCTCTCCGGTCGCGAGCTCCTCTCCTGGAGCCGCGGAAGTCTCACCGACGTTTTTCACAACGCCATTGTTGCGTAATTCCGGAGAGGGTGACAAGCCGCGCCCCGAGGGCCCGCCGGTGCCGTGCGTCACTTAGGGAAACCTAACCTGACCTGCGGAAACGATCAGAGGGCCGGGCCGGGGCCGGCCGCGGGGGGCCGGACCGGCCGGTGGCCCCGCCGCCCAGGCGGGGGTTCGCGGCCCCTTGCGCGGGCCTGGCGCGTGCTTCTGCGGGACCCCGGGCGGGGCCGGGCGGGCGCCACCTCGGCAGGGCTCCGGGACGGGGCGCGGGCGGACCGGACGGTCCGGGCGGGGGGCGGTCCGCCGGGCGGAACGGGCGGCGGGGCGCGGTCCGGGGAGGCCGCGGACGGGGGCGGTCGGGGGCGGTCGGCGGGAGGGCGGTGGCGGTCGGGGGCGGTCGGCGGGAGGGTGGTGGGGCCGGGCGGGCTCGGCGCGGCCGTCGGGTGCCGGCCGTGGGGTGCCACGCTGCCGGGCCCTGGCGGTCCGCCCGGGCGGCGGCCTGTGGGGCGGTCGGGGCCGACGCGGCCGGGCCGGGCGGCGGGGGCGCCGCGGGGCGGCCAGGCGGCCGGTCCTGCCGCGCGGAGGGTCGGGCGGAGGCGGGCGGGGGAACACGGGCGGGTGCGTCCGGACGTGTCGGCGGTCCGCCGACCGGGGTACCGCGCCTTCGGCCGAGGGGGCGCCGGGGCCGGGGAGCCGGGCGGCGGGGGGCCCGCCTCGGCGGCGCCCGGTCGCGGGGGCGCCCGGTGGCGAGGGACCCGCGGCCCGTGGGCGCCCGGCGGCTGCCTAGACTTGGCTGCCATGCGAAACGAGTCCGCCGTCCGGGTACGGGGCCTGGTCAAGCGGTACGGGACCAAGACCGCCGTGGACGGGCTCGACCTCGACGTCCGCACCGGTACCGTCACCGCCGTCCTCGGCCCGAACGGGGCCGGCAAGACCACCACCGTCGAGACCTGCGAGGGATACCGCAGGCCCGACGCGGGCACCGTCCGCGTCCTGGGCCTCGACCCGGTCGCCGACGCGGCCCGGTTGCGCCCCCGCGTCGGGGTGATGCTCCAGTCGGGCGGGGTCTACTCGGGCGCCCGCGCCGACGAGATGCTCCGCCACATGGCGAAGCTGCACGCCCACCCCCTCGACGTGGACGCCCTGATCGAGCGCCTGGGCCTCGGCTCCTGCGGCCGCACGGCCTACCGGCGGCTGTCGGGCGGGCAGCAGCAGCGCCTCGCCCTGGCCATGGCCGTCGTCGGGCGGCCCGAGCTGGTCTTCCTGGACGAGCCGACCGCCGGACTCGACCCGCAGGCCCGCCGCTCCACCTGGGACCTGGTGCGCGAGCTGCGCGCCGACGGGGTGACCGTGGTCCTCACCACCCACTTCATGGACGAGGCCGAGCAGCTGGCCGACGACGTGGCGATCGTGGACGCCGGGCGGGTCGTCGCCCAGGGCAGCCCCGAGCGGCTGTGCCGCGGCGGCGCCGAGAACTCCCTGCGCTTCACCGGCCGCCCCGGCCTGGACCTCGGCGCCCTGCTGAAGGCGCTGCCGGACGGGACGGCCGCGGCCGAGACCGCGCCCGGCGCGTACCGGATCACCGGCGAGGTGGACCCGCAGCTCCTCGCCACGGTCACCAGCTGGTGCGCGCAGGCCGGGGTGATGCCGGACGGCATCGCGGTGGAGCGCCGCACGCTGGAGGACGTCTTCCTGGAGCTGACCGGCAAGGAGCTGCGCGGATGAACAGCGGTACGTACACCCCGCGGCCGGGGGCCGCGCCGGTCGGCCGGATGATCGCCGCCCAGGCGGCGCTGGAGACCCGGATGCTGCTGCGCAACGGCGAGCAGCTGCTCCTCACGGTGGTCATCCCGTCCCTGCTGCTGGTCCTCTTCTCCACCGTGGACATCGTCGACACGGGCGGCGGCGCGGCCGTGGACTTCCTCGCGCCGGGCGTCCTCGCCCTGGCCGTGATGTCGACCGCGTTCACCGGGCAGGCCATCGCCACCGGCTTCGAGCGGCGGTACGGGGTGCTGAAGCGGCTGGGCGCCTCACCCCTGCCCCGGTGGGCGCTGATGGCCGCCAAGACGCTCGCCGTGCTGGTCACGGAGGTCCTGCAGGTCCTGCTCCTGACCGCCATCGCGCTGGCGCTCGGCTGGTCGCCGCAGGGCAGCCCGTTCGCGGTGCTCCTGCTGCTGGTTGCCGGGACGGCGGCGTTCTCCGGGCTCGGGCTGCTGATGGCCGGGACGCTGCGGGCCGAGGCGACGCTGGCGGCGGCGAACCTGGTCTTCCTGCTGCTCCTGGTGGGCGGCGGGGTGGTCGTACCGCTGGACCGGTTCCCCGACGCGGCGCGGGCTGCGCTGGAGTGGCTGCCGATCACGGCGCTGTCCGGGGGGCTGCGGGACGTCCTCCAGGACGGCGCGGGCATGCCGTGGGGGGCGCTGGGCGTGCTCGCCGTGTGGGCGGCGGCCGGGCTCGGCGCGGCGGCCCGCTTCTTCCGCTGGGAGTAGCCCGGGGCGGGCCCGGCTCGTGGCGCGGGTGGTACGAGCCGGGCGGGCCGGCCGGGGGCAGCCGGGGGGCACCCCCTCGTGAAAGCGTGCACAAGCGGCGACCTACGATAGGTCCGTGTTGACCCCTCTCGCCTCTATCGCCCGGCGCTGGACGCCCTCCCCGCAGACGGTCCGGCGGGCCGCGCTCTCCGCGGTCGTCATGACCGTCGTCATCATCGTCACCGGCGGCGCCGTCCGGCTGACCGGCTCCGGCCTCGGCTGCGACACCTGGCCCAAGTGCACCGACGACAGCCTCTTCGCCACGCCCGAGCAGGGCATCCACGGCGCCATCGAGTTCGGCAACCGGCTGCTGACCTACGTCCTGTCGGCCGCCGTCGGCTGGTCGATCATCGCCACCCGGTCCACCAAGCCGTGGCGCCGCGGCCTGACCCGGCTCGGCTGGCTCCAGTTCTGGATCGTCGCGAGCAACGCCGTCCTCGGCGGGATCGCGGTGTGGACCGGGCTGAACCCGTGGACCGTCGCCGGCCACTTCATCGCCGCCAACGCTCTGCTGACCGTCACCGTGATCACCTGGGTCCGGGCCGGCGAGGGCGACGGCCCGCCGCGCCCGCGCGTCCCCGGCCCGGTGCGCAGGCTCGGCTGGGCGCTGGTCGCCGCCTCCGCCGTGCTGATCGTCGCCGGCACGGGCGTGACCGGCAGCGGCGAGCACGCGGGCGACAGCAGCGACGTCCCGCGCATGCCGTTCGACTACACGACCGTGGCGCAGGTGCACGCGCTGTTCGCGTGGGCCGTGGGCGCGGGCGCGATCGCCATGTTCGTCGTCCTGCGGGTGGTCGACGCCCCGGACGACATCCGCAGGCGCGCCCGCGACCTGCTGCTGGTCCTGGTCCTCCAGGGCGGCATCGGGTACGTGCAGTACTTCACGGGCGTCCCCGAGATCCTGGTGGGCGCCCACATGCTCGGCTCCGCCCTGATGTGGATCGCGGTGCTGCGCCTGGCCCTCAGCCTGCGCGAGCGGCCCGCGGTCCAGGCCCCGGTGCCAGCCCAGCCGGGTGACGCGGCGCTGACGGCGGCCTGAGGGCCGGCAGGGGGGACACACACGGCAGACGCCCGGGGGCGCCGCCGGTACGGACATCCGTACCGGCGGCGCCCCCGGGCGTTCGGCGGTGGGGCGGCACGGGGCGCTCAGCCACGGCCGCGAAGGGCGGGCGGAGCACCGCCGCGGGGACCATCGGGCGCCCGCCGGCCCGAGGCCGGACCGGCGGCCGCGGGCCGGGCAAGCCGCGGGCCCGCACGCCGATGCGGCCACGGACGGTACGGCCCGGCGGGTAGGGCACCGGCACGGCCCGGCGGGCACCCCGGCCGGCCGCCGGTGCAGCCCGGCGCGGGTCCGGCACCGGTGCAGCCCGGTGCGAGTACGGCACCGGTTCGGCCTGACGCGGGTACGGCACCGGTACGGCCTGGCGCGGGTACGCGCGGGCACTCGCGGGTACGGCCCGGCGCGGGCACGCGCAGGTGCGGCCGCGGGCACCCACCGCCGCCGTGAGGGCGGCCGGGGGTGCCCGACGGGGAGGAGCGGCGGGGTGCGCCCGCCACGCCACGGGGAGGCGGCGGGTGGCCGCCTCCCGTCACTTGGCGGCGCCGCCGCCGATCTGGATGCCGGCCATGCGGCTCCACTCGTAGGGGCCCGTGTGGACCTTGGCGGCGAGCTCGCCGTCGAAGGACTCCTGGAGGGTGAGGCCGGCCTTCTCGGCCGCGCCGCGCGCGATCTCGCCGTTGGGCGCGACCAGGTCGCCCCAGCCGCCGTCCTCGCCGACCAGCACGATGCGCGTGCCGGCCTGGCCGATGTAGGCGAGCTGGCCCTGGGCGCCGCCGTGCTCGGTGGCGAACGCGCGGATCTGCTTGGCGAGCTTCGCCGCCGTGCGCTCAGCCTGCTTCGTGGTGTCTGCCATGCACAGGATGCTACTGCCGGGTAGATCGACGTGCGACGGGCGGGTCGCGTGGCCTTGGCCACGCGACCCGCCCGTCAGGCGGCGCGGTCCGGCGCGGTCAGCGCAGGAAGGGGTCCACGGCGACCGCCACGAAGAGCAGCGACACGTAGGTGATGGACCAGTGGAAGAGGCGCATCTCCTTGAGCTTCGCCCCGGTCTCGCCGGCGCGGGCGCGGTGCTGGAGCGCGTGCGCCTCCCACAGCCACCAGCCGCCGGTGGCCAGGGCCACGGCCGTGTAGAACCAGCCGGTGTAGCCGAGCGGCTGGAGCAGCAGGGAGACGAGGACCATCACCCAGCTGTAGAGGACGATCTGCCGGGCCACGACCTTGTTGGAGGCGACGACCGGGAGCATCGGGACGCCGACGCGGGCGTAGTCCTCCTTCACCTTCATGGACAGCGGCCAGTAGTGCGGCGGCGTCCAGAAGAAGATGACGAGGAAGAGGATGACGGCGGCCCACGACATGGAGTCGGTGACCGAGGACCAGCCGATGAGGACCGGCATGCAGCCGGCGATGCCGCCCCACACGATGTTCTGCGCCGTGCGGCGCTTGAGGATCATCGTGTAGACGACGACGTAGAAGAGGAGCGCGCCGAGGGCGAGCCACGCCGACAGCCAGTTGACGAACAGGCCGAACCAGAGCGTGGAGACGACGGCGAGCCCGAGACCGAAGACCAGCCCCTCGCGCGGCGACACGACGCCGGTGACGAGCGGGCGCTGCGACGTGCGCTCCATGAGCGCGTCGATGTCCCGGTCGATGTACATGTTGAGCGCGTTCGCGCCGCCCGCGGAGAGGTAGCCGGCGAAGCACGTGTGGAGCACCAGCAGCAGATCCGGTACGCCCTGCTCCGCGAGGAACATCACCGGAACGGTGGTGATCAGCAGCAGCTCGATGATCCGCGGCTTGGTCAGTGCCACGAACGCCTTGGCGCGGACCCCGATCGGCCGGTGGACCGGGCTCGTACCGGGTACACCCTCCCCCAGAGCCTTGAGGGCCTGGGAGGTGTCCCCAGGACGGGATTCGACGGCCGTCACGCACACCCCTGACAGAGACATCCCTGCGAGCCCGCCCTTGACGTGATGGGCCGGTGAAGACTCGCGCGTACCACGCCACTGTAGACGTTGCCCATACTCCGCCCTTCGCGGGGGTGGGTCGTGTCCGCCCGGCCCGGTCCGGCAGGGGGGCCGCGGGGTGTCAGACGGGCGGATCCCCCTCTCGAACGAGCGCTCCGATGAGCGGCGTACGGGCGTGCGGGACACGGATGAGCGATCTGATGAGCGGCCCCGTATACAGCTGGTGCACGGGGGTGGTCGCGGGTGGCGGGACCCGGTGAAGAGCCGGAAAATCGGGCCTGGTGACGGGATAGGCTCGGCAGCGGCCGGTGCACCGTAGTCATCGGCATGCGACTTGTGGAGAGGAGCCCTGACCGAGGGTGAGCACCAAGCCGACCACCACAGACCTCGAATGGACCGCATTGGACCAGCGTGCCGTCGACACCGCCCGTGTCCTGGCCGCGGACGCCGTACAGAAGGTCGGCAACGGCCATCCTGGTACGGCCATGAGCCTGGCCCCCGCGGCGTACACGCTCTTCCAGAAGGTCATGCGCCACGACCCGGCGGACCCGGACTGGACCGGGCGCGACCGCTTCGTGCTGTCCGCGGGCCACTCCTCGCTGACGCTGTACACGCAGCTCTACCTGGCCGGCTTCGGCCTGGAGCTGGACGACCTGAAGGCGTTCCGCACCTGGGGCTCGAAGACGCCGGGCCACCCGGAGTACGGCCACACCAAGGGCGTGGAGACCACGACCGGTCCGCTGGGCCAGGGCGTGGCCAACGCCGTGGGCATGGCGATGGCCGCCCGCTACGAGCGCGGCCTGTTCGACCCCGAGGCGGCGCCCGGCACCTCGCCGTTCGACCACTTCGTGTACGTCATCGCGGGTGACGGCTGCCTCCAGGAGGGCATCGCCGCCGAGGCGTCCTCGATGGCCGGCCACCAGAAGCTCGGCAACCTGATCATGCTGTGGGACGACAACCACATCTCGATCGAGGGCGACACCGAGACGGCCGTCTCCGAGGACACGCTCAAGCGGTACGAGGCGTACGGCTGGCACGTCCAGCGCGTGGAGCAGCAGGAGAACGGCGACCTCGACCCGGCGGCGCTGTACGCGGCCCTCCAGGCGGCGAAGGCCGAGACCGGCCGCCCGTCGTTCATCGCGATGCGCTCGATCATCGCCTGGCCGGCGCCGAACGCGCAGAACACCGAGGCCTCGCACGGCTCGGCGCTGGGCGACGACGAGGTCGCGGCCACCAAGCGGGTGCTCGGCTTCGACCCGGAGCGGACCTTCGAGGTGTCCGACGAGGTCATCGCGCACACCCGCGAGGCCCTGGACCGCGGCCGCGAGGCCCGCGCCGCCTGGGAGAAGGACCTCCAGGAGTGGCGCGCGGCCAACCCGGAGCGCGCCGCCGAGTTCGACCGGATCTCCGCGGGCGAGCTGCCCAAGGGCTGGGAGGAGAAGCTCCCGGTCTTCGAGGCGGGCAAGGGCGTCGCCACGCGCGCCGCGTCCGGCAAGGTGCTCCAGGCGCTCGGCGCGGTCATCCCCGAGCTGTGGGGCGGCTCCGCCGACCTCGCGGGCTCGAACAACACGACGATCGACAAGGCGTCGTCGTTCCTTCCCGAGGGCAACCCGCTGCCGGAGGCCGACCCCTACGGGCGGACGATCCACTTCGGCATCCGCGAGCACGCGATGGCCGCCGAGATGAACGGCATCGCCCTGCACGGCAACACGCGGATCTTCGGCGGGACCTTCCTGGTCTTCTCCGACTACATGCGCAACGCGGTGCGGCTGTCCGCGCTGATGCACCTGCCGGTGACGTACGTCTGGACACACGACTCGATCGGCCTCGGCGAGGACGGCCCGACCCACCAGCCGGTGGAGCACCTGGCGTCGCTGCGCGCGATCCCGGGCCTGAACGTGGTGCGCCCCGCCGACGCCAACGAGACGGCCGTCGCCTGGCGCGAGATCCTCAGGCGCTGGACCAAGGAGTTCGGCAAGGGCGCCCCGCACGGTCTGGCGCTGACCCGCCAGGGCGTGCCGACGTACGAGTGGAACGAGGGCGCCGCCCGCGGCGGCTACGTGCTCCTGGACGCCGAGGGCGGCGAGCCGCGGGTCGTGCTGGTCGCCACGGGCTCCGAGGTGCACCTGGCCGTGGAGGCGCGCGAGCGGCTCCAGGCGGAGGGCGTGCCGACGCGGGTCGTGTCGATGCCGTGCGTCGAGTGGTTCGAGGAGCAGGACCAGGGGTACCGGGACTCGGTGCTGCCGCCGTCGGTGAAGGCGCGGGTGGCGGTGGAGGCCGGCATCGGGCTGACCTGGCACCGGTACGTGGGCGACGCGGGCCGGATCGTGTCGCTGGAGCACTTCGGTGCGTCGGCCGACGGGAAGCTGCTGTTCCGGGAGTACGGCTTCACCCCGGAGGCGATCGCCGACGCCGCGCGGGAATCGCTCGCCGCCGCGGCGCGCTGACGCCAACACAAGCACCTATAGGAGATGCAATCCTCATGACAGACGCACTCAAGCGCCTCTCCGACGAAGGCGTGGCGATCTGGCTCGACGACCTGTCCCGCAAGCGCATCACCTCCGGCAACCTGGCGGAGCTGATGGACGAGCAGCACGTGGTCGGTGTCACCACCAACCCGTCGATCTTCCAGAAGGCGATCTCCGAGGGCCACGGCTACGACGTGCAGCTGACCGACCTCGCGGCCCGCAAGGTGACCGTCGAGGAGGCCATCCGCATGATCACGACGGCGGACGTCCGGGACGCCGCCGACATCCTCCGCCCGGTCTTCGACGCGACGCAGGGCCAGGACGGCCGGGTGTCGATCGAGGTGGACCCGCGGCTCGCGCACGACACGCGGGCGACGGTCGCCGAGGCGAAGCAGCTCGCGTGGCTGGTGGACCGGCCGAACACGCTCATCAAGATCCCGGCCACCCAGGCCGGCCTGCCGGCGATCACGGAGGCGATCGGCCTGGGCATCAGCGTCAACGTCACGCTGATCTTCTCGCTGGAGCGCTACCGCCTGGTCATGGACGCGTACCTGGCGGGCCTGGAGAAGGCCAAGGAGCGCGGCCTGGACCTGTCGAAGATCCACTCGGTGGCGTCGTTCTTCGTGTCCCGGGTGGACACCGAGATCGACAAGCGGCTGGACGCGATCGGCACGCCCGAGGCGAAGGAGCTGCGCGGCAAGGCGGCCCTGGCCAACGCGCGCCTCGCCTACGAGGCGTACGAGGAGGTCTTCGGCTCCGAGCGCTGGGCGGCGCTGGACCGGGCGCAGGCCAACCGGCAGCGCCCGCTCTGGGCCTCCACGGGCGTGAAGGACCCGGCGTACAAGGACACGCTGTACGTGGACGAGCTGGTCGCGCCGGGCACCGTGAACACGATGCCGGAGGCCACGCTGGAGGCCACCGCCGCGCGCGGCGAGATCCGCGGCGACACGATCACCGGCACGTACGACCAGGCCCGTGCGGACCTGGAGGCGATCGGGAAGCTGGGCATCTCGTACGACGAGGTGGTCCAGCTCCTGGAGGACGAGGGCGTCGCCAAGTTCGAGGCGGCCTGGAACGACCTGCTGGCGTCGACCGAGGCGGAGCTCAAGCGCCTCGCCCCTTCGGAGGCGTAGACCCTTGCACAGCAGCAATCCGCTGCGTGACGCCGCGGACCGACGGCTCCCGCGTATCGCGGGGCCGTCGGGCCTGGTCATCTTCGGCGTCACGGGCGATTTGTCCCGGAAGAAGCTGATGCCGGCGGTGTACGACCTGGCGAACCGGGGGCTTCTGCCGCCGGGCTTCGCGCTGATCGGCTTCGCCCGCCGCGAGTGGGCGGACGAGGACTTCGCGCAGGTCGTCCACGACGCCGTCAAGCAGCACGCGCGCACCCCGTTCCGCGAGGAGGTCTGGCAGCAGCTCCTGCAGGGCATGCGCTTCGTCCAGGGCGACTTCGACGACGACGCCGCCTTCGAGCAGCTCAAGACCACCATGGACGAGCTGGACAAGGCGCAGGGCACGGGGGGCAACTTCGCCTTCTACCTGTCGGTGCCGCCCAAGTTCTTCCCCGTGGTCGTCCAGCAGCTCAAGCAGCACGGACTGGCCGAGCAGAAGCAGGGGTGCTGGCGGCGCGCGGTCATCGAGAAGCCGTTCGGCCACGACCTGGCGTCGGCCCAGGAGCTGAACGCGATCGTCCACGAGGTGTTCACCCCGGACCAGGTGTTCCGGATCGACCACTACCTGGGCAAGGAGACCGTCCAGAACATCCTGGCGCTGCGGTTCGCCAACACCCTCTTCGAGCCGATCTGGAACCGGTCGTACGTCGACCACGTGCAGATCACCATGGCCGAGGACATCGGCATCGGCGGCCGTGCCGGCTACTACGACGGCATCGGCGCCGCCCGCGACGTCATCCAGAACCACCTGCTCCAGCTGCTCGCGCTGACCGCGATGGAGGAGCCCGCCTCCTTCGACGCGGACGCGCTCGCCGCCGAGAAGACCAAGGTGCTGGGCGCCGTGCGGCTGCCGAAGGACCTGGGCGCCTCGACGGTGCGCGGCCAGTACGCGGCCGGGTGGCAGGGCGGCGCGCCGGCCGTCGGCTACCTGGAGGAGGAGGGCATCGACCCGGACTCCAAGACCGACACATACGCCGCGATCAAGCTGGGCATCGACAACCGCCGGTGGGCGGGCGTCCCCTTCTACCTGCGGACGGGCAAGCGCCTGGGCCGCCGGGTGACGGAGATCGCGGTCGTCTTCCAGCAGGCCCCCCACTCCCCGTTCGACCACACGGCGACGGAGGAGCTGGGCCACAACGCGCTGGTGATCCGGGTCCAGCCCGACGAGGGCGTGACCATGCGGTTCGGCTCGAAGGTGCCGGGCACCTCCATGGAGGTGCGGGACGTCTCGATGGACTTCGCCTACGGCGAGTCGTTCACCGAGTCCAGCCCCGAGGCGTACGAGCGGCTGATCCTCGACGTCCTCCTCGGCGACGCCAACCTCTTCCCGCGCGTGGAGGAGGTCGAGCTGTCCTGGCGCATCCTCGACCCGATCGAGGACTACTGGGACAAGAACGGCAGGCCCGCCCAGTACAAGGCGGGCACGTGGGGTCCGGTCGAGGCGGACGAAATGCTCGCACGAGACGGACGGAGCTGGCGCCGGCCATGAAGATCGACCTTACGGACACCACCTCCAGCAAGATCAACAAGTCGCTGGTCCTCGGGCGGCGCGCCATCGGCACCCCGGCCGTGGGCATGGTGCTGACCCTGGTCATCGTCACCGACGAGGAGAACGCGTACGACGCGCTCAAGGCCGCCAACGAGGCGTCCCGCGAGCACCCGTCCCGCAAGCTCGTCGTCATCAAGCGGGTATCCCGCTCGCCGCGCGACCGGGCGAAGGCGCGGCTGGACGCCGAGGTGCGGGTCGGTGCCGACGCCGGTACCGGCGAAACGGTCATCCTGCGGCTGCGGGGCGAGGTCATCGACCACGCCCAGTCGGTGGTGCTGCCGCTGCTGCTGCCCGACGCGCCGGTGGTGGTCTGGTGGCCGGTCAACGCGCCGACCGACCCGGCCGCCGACCCGCTGGGCGCCCTCGCCCAGCGCCGGGTGACCGACACCTACAACGCCGAGCACCCGATCCGGGAACTGGCGGATCGCGCCGAGGCGTACACGCCGGGCGACACCGACCTCGCCTGGACCCGGATCACGCCGTGGCGCTCGATGCTCGCCGCCGCGCTGGACCAGGTCGCCTGCCAGGTGATCTCCGCCGAGGTGGAGGGCGAGGAGTTCAACCCGAGCGTGGAGCTGCTGGCCATGTGGCTGGCGGGGCGGCTGGGGGTCACGGTGCGCCGTACCGCCTCCATCGGGCCGGGCCTCACCGCCGTGCGGCTGGAGACCGACTGCGGGCCCATCGTGCTGGACCGGCCGGACGGGTCGCTCGCGACCCTGTGCGTGCAGGGGCAGCCGGACCGGGCGGTCGCGCTCAAGCGGCGCGAGACGGCCGAGCTGATCGCGGAGGAGCTGCGGCGGCTGGACCCGGACGACACGTACGCGGCGGCGCTGCGGTACGGGGTGGAGCGGCTGGTCGAGGGCGGCCCCGCCTCGGACGCGGGAGGCTCGGGGGCGGGCGCCGGATCCGGCGCGGACTCCGGTGCCGGCTCCAGGGCGGACTCCGGTGCTCCGGACCCGGGCGCTGCGGACTCGGGCGCTCCGGACTCGGGCGCTCCGGACTCGGGCGACGCCGGGACAGGTGCCGCGGACAGTGCCGCGGACGGTGGTTCCGGTGCGGGCGCCGCCCCGGCGGCGAAGTCCGGCGGGAAGAAGGCCCCGGCGAAGAAGGCGGCGGCCAAGTGAACGCACCGCAGCTGATCGTCCACCGCGACAAGGAGCTGATGGCGCAGGCCGCCGCCGCCCGGCTCATCACCCGGATCGTCGACGCGCAGACCGCCCGCGGCACCGCCTCGGTGGTCCTGACCGGCGGGCGCAACGGCAACGGCCTGCTGGCCGCGCTGCGCACGGCCCCCGCCCGGGACGCGATCGACTGGTCGCGGCTCGACCTGTGGTGGGGCGACGAGCGGTTCCTGCCGGAGGGCGACCCCGACCGGAACGACACCCAGGCGCGGGAGGCGCTGCTCGACAGCGTGCCGCTGGACCCGGCGCGGGTGCACCCCATGCCGGCCGCGGGCGGCGCGCACGGTGCGGACGCCGACGCCGCGGCCGCCGCGTACGCGCGCGAGCTGGCCGAGGCGGCCCGCCCGGAGAACCGCGGGCCCGTCCCCCGGTTCGACGTGCTCATGCTGGGCGTCGGCCCGGACACCCATGTGGCGTCCCTCTTCCCGGAGCACCCGGCCGTCCGGGAGACGGAGCGGACGGTGGTGGGCGTGCACGGCGCGCCGAAGCCGCCGCCGACCCGGATCTCCCTGACCCTCCCGGCGATCCGGGCGGCGCGCGAGGTGTGGCTGCTGGCGGCGGGCGAGGACAAGGCGCAGGCCGCCGCCGTCGCCCTGTCCGGCGCCGGCGAGGTGCAGGCCCCGGCGGCGGGCGCGTACGGCACGGCCCGCACGCTCTGGCTGCTCGACGCCGCCGCGGCGGCCCGGCTGCCACGGGCGCGGCACCCGGAGGACCCCACCGCCTGACCGGTCCGCGAGGTCCGGCGGGGAACGACCGGAGGCCCGGTCCGCGAGGTGACGCGGGCCGGGCCTCCTTCGTCGGGGCCGGGCGCTGCGGGCGGCGGACCGGCGCGGGTCCGCTCCCGCCGCGGCGCGCGCCGGCCGCGGTACCTCAGAGCACGGTCTGGTCGGCGTCCGCGTGCAGCTTGGCGATGGCGGTGCGGCAGGCGCGGACGAAGTCCCAGTACGTCGCCGTGGTGCTGCCGGCCCGCCCGGCGCGGGTGTTGACGGTGAACATCGCGGCCCGCAGCTCGGTGGTGAGCTCCAGCTGGCCCCCCTTGCCGAGCATGGTGCGGTTGCAGGGATTGGCGGGGTTGACGCCGGCGAGGTCGCGCACCTCGGGGTCGTTGCCGTCCTTCCAGGCGATGCCCACCCGGTCGAACTCCGCCTTGAGCAGGGTCTTGAACCGCTCGTTGAGCCCGCCGACCACGACCGCCCGCGGGTCGGCCGTGTGCGCCTGGGCGGCGGTGCAGCCGTGCAGGCTGAGCACGTTGAGGCTGGAGCGGACCATCGACTGGCAGACGTGGTCGTCGTTGTTCTTGGCGGTGACGTGCAGCTCCCGGTTGTCGGAGCCGCGCAGCCCCTCGAACATCCAGTAGTCGTGGACGCCGAGCCCGTCGCCGAGGGGCTGGAGGTCGGCGGGGTGGTAGCCGGCTATGCCGAAGCACAGCTCGGACGTGCCCATCTCGATGCCGCCGCCGTGCATGGCGACGACCGTGGTGCGGTTGTACGGGTATCTGGCCGAGTAGCTGTGGTCGAGGAACTCGTGCCGCTTGTAGCGGCGGGCGAACTCGGTGCCCTCCTGTCCTGCGAGCGCCCGGTAGAGGTCGGTGTTGGAGGCGTAGAGGTCGCCCTCGGCGGTGGCGTGGGCCGGCGCCGCGGTCGCGGCGCCGAGCAGCGGCGCGGCGACGGTGGCGGTGGCGAGAGCGGTCAGGACGGTGCGTCGGCTGGTGTCGGTCATCCGGTCATGATCACCACCAAGGGGCGGAGGTGACCATTCCACCACCGTCGGGCCGCTCACTCCACCGGTTCGACGAACGGCTCCAGCAGGCCGGGGACGGCGGAGGCGGCGAACCGCAGGCCCTCGCCCTGGTCGGCGTCGTGCACGTCGTACGCGCCGTCGCCCGCCGCCGTGGTCGCGGTGAGCGTGACCAGGCCGGCCCGCCGCTGGGCGTACGACTGCCTGATCGTCCAGCCGATGACGCCGGCGCGCTGGAGGGCGACGGTCGACCGGCGCACCGTCCCGGACCGGGCCACCAGGTAGCCGCCGGATATGCCGTGCCCCAGATTGCGGTACGCGTCGAGCGCGAGTGCCACGGCGCACGGCACCAGCACCGCGCCGACCGCCCCGGCCGCGTACAGCAGGGCGGTGACCTCCAGGGCGGCTCCCAGCACGGTGAGCACCAGGGCGGGCAGCAGCGCCGCGCCGACCGCCCAGCGCAGCCGGCGCCCGCGGGCCGCACGGGGGTGCCGGGTGAGCGGCGCGCCGGTGGGCGCGGCGGGCTCCCGCAGGACGCGCGCGGCGACGTCCTCGGCGACCGCGCGGGGCACGACCGGCAGCAGCGACTTGTGGGTGTCGTGCTTGTCCTCGGCGCCCTGGGTGAGGCCCGTGGCGACGGCGTCTATCCGCGCGCCGCCGAGCAGCCGCACCCCGAGCGGCTCGACCAGCTCCACCCCGCGCAGCCGCCGCTCCTCGATGGACAGGGACCGGGCGGTCAGCAGCCCGCGCCGCACCCGGAGCGTGCCGCCCGGCTCGCGCTCCAGCCGGAAGCCCCACCACATCTCGACCCACAGCGCGAGCGCCCCGACCATGCCGACGAGGAGCGCCGACGCGGCCAGCGTGACGACGATCCACACCACGGGCGTCTCGCGGAACAGCTCCTCCGCCCGGTGGATGACCTCGCCCTGCAGACCGAACCACTCACTGACCTGCATCACGGCGCCGACCGCCGCGCCGCCGAGGAGCGGGGCGGCGAACGACACCGGCGCGTACCGGATCCAGGCCGGCCGGAACACGGCCAGCTCGCCGTCACGACGGGGTGCCCCGTCCGGTGAGGGGGCGCGGCGCAGCAGCTCCAGGCGCAGCCGCTCCCCCTCCGCGCGGCGCACGGCGTGCAGCTCCAGCGTCGACTCCGAGCCCCCGGTGCTCTCGCCCGTCCCTATGCTGACCTTCACCAGGCCGAGGAGGCGCAGCGGGAGAGGGGCCGTCAGGTCGACGCTGCGGATCCGCTCGCGGGGCAGTGACCTGCGCCGGTCGAGGACGAACAGCCGGGACTGCAGCTCGACCCGCTCGCCACCGACGCGGTAGCGGGTACGCCCGCAGCGGACGTACTCGAAGGCGATGCCGCACACGACGAGGAGCAGGAACGCGGCGGCGACGAGGAGCGCCGCCGCCACGGCACCGAGCGGGCCGGTCAGCCCGAGGAACGCCGGTACGGCGGCGCCCACGGCGAACCCGGCTCCGGTCGCCCCGGTCGCCACCGAGGTGCGCCGGTCGAGCCGCCTCCAGCCCTCCCCACCGCCGTCCTCCGCCCATGCGCCTCCCCGCACACCGGCCCCCGCCGAGGGGACGGCGCCCAAGACGCCGGAACCCTCCGAGGGACCAGGACCCGAGACGCCGGAACCGTCCGCAAGACCGGAACCCGCAGCGCCGGGAGCAGCCGACGAGACGGCGCCGGCCGGCGCGACGGCGGCCGCCCGGGGGCCGGGGCCCTGCGCAGGACCCGGACCCGCCGACGGGACGGCATGCGAAGGGACTCCCCCAGTGGGACCGGCCCCGGAGGGCGAGCCACCGGCCGGGGAGGCAGGGCCCGGCCCGGCGGCGGCACCGGAGGCACCGGGGCCCACGCCCGGCCGGCCCGGGGCATCCGGGGCGGGCCCTCCCGGCGCGGGCGCGGCGGACAGTCCGCGCCCTTCCGGGTGGTCCTCCTCCGGGCCGCTCGCCTCCGGGCCAAGCCCTCCCTCTCTACGCCTCTCCGGCCCGCGCGCGGCGTCCGGCCCGAGCCCGTCCGGCCCGAGCAGCTCAGGCCCGCGCAACTCAGCCCCGTCCAGCTCGGGCCCGTCCAGCCCGCGAGGTCCCGGCCCGGGCACGGCGCCGCGGCCAGGCCGGTCCCCGCCGCACCCGTCCGGCGCCCGCTCCTGCCCGTCGAGGCCCGGTACCTCGCCACCGGCGGGGCTCATGTCGCGTCCCCCGGTGTACCGCGGGTGATCAGCGTCAGACGCTCGGCGAGCTCGGCGGCCAGGCGGTGGTCCAGCCCCGCGATGGTGACCGCGCCCTTGGCGGACGCCGTCGTGACCGTCACCGTGGAGAGCCGGAACGCCTGCTCCAGCGGCCCCCGCACGGTGTCCACCGTCTGGATGCGCGACATCGGGGCGATCCGCCACTCCTGCCAGAAGAAGCCGGTCCGGACGTAGACCGCCTCCTCCGTGACCTCCCACCGGTGCACCCGGAACCACCAGCGGGGGAAGAACGCGGCGCAGCCCGCCCCCAGCACGGCCACCGCCACGGCGGCGCCGAGCAGCCAGGACCGGGCGGGCTCCAGGAACACCCCCAGCACGGCGAGGACGACCGCCGGCACGGCCGCGGTCAGCAGCCACTGCGCGCGCCACCAGGCCACCGCCCGCTCGTCCAGCGTGTTCCGCGGCGGCCTCAGCCGCACCGCGTTCTCCCCCCGCATCGGCTCACCCCGCCCGCAGCGCTCGGTAGGCGGCGGCCAGCGCGGCCGTCGACCCGTCGAGGCCCTCGCCGCCGACGCCCTGCGTCAGGACCGGCTCGATCCGCTTGGCGAGGACCTTGCCCAGCTCCACACCCCACTGGTCGAAGGAGTCGATGTTCCAGACAGCCCCCTGGACGAAGACCTTGTGCTCGTACAGGGCGACGAGCTGGCCCAGGACGGACGGGGTCAGCTCGTCGGCGAGGACCGTCGTCGTCGGGTGGTTGCCGCGGAAGGTCTTGTGCGGCACCAGCTCCTCCGGTACGCCCTCGGCCCGGACCTCGTCGGAGGTCTTGCCGAAGGCCAGGGCCTGCGTCTGGGCGAAGAAGTTGGCCATCAGCAGGTCGTGCTGGGCGGCCAGCCGCGGCGGCAGGTCGCCGACGGGCCTGGCGAAGCCGACGAAGTCGGCCGGGATGAGCTTGGTGCCCTGGTGGATCAGCTGGAAGTAGGCGTGCTGGCCGTTCGTGCCGGGCGTGCCCCAGACGACCGGGCCGGTCTGCCAGTCCACCGGCTGCCCGTCGCGGTCCACGGACTTGCCGTTGGACTCCATGTCGAGCTGCTGGAGGTACGCGGTGAACTTGGACAGGTAGTGCGAGTACGGCAGCACCGCGTGCGACTGGGCGTCGAAGAACGCGCCGTACCAGACGCCGAGGAGGCCGAGCAGCAGCGGCGCGTTCTCCTCCGGCGGGGCGGTGCGGAAGTGCTCGTCCATCAGGTGGAAGCCGTCGAGCATCTCGCGGAACCGGTCCGGGCCGATGGCGATCATCAGGGAGAGGCCGATGGCCGAGTCGTAGGAGTAGCGGCCGCCCACCCAGTCCCAGAACTCGAACATGTTGGCCGTGTCGATGCCGAAGTCCCCCACCTTGCCGGCGTTGGTCGACAGGGCCACGAAGTGGCGGGCGACCGCCTCCTGGCCGGCCTTCAGCTCGCCGAGCAGCCACTCGCGGGCGGAGGAGGCGTTGGTGATGGTCTCGATGGTGGTGAACGTCTTGGAGGCGATGACGAAGAGGGTCTCCTCGGCGTCCAGGTCGCGGACGGCCTCGTGCAGGTCGGCGCCGTCGACGTTCGAGACGAAACGGAACGTCAGGTCGCGGTGGGTGTAGGCACGCAGCGCCTCGTAGGCCATCGCGGGGCCGAGGTCGGAGCCGCCGATGCCGATGTTGACGACGTTCCTGATGGGCTTTCCGGTGTGGCCCGTCCAGGCGCCGGAGCGGACCCGCTCGGCGAAGTCGGCCATCCGGTCGAGCACGGCGTGCACGGCCGGGACCACGTTCTCCCCGTCGACCTCGACGGTGGCGTCCCGCGGCGCGCGCAGCGCTGTGTGGAGGACGGCGCGGTGCTCCGTCGTGTTGATCTTCTCGCCGCGGAACATGGCGTCCCGCAGCTCCGCGACGCCGGCGGCCTCGGCCAGCCGGCGCAGCAGTGTCAGGGTCTCGTCCGTGACGAGCTGCTTGGAGTAGTCCAGATACAGGTCGCCGACCCGCAGGGTGTAGTCGGTGCCGCGTGTCGGCTCGGCGGCGAACAGCTCGCGCAGATGGGTCGTGCCGAACCGCTCGCGGTGCTCCGCCAGGGCGGCCCACTCCGGCATCCGCGTCAGCCTCGGGCGGCTGCTTTCTGCGTTCATGTTGGACATCAGCCCACTTCTTCTCGTACCTGCCTGCTTGCCCCGCTGCCCCTCCAACCTAATTGATCTGGACCGCTGCCACCGACCTGTCCACAGGCCGGTGCCGGGCGGGTGACGGGGTTGTCCACAGGCGCATGGGAAAGGCCCTGCTCGCCGGGACCCGAGGGGGTCTCGCGTGCAGGGCCCTGTGCGGTGCCGCGGGGTGCCAGGTGTCAGATCTCGCCGCGCAGTTTGGCCAGTGCCTCGGCGAGGATCGCCTCGCCGTCCGCGTCGCTGCGCCGCTCGCGGACGTACGCCAGGTGCGTCTTGTACGGCTCGGTGCGGGGCGGGTCCGGCGGGTTGTCCCGGTCCTGGCCCGCCGGGAAGCCGCACCGGGGGCAGTCCCAGGTGTCCGGGACCTGTGCGTCGCTGGCGAAGCTCGGCTGGGTCTCGTGCCCGTTGGAGCACCAGAAGGAGATGCGGAGCCTGGGTGCGGATTCGCCGCGCTCCGCCTCCCCCATCGGCCCCGCCCCGACCCGGCTCCCCCGGATCGCGTTGCCACTTGCCACGGTCGTCACTCCCTGCGTGATGGTGCTCGAGGATGCCCCAGTCTACGTAAGGCCCAACGCGCGTCCAGTGACGGGAGTTACCCCGCCGCGCGGACGCGGCGGCCGTTACGGGGGACGGCCAGGACGCGCAACGGCGCGGTCAGCCGTCGAACTTGATGAGCAGGCCCACCACGACGATGCAGGCGACCCACAGCAGGCCGACGACGACGGTGATGCGGTCGAGGTTCCGCTCGGCGACCGAGGAGCCGCCGACGGAGGACTGCATGCCGCCGCCGAACATGTCGGACAGACCGCCGCCCTTCCCCTTGTGCATCAGCACCAGCAGCATCAGCAGCAGGCTGAACACGATCAGGGCGATCGAGAACCCCATAATCACGGCTGGACCCTACTTCCTGGCAATTCTCTGGACTGGATGGACGGCGGGGGCCCGGACGCTCCCAGAGCCCCGGGCCCCCGCAAGGGTACGACGATTCCGCCCTACCGCATACTCACTGGTCGCGGAAGCGGACGATCTTGACGAACTCCTCGGGGTCCAGCGAGGCCCCGCCGACGAGGGCGCCGTCCACGTCGGGCTGCGCCATGATCGCGGCGATGTTGCCGGACTTCACGGAGCCGCCGTACTGGATGCGGATCTTGTCGGCCACGTCCTGGGAGTACACCTCGGCGAGGCGGCCGCGGACGGCGCCGCACACCTCCTGGGCGTCCTCGGGGGTGGCGACCTCGCCGGTGCCGATGGCCCACACCGGCTCGTAGGCGATGACGATCGTCGCGGCCTGCTCGGCGGGGATGTCCTTGAGGCCCCCGTCGAGCTGGGCGAGGGTGTAGGCGACCTGGTCGCCGGCCTTGCGGACGTCGAGGCCCTCACCGACGCACAGGATGGGGGTCAGGCCGTGCCGGAAGGCGGCCTTCACCTTCTCGTTGCAGGTCGTGTCGGTCTCGCCGTGGTACTGGCGGCGCTCGGAGTGGCCCACGGTGACGTAGGCGCACTTCAGCTTGGCCAGCATGGCGCCGGAGATCTCGCCCGTGTACGCGCCGGAGTCGTGTGCCGACAGGTCCTGCGCGCCGTACTTGATCTTCAGCTTGTCGCCGTCCACCAGGGTCTGCACGGAGCGCAGGTCGGTGAAGGGCGGCAGGACGGCGACCTCGACGGCGTCGTAGTCCTTGTCGGTGAGGGCGAAGGCGAGCTTCTGGACGTGGGCGATGGCCTCAAGGTGGTTGAGGTTCATCTTCCAGTTGCCCGCCATCAGCGGGGTGCGGGTGGTCACGGTGTTCAGTCCTCCAGTGCGGCGAGGCCGGGAAGCGTCTTGCCCTCGAGGTATTCGAGGCTGGCGCCACCGCCGGTCGAGATGTGGCCGAATGCGTTCTCGTCGAAGCCCAGGGTCCGGACCGCCGCGGCGGAGTCCCCGCCGCCGACGACCGTGAAGGCCGGGGAGTCGATGAGCGCCTGGGCGACGGCCTGGGTGCCCTTGGCGTAGTCGGGGTGCTCGAAGACGCCCATCGGGCCGTTCCAGAAGACGGTCGCGGCGTCGGCGAGCTTCGCGGCGTACAGCTCGCACGTCTTCGGGCCGATGTCGAGGCCCTCCTGGTCGGCGGGGATCGCGTCGGCGTCGACCGTGGCCGGGTGGGCCGGGGCCTTCGTCTTCAGGTCCGGGAACTCGCCGGAGACCAGCACGTCGACCGGGAGGACGAACTCGACGCCGCGCTTCTCCGCGCGGGCCAGGTACTCCAGGACGGCCGGGACCTGGTCCTCCTGGAGCAGCGAGCGGCCGACCTCGTGGCCCTTGGCCTTGAGGAAGGTGTACGCCATGCCGCCGCCGATCAGGATGCGGTCGGCCTTCTCCAGCAGGTGGTCGATCACGCCGAGCTTGTCCGAGACCTTGGCGCCGCCGAGGACGACCGCGTACGGGCGCCGGACGTCGTCGGTGAGCTTCCTGAGGACGCCGAGCTCGGTGGCGATGAGGTGGCCGGCGTACGCGGGGAGCAGCTTGGGCAGGTCGAACACGGACGCGTGCTTGCGGTGCACGGCGCCGAAGCCGTCGCCCACGTACACGTCGGCGAGCGCGGCGAGGCGGGCGGCGAACTCGGCTCGCTCGGCGTCGTCCTTGGCGGTCTCGCCCGCGTTGAACCGGAGGTTCTCCAGGACGGCGACCTGGCCCGCCCGGAGGCCGCCCACCGCGTCGTGGGCCTCGCTGCCGATCGTGTCGCCGGCGAAGGCGACGGGCGCGCCGAGCAGCTCGGAGAGGCGCGCGGCGGCCGGGCGGAGCGAGAAGGCCGGGTCGGGGGCGCCCTTGGGGCGGCCGAGGTGGGAGGCGACGACGACCTTGGCGCCGGCCTCGGCGAGGGCCTTGATGGTGGGCAGGACGGCGCGGATGCGGCCGTCGTCGGTGATGGCGGTGCCGTCGAGCGGCACGTTGAGGTCGGCGCGGACGAAGACCCGCTTGCCGTCGACCCCCTGCGTGAGAAGTGTGTCGATCGTCTTCATCGGTTGCTGCTGCTCCTTGGAGAACTCGTGGCCGGGGCAAGCCTCGGGGCCCGTACAGCGCGGCGGTGCGCTGCCCGGGCCCCGTGCTCACATCGAGGTGCCCGCCCTGCTGTTTATCAGAGCCGGCTGCCCACGAAGACGGTCAGGTCCACCAGGCGGTTGGAGTAGCCCCACTCGTTGTCGTACCAGCCGACGACCTTGACCTGCTTGCCCTGGACCATCGTCAGCGACGAGTCGAAGGTGCAGGAGGCCGGCCAGTTCACGATGTCGGAGGAGACGATCGGGTCCTCGGTGTACTCCAGGATGCCCTTCAGCTGGCCCTCGGCGGCCTTCTGGAAGGCGGTGTTGATCTCGTCCTTGGTGACCTCGCGGTCGAGCTCCAGGACGAGGTCGGTGACCGAGCCGGTCGGGACCGGGACGCGCATGGCGATGCCGTCCAGCTTGCCCTTGAGCTGCGGGAGGACGAGCGCGGTGGCCTTGGCGGCACCGGTGGACGTCGGGATGATGTTCTCCGCGGCGGCGCGGGCGCGGCGGAGGTCCTTGTGCGGGAAGTCCAGGATGCGCTGGTCGTTGGTGTAGGCGTGGACCGTGGTCATCATGCCCTTGACGATGCCGAAGTGCTCGTCGAGGACCTTGGCCATCGGGGCCACGCAGTTGGTGGTGCAGGACGCGTTGGAGATGACGTGGTGGTGGGCCGCGTCGTACTTGTCCTGGTTGACACCCATGACGATGGTGATGTCCTCGTCCTTGGCCGGAGCCGAGATGAGGACCTTCTTCGCGCCGCCGGCGATGTGCTTCTCGGCGTCCGCCTTCTTGGTGAAGATGCCGGTGGACTCGATGACGATGTCGACGCCCAGCTCGCCCCAGGGGATGTCGGCCGGGTTGCGCTCGGAGAGCACCTTGATGGTGTGGCCGTCGACGGTGATGGTGTCGGCGGTGTGGGTGACCTCGGCCTTGAGGCGTCCCAGGATCGTGTCGTACTTCAGCAGATGCGCGGTGGTCGCGGTGTCACCCAGGTCGTTGACAGCCACGATCTCGATGTCTGCACCCTGCTCCAGCAGCGCGCGGAAGTAGTTACGACCGATGCGGCCGAAGCCGTTGATGCCTACGCGGATCGTCACGAACCGATCTCCTCGTCAGGTACGCCGGGGTGCGGCCCGGCGAGCTTTATTTGGGATGTCCCCGACCGCCTCCGACCCTACCTCTCCCCAGCGCCCGGAGTGACATCCAGCGCACCGTAAAGACCCGAACCGGAAAATCTACCGTCGGGTTAATCATTTGTCGGACCACTGGCCCATATGTGCAGACGACAAACCCCGCCGGGCCTGCGGAAACGGCGGCTCGGCGGGGTCACGCGGGGCAGCGGGCGGGCCGGTGGAAATCAGCCGACGAGACCGTCCGCCATCTCCTCCGTCAGATTCGATTCCGTCCCCGGAATACCCAGGTCCTGGGCCCGCTTGTCGGCCATTGCCAGAAGACGGCGGATTCGGCCCGCCACGGCGTCCTTGGTCAGCGGAGGGTCGGCGAGGGCCCCCAGCTCCTCCAGGGACGCCTGCTTGTGCTCCATGCGCAGCCGGCCGGCCGCCGCGAGGTGCTCGGGCACCTCCTCGCCGAGGATCTCCAGGGCGCGCTGCACACGGGCCCCGGCCGCGACGGCGGCGCGGGCCGAGCGGCGCAGGTTGGCGTCGTCGAAGTTGGCCAGCCGGTTGGCCGTGGCCCGGACCTCGCGGCGCATCCGCCGCTCCTCCCAGGCCAGTACGGACTCGTGGGCGCCCAGCCGGGTCAGCAGGGCGCCGATCGCGTCGCCGTCGCGGACGACGACCCGGTCCACGCCCCGCACCTCGCGGGCCTTGGCGGCGATGGAGAGCCTGCGGGCGGCCCCCACCAGCGCCAGCGCCGCCTCGGGGCCGGGGCAGGTCACCTCCAGGGAGGAGGACCGGCCCGGCTCGGTCAGCGAGCCGTGCGCCAGGAAGGCGCCGCGCCAGGCCGCCTCCGCGTCGCAGGTGGCGCCGGAGACGACCTGCGGGGGGAGGCCCCGGATCGGCCGGCCCCGTCCGTCGACCAGGCCCGTCTGGCGGGCCAGCTGGTCGCCGCCCGCCACCACCCGCACCACGAAGCGGGAGCCGCGCCGCAGCCCGCCGGGAGCCATGACGATCAGCTCCGACGCGTGGCCGAAGATCTCCGCGATGTCCCGCTTCAGGCGGCGCGCCGCCATCGCCGTGTCCAGCTCCGCCTCGATCACGATCCGGCCGCTCACCAGGTGCAGGCCGCCGGCGAACCGCAGGATCGACGAGACCTCTGCCTTTCTGCAGCAGGTGCGGGTGACGGGGAGCCGGGAGATCTCGTCCTTCACCGCTGCCGTCATCGCCATGGGCCGATCCTTCCATGCATCCGAAAAATACGGTCGTACGCGGCGGCCAGCAGCTCCGGGTCGTGCTTGGGCAGGCCGTCCTTCCTGGCCACCGGGGCCAGCTCGACCGCCGCTCCGAGCCGTTTCGCGGCATCCGCGAGCGACTCGCGGTCGGGCACGGCGGCCTCGTCGGCCAGCACCACGTCCAGGGCGAGTTTAGGGGCGTGTCGGGCCAAAACCTCCAAATGACGCTGCGGAGAGAACCCGGCGGTTTCCCCCGGCTGCGGCGCGAGGTTCAGCGACAGCACCCGCCGGGCCTTCGTCTCGACGAGCGCGTCCAGCAGCTCGGGCACCAGCAGGTGCGGGATGACGGAGGAGAACCAGGAGCCCGGACCGAGGACCACCCAGTCGGCGTCCAGCACCGCCGCGACGGCCTCCGGCACGGCCGGCGGGTCGTGCGGCACCAGGTGCACCGACTGCACCTCGCCGGGCGTGAGCGCCACGGTGGCCTGACCGCGCACGGTGTCCACGTCGTCCGGCCGGGCCGGGTCGTGGCCCTTGACCAGGGCCTGCAGCTCCAGCGGCACGGCGGACATGGGCAGCACCCGGCCCTGCGCGCCGAGCAGCCGGCCCACCAGGTCGAGCGCCTGCACGTGGTCGCCGAGCTGCTCCCACAACGCGACGATCAGCAGATTGCCCACCGCGTGCTCGTGCAGGTCGCCCCTGGACTGGAAGCGGTGCTGGATGACCCGCGCCCACGTCTGGCCCCAGTCGTCGTCGCCGCACAGCGCGGCGAGCGCCTTGCGCAGGTCGCCGGGGGGCAGAACGCCCAGCTCCTCGCGGAGCCGGCCGCTGGAGCCGCCGTCGTCGGCGACGGTGACCACGGCGGTCAGGTCGCCGGTGATCCGGCGCAGGGCGGCGAGGGAGGCGGACAGGCCCATGCCCCCGCCGAGCGCGACGACCTTCGGCTGCGCGCCGCGTCTGCGCAGCGTACGCGTGGACAGGGTGCTCACGCGCCGCCGGTACGGGCGCCTCACTCGCGCCCCATGTCCCGGTGCACGACGACGGTTTCGACCCCTTCCGAGGCGAGCCGGGCGGCGAGCTTCTCGGACATGGCGACGGAGCGGTGCTTGCCGCCCGTACAGCCGACGGCGATGGTGACGTAGCGCTTGCCCTCGCGGCGGTAGCCGGCGGCGATCAGCTGGAGCAGCTCCGTGTACCGGTCGAGGAACTCCTTGGCGCCCGGCTGGTTGAAGACGTAGCCGGACACCTCGTCGTTGAGCCCGGTGAAGGGGCGCAGCTCGGGCACCCAGTGCGGGTTGGGCAGGAAGCGGCAGTCGACCACCAGGTCGGAGTCGACCGGCAGGCCGTACTTGTAGCCGAACGACATGACCGTGGCCCGCAGCTCGGGCTCCTCGTCGCCGGCGAACTGGGCGTCCATCTTGGCGCGCAGCTCGTGCACGTTCAGGCTGGAGGTGTCGATCACCAGGTCGGCGTCGCCGCGCAGCTCGCGCAGCAGGTCCCGCTCGGCGGCGATGCCGTCGACGATGCGGCCGTCGCCCTGCAGGGGGTGGGGGCGGCGCACCGACTCGAAGCGGCGGACGAGGGCCTCGTCCGACGACTCCAGGAAGACGATCCGGCGCGTGACCTGCTTGGCGTCGAGGTCGGCGAGGGACTCCCGGAGGGCGTCGAAGAACTGCCGGCCGCGGACGTCGACCACGACGGCGATGCGGGCCACGTTCCCCTGCGAGCGGGCGCCCAGCTCCACCATGGTGGGGATCAGGGCGGGCGGCAGGTTGTCCACGACGAACCAGCCGAGGTCCTCCAGGCACTTGGCGGCGGTGCTGCGCCCCGCTCCCGACATGCCGGAGATGATCACCAGCTCGGGGATGGCCGCCTCGGCGGCCTCTCCCGCCTCCAACGTCGTGCCCGTACTCACGTCTGCTGCTCCGTCTTCTCGGTCGGCTGCGTGCGCCGTGTGGTCATTCATGTCCGGATCCCCGTCCATGCGCGGTACCCCCGTCGTCGTCTTCAATGATCTCTCCTGTCGCCGTGTTCACGGCGGGAGCGGCCGGGGCCGTCCGGGCGAGGGCGACGGCGACGGCTTCCGCGGTCTTGCGGCCGAGACCGGGGACCTCGCAGATCTGCTCGATTGTCGCCTGCCGGAGGCGTTTCACCGAACCGAAATGCTTGATCAACGCCCGTTTGCGCGCGTCTCCGAGGCCCGGCACGTCGTCCAGGGGGCTCGTCCTCAGCCGCTTGCCCCGCTTGCCCCGCTGGTAGCGGATGGCGAAGTCGTGAGCCGTGTCACGGATGCGCTGGAGGAGGTACAGGCCCTCGCTGGTGCGGGGCAGGACCACGGGGTCGTCCTCGCCGGGGAGCCAGACCTCCTCCAGGCGCTTGGCGAGGCCGCACACGGCGACGTCGTCGATGCCCAGCTCGTCCAGGGCCCTGCGGGCGGCGGCGACCTGCGGCCGACCGCCGTCGACCACGACGAGCTGCGGCGGGTAGGCGAACTTCCGGGGGCGGCCGTTCTCCTCGGCGGGGGCCGGGCCGGCCTCGCCCCCGGCGGATGGGTCCGCGCCGGCCGGCCGGGGCGACGCGGGGGCCTCGCCGCTCTCGGGCAGCCACTCCCCCGTCTGCTCCTTCTCGGCGAGGTAGCGCCGGAACCGGCGGCTGACCACCTCGTGCATGGAGCGGACGTCGTCCTGCCCCTGGCCGTGCCAGACCTGTGTGTCGCCGACGCGGCCCTTGATCTGGAAGCGGCGGTACTCGCTCTTGCGGGGCAGCCCGTCCTCGAAGACGACCATGGAGGCGACGACGTCCTCCCCCTGCAGGTGGGAGATGTCGAAGCACTCGATGCGCAGCGGGGCCGCGTCCAGCCCGAGGGCGTCGGCGATCTCCTCCAGTGCGCGGGACCGGGTGGTGAGGTCGCTGGCGCGCTTGGTCTTGTGGAGGACCAGGGACTGCTGGGCGTTGCGCCCGACGGTCTCCATCAGGTCCCTCTTGTCGCCGCGCTGCGGGACGCGCAGGGAGACCTGGGAGCCGCGGCGGCCGCTCAGCCACTGCGTGACCGCGTCGAGGTCGTCGGGGAGGGCGGGGACCAGGACCTCCCTGGGCACGGCGTCACCGCTCTCCTCGCCGTAGAGCTGCTGGAGGGCGTGCTCGACGAGGCCGGCCGTGTCCACCGCCTCGACCTTGTCGGTGACCCAGCCGCGCTGGCCCCTGACCCGTCCGCCGCGGACGTGGAAGATCTGGACGGCCGCCTCCAGCTCGTCCTCCGCCACGGCGATCAGGTCGGCGTCGGTGGCGTCGGCGAGGACGACGGCGTTCTTCTCCATGGCCCGGCGCAGCGCCTCTATGTCGTCGCGGAGGCGGGCGGCGCGCTCGTACTCCATGTCCTCGGCGGCCGCCGTCATGTCCTTCTCCAGACGGCGGATGTACGTCCCGGTCCGGCCGGCCATGAAGTCGCAGAAGTCCTCGGCCAGTTCGCGGTGCTCCTCGGGGGTGACCCGGCCGACGCAGGGGGCCGAGCACTTGCCGATGTAGCCGAGGAGGCAGGGGCGGCCGGTGCGGTGGGCGTTGCGGAAGACGCCGGACGTGCACGTGCGGACCGGGAAGACGCGCAGGAGCAGGTCGACGGTCTCGCGGATGGCCCAGGCGTGCGCGTACGGCCCGAAGTAGCGCACGCCCTTCTGCTTGTGGCCGCGCATGACCTGGACCCGGGGGAACTCGTCGCCGAGGGTGACGGCGAGGTACGGATAGCTCTTGTCGTCGCGGTACTTGACGTTGAAGCGGGGGTCGAACTCCTTGATCCAGGAGTACTCCAGCTGGAGCGCCTCGACCTCCGTGGAGACCACGGTCCACTCCACGGAGGCGGCCGTGGTCACCATGGTCCGGGTGCGCGGGTGGAGGCCCGCCAGGTCCTGGAAGTAGCTGGCGAGGCGCTGGCGCAGGGACTTGGCCTTGCCGACGTAGATGACGCGGCCGTGCTCGTCGCGGAACTTGTAGACCCCCGGCGAGTCGGGGATCTGTCCCGGCTTGGGGCGGTAGCTGGAGGGGTCTGCCATGCCTCACACCCTACTGGCGCCCACCGACAGCCCGGCCGGCCGCCGGAGGGGCCCCGACGGCCTGCCGGGTGGCCGCGGGGGCCGCGCCGGCGGGGTGTCCGGCCGGGCGCGGGTGCGCGGCGTCCGCGGGGCGCCGACCGGGGGCCGCGGGGCGGGTGGCGGGCGGCGGCTCGGTGGGCGGCGGGTGGTGGGCGGCGGCTCGGGGTGGCTGCCGGGCGGTGGGCCGCGTGTGGGGGTCCGTACGGGGCGGGGCGGGGCGCAGGGTGCGAGCGGGGCCGGGGCCGGGCGGTGGGTCCGGGGCCCGGTGCGCGGGCCCTACTGGGGGCCGGCGATCAGCTTGCCGTTCCTCACCGTGACGGGCACCTCGGGCAGCGGGACCGTCGCGGGGCCCTTGAGCGCCTTGCCGGTGGTGACGTCGAAGCGGCTGCCGTGGCAGGGGCAGTTGCCCTCCTGCTCCTCGATCTTGTCGAGGACGCACCCGGCGTGGGTGCACTGGGCGCTGAACGCCCTGTACTCGCCCTGGGCGGGGCGGTGCACGAGCAGGCGCTGCTCGCGGTAGAGCCGGGCACCGCCGACCGGCACCTCGTCGGCCGCTCCCAGGTCGACGGGCGCGGTGGGGGTGGGCGTCCGGGCGTGACCGAGCTTGGACTCGGTGGAACAGGCGGCGACCCCGAGCCCGGCGGTACCGGCGAGGGCGGCGCCTTTCAGCACGGTGCGGCGGGTGGCGGGCTGGCCGGACATGGGTGCTCCTGGATGGGCGGGTTCCGCTTGGTGTTCGGTACGGACCCGACGATACCGACGCAGACCTCCACCCCCTCCCCCGGGTCGGGCCTTTCGGCTCCGGCCGGGAGCGCGTCTCGGGGGCGGGGCTCTTCCGGGGCTTCCGGGGGCCGGGCCGGCGGGCGGTCCGGCCCGGCCCCCGAGGGAGGGGTCAGCGGCGGCGCCGCTGGCGGGCGGGCCTGACGGGCGGCGCGTCGCTGATGCGGGCGGGGTCCAGGATGTCCCGGAGGAACTTGCCCGTGTGGCTCGCGGGCACCCCCGCGACCGTCTCGGGCGTGCCCTCGGCGACCACGAGACCGCCGCCGCTGCCGCCCTCGGGACCCATGTCGACCAGCCAGTCGGCCGTCTTGATCACGTCGAGGTTGTGCTCGATGACGATGACCGTGTTGCCCTTGTCGACCAGGTCGGAGAGCACCTTGATCAGCTTGGCGATGTCCTCGAAGTGGAGGCCGGTGGTCGGCTCGTCCAGGACGTAGACCGTGCGGCCCGTGGAGCGCTTCTGGAGCTCGCTGGCGAGCTTCACGCGCTGCGCCTCGCCGCCGGAGAGGGTCGGCGCGGACTGCCCGAGCCTCACGTACCCGAGGCCGACCTCGTGGAGCGTCCGCAGGTGGCGGGAGATCGTGGGGACCGCCTCGAAGAAGTCCAGGGCCTCCTCGATGGGCATGTCCAGCACCTCGGCGATGGACTTGCCCTTGTAGTGGACCTCCAGGGTCTCCCGGTTGTAGCGGGCGCCGTGGCAGACCTCGCACGGGACGTACACGTCCGGGAGGAAGTTCATCTCGATCTTGATCGTGCCGTCGCCCGAGCAGTTCTCGCAGCGGCCGCCCTTGACGTTGAAGGAGAAGCGGCCCGGCATGTAGCCGCGCACCTTCGCCTCCGTGGTCTCGGCGAACAGCTTGCGCACGTGGTCGAAGACGCCCGTGTACGTGGCCGGGTTGGAGCGCGGGGTGCGGCCGATGGGCGACTGGTCGACGTGGACGACCTTGTCGACCAGGTCGTCGCCGTCCACGCGCGTGTGCCGTCCGGGCACGGACCTGGCGCCGTTCAGCTCGCGTGCCAGGTGGGTGTACAGGATGTCGTTGACCAGGGTCGACTTGCCGGAGCCGGAGACGCCGGTGACGGCCGTGAGCACACCGAGCGGGAAGGACACGTCGATGTCCCGCAGGTTGTTCTCGCGGGCGCCGTGCACGGTGAGCTGCCGAGCCGGGTCGACCGGGCGGCGGACGTCCGGCACGGGGATGGACTTCCGGCCGGAGAGGTACTGCCCGGTCGTCGACTGCTTGTTGCCGAGGAGCTGCTTCAGCGTGCCGGAGTGGACGACCTCGCCGCCGTGCTCGCCGGCGCCGGGGCCGATGTCCACGATCCAGTCGGCGACCTTGATGGTGTCCTCGTCGTGCTCGACGACGATGAGCGTGTTGCCCATGTCCCGCAGGCGCACGAGGGTCTCGATCAGCCGGTGGTTGTCGCGCTGGTGGAGACCGATGGACGGCTCGTCGAGCACGTACAGCACGCCCACCAGACCGGAGCCGATCTGGGTGGCGAGCCGGATGCGCTGGGCCTCGCCGCCGGAGAGCGTGCCGGCCGCGCGGTTCAGCGAGAGGTAGTCGAGGCCCACGTCGACCAGGAACCTCAGCCGCTCGTTGACCTCCTTCAGGACCCGCTCGGCGATCTTCTTGTCGCGGGCGCTGAGCGTGAGCCGGCCGAGGAACTCGGCGCACTCGCTGATCGACATGGCCGAGACGTCCGCGATGGACTTGTCCATGATCGTGACGGCGAGCACGATCGGCTTGAGGCGCGTGCCCTCGCAGGTGGGGCAGGGCACCTCGCGCATGTAGCCCTCGAAGCGCTCGCGGCTGGAGTCGCTCTCCGCCTCGCTGTGGCGGCGCTTCACGAAGGAGACGGCGCCCTCGAAGGCGGTCGTGTACGCCCGCTCCCTGCCGTAGCGGTTGCGGTACCGCACCTCGACCTGGGTCTTGTGGCCGTGCAGCAGGGCCTTCTTGGCGCGCTGGGGCAGCCCGGCCCACGGGATGTCCGTACGGAACCCGAGGGTCTCGGCGAGGCCGCCGATGAGCCGGCCGAAGTACTCCTTGGTGTGGCCGTGCGACCACGGGTGGATGGCGCCCTCGTCGAGGGAGCGCTCCTCGTCGGGGACGACCAGCTCCGGGTCGACCTCCATGCGCGTGCCGATGCCGGTGCAGTCGGGGCAGGCGCCGAACGGCGAGTTGAACGAGAAGGAGCGGGGCTCCAGCTCCTCGAAGGACAGGTCGTCGTACGGGCAGTAGAGGTGCTCCGAGTACATCCGCTCGCGCTCGGGGTCGTCCTCGGGGAGGTCGACGAAGTCGAGCACGACCATGCCGCCGGAGAGGCCGAGCGCGGTCTCCACGGAGTCGGTGAGCCGCCGCTTGGCGCTCCCCTTGACCGTGAGGCGGTCCACGACCACCTCGATCGTGTGCTTCTCCTGCTTCTTCAGCTTGGGCGGCTCGGTCAGCTGGACGGTCTCGCCGTCGACGCGGGCCCGGCTGTAGCCCTTGGTCTGGAGGTCGGCGAAGAGGTCGACGAACTCGCCCTTGCGCTCGCGGACCAATGGCGACAGGACCTGGAAGCGGCTGCCCTCGGGCAGCTCCAGGACCCTGTCCACGATGGCCTGCGGCGACTGGCGGGTGATGGGGCGGCGGCACTCGGGGCAGTGCGGCTTGCCGATGCGCGCGAAGAGGAGGCGGAGGTAGTCGTAGACCTCCGTGATCGTGCCGACCGTGGAGCGCGGGTTGCGCGAGGTCGACTTCTGGTCGATGGACACCGCCGGGGAGAGGCCCTCGATGAAGTCGACGTCCGGCTTGTCCATCTGGCCGAGGAACTGCCGGGCGTACGACGAGAGGGACTCGACGTACCGGCGCTGCCCTTCGGCGAAGATCGTGTCGAACGCGAGGGAGGACTTGCCCGACCCGGAGAGACCGGTGAAGACGATGAGCGAGTCACGGGGCAGGTCGAGCGAGACGTTCTTGAGATTGTGCTCGCGCGCGCCACGGACGATGAGACGGTCGGCCACGCCGGGTCCGCACCTTTCTTGAGAGAAGCTGGGGGCTACAGCCCCCGCCTCCGACCGCCCCGAGGCCGGGGGGCCGCCAGATGGATGACTGCCTGACTACCAAGGATGCCTCCATCGAGCGTATAGCACGCGCATTCGATTTCTGGCCGCTCCGGCCCACCTTCACCCGAACGAGTGGCGGCGCTACTGTCAGCACCATGATCGACCACACCCGTGACCTGGCCTCCGTGCACGAGGCGACCGAGCGGCTGCTCGCCGCCGCCACCACGCTCGACGACGCCGCGCTCGCCGCGCCCTCCCGGCTCCCCGGCTGGACCCGCGGCCACGTCCTGGCGCACCTCTCCCGTAACGCGGACGCCCTGGTGAACGTTCTGCGCGGGCTGCCGATGTACCCGAGCGCCCAGGCCCGCGAGGCCGACATCGAGCGGGACGCCGGCCGGCCGCTCGGCGCCCAGCTGGACGACCTGCGGGCCAGCGCCGAGCGCTTCCGGGCGGAGGGCGACGCTCCCGCCGACTGGGGCCGCACCGTCGAGCTGCGCAACGGGGTGACCGACCTGGCCGCCCGCGTCCCCTTCCGCCGCCTCGTGGAGGTCGAGCTGCACCATGTCGACCTGGGGGTCGGCTACGAGCTGGAGGACCTGCCGAAGGAGTTCACCGAGCGGGAGATCGACTTCCTGGCCGAGCGGTTCGCCGGCCGCGAGGACGTCCCCGCCACCACCGTCGTGGCCGAGGACGGCCGGACGTGGACGACCGGAGGCGGCGCGGACGGCGGCCCGGTCACCGTCCGGGGCGCCGCGGCCGACCTGCTGGGCTGGCTCGCCGGCCGCCGCGACGGCTCCGCGCTGGCCGTCCCGGACGGCACCCTTCCGGCGCTGCCCCCGCTATAGGCTGGTCCCATGACGTACAGCGGAGCGGTGAAGGTCGGCGGACCCGCGGACGTGCACGAGCTGACGGACCTGATCGTCTCGAAGGTCGCCGTCGGGCCGATGGACAACAACGCCTACCTGCTGCGCTGCCGGGCCACCGGCGAGCAGCTGCTGATCGACGCGGCCAACGAGCCGCGCACCCTGCTCCGGCTGATCGGTGACGACGGCGTCGCGGCCGTCGTCACCACCCACCGCCACCACGACCACTGGTACGCCCTGCCGGACGTGGTGGCGGCCACCGGTGCCCGCACCTACGCCGGGCGGTACGACGCCGAGGGCATCGACGTGCCGACGGACGTCCTCGTGGAGGACGGCGACACGGTCCGGGTGGGCCGGGTGGAGCTGACCGCGCGCCACATGACGGGGCACACGCCCGGCTCGATCGTGCTGGTCTACGACGACCCGCACGGCCACCCGCACGTCTTCACGGGGGACTGCCTGTTCCCGGGCGGCGTGGGCAACACCCACAAGGACCCCGAGGCGTTCGCGAGCCTGCTTCGCGACGTGGAGACCAAGCTGTTCGAGGCGCTGCCGGACGAGACCTGGGTCTATCCGGGGCACGGCCGGGACACCACCCTGGGCGACGAGCGCCCGCAGCTCCCGGAGTGGCGCGCCCGCGGCTGGTGACGCGCCCCCGGGCGGCGCGCGGGACGGCGCCCCGCGGGGGCCCGCGCGACGGGGCGGCTCGGGACCCGGCGCATCCCACGGCTCCGTGCACCCCGTGACTCCGTGCGCCCCGTGACCCTGGTGCGCCGGGTGCGGTTGGCGCGGCATGCGCCCTTTCCCGTACCGGCCTCTCCCCCGCCCGCGCGCCCGCCCCGACGGCTCGCGGAAGCACCCCGAGCGGTGCCGCGGGCGGTCCGCGGGCGGGCGCCCCATGAGGCGGCTCGCGGCGGCCTCCCTGGTCGGGACGGCCGTCGAGTTCTACGACTTCTACGTCTACGGGACCGCCGCCGCACTGGTCCTGGGCCCCCTGTTCTTCCCCACGTTCTCGCCGCTGGCGGGGACGCTCGCGGCGTTCGGGACGTTCGCCGTGGGCTTCGTCTCACGGCCGCTGGGGGCGGTGGTCTTCGGCCACGTCGGCGACCGGCGGGGACGGCGGCCCGTGCTGTTCGTGTCGCTGGCGCTGACGGGCGCGGCGACGGTCGCCGTGGGCTGCGTGCCGTCGTACGCGGCGATCGGGCCCGCGGCGCCGGCACTGCTGCTGGCGCTGCGGTTCCTGCAGGGCCTGGGGCTGGGCGGCGAGTGGGGCGGGGCGGTGCTGCTCGCCGGGGAGCACGCGCCGGAGCGGCGGCGGGCCCTGTGGGCGAGCTTCCCGCAGATCGGCCCGTCGGTGGGGTTCCTGCTGGCGAACGGGGTGATGCTGGCGCTCTCGGCAGGGCTGAGCGACGCGGCGTTCCGCTCGTGGGGGTGGCGGGTGCCGTTCTGGGCGGCCGAGCTGCCGGCCCTGTGCGGGCTGCTGCTGCGGTCGTCCCTGGCGGAGACCCCGCAGTTCCGGGAGCTGGCGGAGACCGGGGGGCGGACGAGTGCCCCGCTGCTGGAGGTGGTGCGGGCGCACTGGCGGCGGCTGCTGCTGACCGCGGGGGCGCTGTCGGTGGGGTACGCGGTCTTCTACGCGGTGTCCACCTGGGCCCTGGCGTACGGGACGGAGCGGCTCGGGGTGGGCCGTACGGCGATGCTGGGCTGTGTGATGGCGGCGGTGGCCGTCAAGGGCGCGGCGACGCCGTTCGCGGCGGTGCTGGGCGACCGGTACGGGCGGCGGCCGATGTGCCTGGCGGGGTGCGCCGCTTGCACGGTGTGGATGTTCCCGATGGTGTGGCTGCTGCACACGGGGCGGCCGGTGCTGATGTTCCTGGCGATCGTGGTGGCCCTGCTGGCGTTCGCCGCGATGTTCGCGGTGGTCGGCGCGTACCTGCCGGAGCTGTACGAGCCCCGTGTCCGGTGCACGGGGGCGGCGGTCGGCTACAACCTCGCGGGGGTGCTGGGCGGGGCGCTGACGCCCGTGGTGGCGACCGCGGCGTCGGGTGGTGCGGGGCCGCCGTGGGGTGTGGCGGCGTACCTGGCGGGGGTGTCGGTGGTGAGTCTGGGCTGCTTCGCGCTGCTCCCGGAGACCGCGCCGGGAGCGGTCGAGGCCGGGCGGCGCGCAGCAGGTGAACCCGCGCCGGTCTGAGGCCTGCGCGGCCGTGCCGGCCCGCCGTCGGTCGACGCGGCGATCCCGAGGGGCGGGCTCGCCGGCGCGGGGCGGGGCTCGCCGGACCGGGGGCGGGGGCGAGCCGCGGCCGGGAGCACGTCGCCGGCCGGGTCGTGGAACGACCCGGCCGGCGTGGGGGGGGCGGTACCCGTGGGGGGAGGTCAGATCTTCGCGGACTCCGAGTCGGCGTCCTTGCCGTCCGCCCCCTCCTCGGCCGCCTGCCGGCGGGAGGCGATGAGGCTGGTGATCGTGGTGATGATCAGAACCCCGCAGATGACGGCCAGCGAGAAGGGGATGGAGATCTCGGGGACGTGCACCCCGGACTCGTGCAGGGCGTGCAGGATGAGCTTCACACCGATGAAGCCGAGGATGACCGAGAGCCCGTAGCTGAGGTGGACCAGCTTCTTGAGCAGGCCGCCGATGAGGAAGTACAGCTGCCGCAGGCCCATCAGGGCGAAGGCGTTCGCCGTGAAGACGACGTACGGGTCCTGGGTCAGGCCGAAGATCGCGGGGATGGAGTCCAGCGCGAACAGGATGTCCGTGGTGCCGATGGCGAGCATGACCACCATCAGCGGAGTCAGCACCCGCTTGCCCGCGACCTGGATGGACAGCTTCGTGCCGTAGTAGCGGTCGGCGACGCCGAAGCGCTGCTCGATCGACTTCAGGAGGCGGTTCTCCTCGAACTCCTCCTCCGGCTCGTCGGAGGAGGCCTCCTTGATCAGCTTCCATGCCGTGAAGATCAGGAAGGCGCCGAAGATGTAGAAGACCCACGAGAAGCTGGCGATGATCGCGGCGCCCGCGGCGATGAAGATCGCGCGGAGCACCAGTGCGATGAGGACGCCGATGAGCAGCACGCGCTGCTGGAGGTGGGAGGGGACCGAGAACTTCGCCATGATCAGGACGAAGACGAAGAGGTTGTCGACGCTCAGCGACTTCTCGGTGATGTAGCCGGCGAAGAACTCCCCGGAGGCCTGCCGCTCGCCGGCGAGGAACAGACTCAGGCCGAACAGGACGGCGAGGACGACCCAGACGGCCGTCCAGATCCCGGCTTCCTTGATCGACACGTCATGGGGCTTGCGCCCGATGAGGAAGTCGACCCCGATCAGGGCGGTGAGACCGAGAACGGTCACCACCCACATGGTCATAGAAACGTCCATTGCGCCTCCGGCGTCGTACGGCTACTGATCAGCGTCGCCGCTGCCGGAGGTCTCTTCCACCCGTGCGCCACCGAGTGCTCGCGGGCGGCGTGCGGGCCGGCGCCCCGGGTCCGGTCCTCCGTCCGACCGGTCCGTACTGACGGGCACGCCGCTGTGTGGGAGTACTCCCCTCCGCGTAAAGGAACCGTACACGAAACCCCAAGAAGCGGTAAAGGGGCTGGCAAAGGCAAGCCCAAAGGCGCAGGTCACGGCCGTTGCTCCATGGTCGGCGGGACCCGCGGAGGCTTGCGCTGCGAGCGCGGCGAGCGTGGCGGCGCGCGGCGGACGGCGGGTCGGCGGAAGGAGCGGGGGCGGGTGCGGCGGACGGCGGGTCGGCGGAAGGAGCGGGGGCGGGGGGCGCGACAACGCCGTCGGCCGCGTGCGCGCGCGAGGCTTCCGTACCGCCCTGGTCAGCGGCCACGGGCGCGGCGGGCCTGCGCCACCCGCTCGAGCACCTGGTGCAGCACCTGGCTGCCGGTCGGCACCCGCGGCGGCTCGTACGTCCAGGCGTGCCCCACCCACGGGTCGGCCAGGTGGTCGTCCGGCACCGGCGTCACCCGCAGCAGCGAGCGCCACAGCGGATCGAGCAACGGCCCGTACGCGGCGGCGTCCTCGCGGTCCGCGACCATCAGCAGGTGCACGCCCACGGCCGGGCCCTCGTCGGCCAGGTACCGCAGCCGGGTGACGGCCCGGTCGTCGAAGCCGAGCGGGAAGTCGTTGACGACGAGCAGCTGTCGCGCCGTGTCCAGGTCCGGGGGCAGGGCGTCGTCGTCCGCGCCGCCGCGCAGGGCCATCTGCACGAGGTCCACGCGGCGCACCAGCCGCTCCAGGACCGCTTCCACTCCGCCCGGCCCGGCCGCCGGGGGCCCGGCCAGCACTCCGGAGGCGGTGAGCGGGGCGAACGCGGCGGCACCCGAACCGGCCGGGTCGATCACCTGGACGGTGAGGCCGCCGGGCGGGTGGGCGGCCAGGAGGCGCGCCGCGTGCGCGACGGCCGTGTCGAGGGCGAGGCGGCGCAGCCGGTCCTCGTCCATCAGGAGGGCCTGCTCCGAGCCGCCGCGGCCGGCGTCCACCCACAGGCCGCGCTCCAGGGGCAGTCTGATCAGCATCGGGATGCGCAGCTGCGGCCGCTCGGGGAGGTGGAGGTCGCCGAGGCGCAGCGCCATCGGAGGTTCGGTGGGCACGCGGTAGGCGTGCCAGACCGGGTTGTCCCAGCGGGCGAAGGCGGGCGGGAGCGCCGGCTCGACCACCTCCGACTCGGCGGTGAGCTGGGCGAGGTCCCGGTCGAGCGCCTCGCGGGCCCGGTCGGTGAGCTCCCGGCACCGGGCGCGGGCCTCGGCGCGGGCGGCGTCACCCGCCGTACCGAGGCGGCTGCGCGGGTCGGACAGGGCGCTGTCCAGCTCCTGCGCCATCCGGGACTCGGCGAAGTCGACGGCGCTGCGGTAGGCGGCCGTCGTCCGGGCCAGGTCCTCGAACATGCCCCAGACCTGGTTGTAGAGGCGCTCTTCCATGGACCAGCCGGTGGCGTCCCCGGCGACCGGCGCGGCGGGCGTTCCTGGCGGCGCGGGCGGCGCGGACGGGAGCCGTGGAGGTGGCGGGGCCGTACGGCGCCGGGGGTGGGTGTAGTCGATGGGCCCGCCGGAGGAGGCCGCCTGGGACGGCGCCTGGGACGGCGGCTGGGACGGCGGCGGGGGCACATGTTCGGCGGCCGGTGGTGCGGGAACGCCTGGGCGGGCCGGTTCCGGTGCGGCGGCGGGTGCCGCCGGCGTCCGGGGCGGGCGGGGGGCCGGGGCGCCGGCAGGCGGGGCGGGCAGGCCGGGGGCGGGCGAGGCGGCCGCTGGGGCCGTACGGCGGCCCGGGGCGTCCTGCCCGCTGCGCGGCGCGGGGGCGGGGGCGGCCTGGTCGGGGCCGGGCGCCACGGCGGCCCGTACGGCGGCGGCGAGCGCGGCGGCGCCGGGCACGCCCTGGTCCCGGAGGAGGGCGGCGAGGCCGCCTTCGTACCCCTGGCCGACGGCCCGGACCTTCCAGGCGCCCTGGCGCCGGTACAGCTCCACGGCGACGACGGCCGACTCGGTGGTGAGGCCCGTGAGGGTGTATGTGGCGATCCCGGTGCCGTCCGGCTCGGCCACGGCGACGAAGGGCGCGGCGACGGCGCCGAACCGGTCATGCCCGCCCGCGCCCTCGGGCAGCGCCAGATGGACGGCGACGCGGTGCACGTCGGCGGGGACGGCGCCGAGGTCCACGGTGAGCCGGTGCTCGGCCGCCGCCCGGCGGGGCACCTGGACACCGGGCAGGGACGGGGCGCCGGGATGGGCGACGCGGTCGGCCGCGGTGACGGTCCCGGCGGCGTCGCAGAGCGTGGCCCCCGCCGCCACCGGCACCCCGGCCGACACCCGGATCTCCAGTCGGGTGCCGGGCAGCGGGTGGTTCTGCCCCCGGACCAGCTCGGCGGTCATCGTCTGTCTCCCCCTCGGGTGGTCGCGCCGGTCGCGGACCCGGTGTCCGCGCGCCGGTGGCGGTGCGTCGCGGCGCGCGCTGGGCGCGCCGGCCGCCTGGTCGCGCTGTGCGTCCTGCCGCGCGGGTCGCCCACGCGGCAGCTCCCGGCGGCCGGGCGCCGGGAGCTGCGGTGCGTACGGGCGCGGACGCGGCGCACGAGGCGTACGGCCGCGGGCACGGGCGGACCGCCACCGCCCGCGGACGCGCAGGCCGCGCTCACGGCCGCTGCGGGCCGTGGGCGGCGCTCACGGCCCGCAGCCGTGCGCACGGCCGCCGCCCCGGGGCGGCGCGGTGTCCGGCCGCGGGCGCGCGGCGTGCGGCCGTGCCGCTACAGGTGGGGCAGGATCGCCGGCATCAGGTCCTGGAACGTCCGGCCGTTCGACGGGGCGCCGATGGCCGTCATGGTCCAGCCGCCCCCGGTGCGGTGCACCTTCGCCATGATCTGCGCGGTGTACTGCCCGCCGCCGGCCAGGGTGTAGCGGGCGAGCTCCTGGCCGTTCGTCTCGTCGACCAGGCGGCAGAAGGCGTTCTGCACCTCCTGGAACGACTGGCCGGTGAAGGAGTTGACCGTGAAGACGATCTGGTCGATGTGGACCGGTACGCGCTGGAGGTCCACGAGGACCGCCTCGTCGTCACCGCCCTGGCCGGCGCCGCCCACCAGGTTGTCGCCGGTGTGGCGGACCGAGCCGTCGTCGCTCACCAGATGGCGGAAGAAGACCACGTCGACCGGCTGCTTGCCGGCGAACAGCACCGCCGACGCGTCGAGGTCGATCTCCCGGGTGCGCGAGCCGAACAGACCGCGGCGCGGCGCCGCCTGCCACCCGAGCCCCATCCGCACCGCGGTCAGGGTCCCCCCGTCGCTCTTCTGCAGGCTGATGGCCTGGCCCTTGGTCAAGTTGACCGACACGCGCTGTCCCCTCTCGTAGCCTTCCCCGCCGCGGCCCGCCCTGTTCGAGTGGGGTGCGGTTCCCAGCACCCTATGCGGGGTCCCAGCGCCGGGATGAGGGCCGGACCCGCTTTGTATCGGTGTTGCAACACACCGCCCGGCGCCCTCCCGGCCCGGCTCCCGCCCGCCCCTGCGAGGGGCGGGCGCGGGGGCCGGCCGGACGGCGGGGGCCGGGCGTCAGGAGATGCCCGCCTCCTTCATCTGGCGCAGCTCCTTCTTCAGCTCGCTCACCTCGTCGCGCAGCCGGGCGGCGACCTCGAACTGGAGGTCGGCCGCTGCGGCCCGCATGCGCTCCGTCATCTCCTCGATGATCCCGGCCAGTTCGGCGGCCGGCCGGTCGCTCGTCACGGCGCCCGTGCGGGCCGCCGCCCTGCCCTTGGCCGGCTTGGCGGCGGGCTTGCCGCCGTCCTTGGCGGCCTTCGCGGCCGTGCCCAGGGACGGAACGGGGGTCTTGGCGCCCTTGCCGTCCTTCTGCTGGCGGTAGCCCGTGCCCAGCAGCTGCTCCGTGTCGACCTCCTCGCGCGCGATGGTGGCGACGATGTCGTTGATCTTCTTCCGGAGCGGCTGCGGGTCGATGCCGTTGGCCTCGTTGTAGGCGATCTGCTTGGCGCGGCGGCGGTTGGTCTCGTCGATGGCCTGGGCCATCGCGGGCGTGACGGTGTCCGCGTACATGTGGACCTGGCCGGAGACGTTGCGCGCGGCGCGGCCGATGGTCTGGATCAGGGAGGTGCCGGACCGCAGGAAGCCCTGCTTGTCGGCGTCGAGGATGGCGACCAGGGACACCTCGGGCAGGTCGAGGCCCTCGCGGAGCAGGTTGATGCCGACCAGCACGTCGTACTCGCCGGAGCGCAGCTCGCGCAGCAGCTCGATGCGGCGCAGCGTGTCCACGTCGCTGTGCAGGTAGCGCACCTGGATGCCGAGCTCCAGGAAGTAGTCCGTGAGGTCCTCGGCCATCTTCTTGGTGAGCGTCGTGACGAGGACGCGCTCGTCCCGCTCGGTGCGCAGGCGGATCTCGTGGACCAGGTCGTCGATCTGGCCCTCGGTGGGCTTGACGACGACCTCCGGGTCGACGAGGCCGGTGGGCCGGATGATCTGCTCGACGAACCCGTCGGAGCGGGACATCTCGTAGGCGCCGGGCGTGGCCGACAGATAGACGGTCTGCCCGATGCGCTCCTTGAACTCCTCCCACTTCAGTGGGCGGTTGTCCAGCGCCGACGGCAGCCGGAAGCCGTGGTCCACCAGGGTCCGCTTCCTCGACGCGTCGCCCTCGTACATGGCACCGATCTGCGGGACCGTGACGTGGGACTCGTCGATGACCAGCAGGAAGTCCTCGGGGAAGTAGTCGAGGAGGGTGTTGGGCGGGGAGCCCGGCTCGCGCTGGTCGAAGTGGAGCGAGTAGTTCTCGATGCCGGAGCAGGAGCCGATCTGGCGCATCATCTCGATGTCGTACGTGGTGCGCATGCGCAGCCGCTGGGCCTCCAGCAGCTTGCCCTGCCTCTCCAGCTCGGCGAGGCGCTGCTCCAGCTCCGCCTCGATGCCGGTGACGGCGCGCTCCATGCGCTCGGGGCCCGCCACGTAGTGGCTGGCGGGGAAGACGTACAGCTGCCGGTCGTCGCTGATCACCTCGCCGGTGAGGGGGTGGAGCGTGGAGAGGGCCTCGATCTCGTCGCCGAACATCTCGATGCGGACGGCGAGCTCCTCGTACACCGGGAAGATCTCGATCGTGTCGCCACGCACCCGGAAGGTGCCGCGCGTGAACGCGAGGTCGTTGCGCGTGTACTGGATGTCGACGAAGCGGCGCAGCAGCTCGTCGCGGTCCACCTCGTCGCCGACCTTGAGGGAGACCATCCGGTCGACGTACTCCTGGGGCGTGCCCAGGCCGTAGATGCAGGAGACGGAGGCGACGACGACCACGTCGCGGCGGGTCAGCAGGGAGTTCGTCGCGGAGTGGCGCAGGCGCTCCACCTCCTCGTTGATCGAGGAGTCCTTCTCGATGTACGTGTCCGACTGCGGGACGTACGCCTCGGGCTGGTAGTAGTCGTAGTACGAGACGAAGTACTCGACGGCGTTGTTCGGCAGCAGCTCGCGGAACTCGTTCGCCAGCTGGGCGGCGAGGGTCTTGTTCGGCGCCATGACGAGGGTGGGCCGCTGGAGCCGCTCGATCATCCACGCCGTGGTGGCCGACTTGCCCGTGCCGGTCGCACCGAGCAGGACGACGTCCTTCTCCCCCGCGCGGACGCGCCGCTCGAGGTCGGCGATGGCGGCGGGCTGGTCACCGCTGGGCTGGAAGGGGCTGACGACCTCGAAGGGCGCCACCGAGCGTTCGATCTGGGTTACGGGCCGCATGACTCCACCGTACGACCCGGCACTGACAGCCGGGGCCGGTCAGCGGTGGGCGTCGCGCTCGCGCTGGCGGGGCGCCGGGACGCCGGGCAGGTGGGGGCGCGGGTCGGCGGGGTGCCGGCCCGGCCCGTCGCCCGTGACGAGGGCCGGGTCGAACAGCACCGCCACGCCCGCCAGCAGCAGGAAGGCGGCCGGGCCGACGAGCAGCGGCACCAGCGCGGGCGCGCCGGCACCGCCCGCCGTCACGGCCGCGTCGAAGGCGCCGCCCACGGCGTCGGCGGCCCCCGCCCCGACGGCGTCCACGGCCTCGGCCGCGCCCGAGGCGTCGACCGCTCCGGTGAGCCCTCCGGGGACGGGCCCGGCGGTCGCGGCGGGCCCCTGCGCGGCGGTGACCCCACCGTGCAGGTGGACGTCGGCGGCGGCCATGCCGGTGTAGTGCATCCCGGTCACGGCCGCGCCGAGGACCAGGCTGGCGCCGACGGTCGCCGGGAACCCTCGCACGCTGACCGCCGCCCACAGCGCGGCTGTGGCCGCGACGACGGCTATGGCCACGGAGAGGACGACGGTCGGGGTGTCGTACTCGACCCGGCCGGGCAGCCGCATCCCGGCCATGCCCAGGTAGTGCATGGTGGCGATGCCCAGACCGGTGATCGTGCCCCCGGTGACCAGGGCCATGGCGGTCCGGCCGCGCAGGCCGACGACGTAGATCCCGACGCCGACCATGAGGACGGCCACGGCGAGGCTGGCGAAGGTGACCGTCCGGTCGTGGGTGATGGTGGCGTTCCCGACGCGGAAGCCGGTCATCGCGACGAAGTGCATGGTCCATATGCCGGCGCCGAGGGACACCGCGCCCAGCACGAGCCAGCCCATACGCGGTGGTCGGGGCGTGCGCAGGGATCTGACGGTGCAGCGCAGGCCGAGCGCGCCCCCCAGGCAGGCCATGAGGCAGGCCACCACGGGCGTGACGAGTTCGTGGCTGAATCCTTCGACTGTGCCCCGCATGTCCGTGTGCCCCTCACCCCTCGTGTTCCGCCGGGAACCTGAGCGTGGAGGGTAGTGCACCGGTGCGCCGCCGTCTCGTGCGGGCGGGGTGGGTGGTGCCGGGGGGACCAGCGGGGCTATTGGGGGTGGAGGTGCTCGCGTCCGATGTCAGTGGGGGCGCTTACGGTGGCGGCATGGACAGCGCACAGGGTGAGGGGCGGACCGTGGAGTGGGCGGTCGTCTCCGGCGGCATCGGTCCGCTGCTGCTGGCGGCCACGGCCGACGGGCTGGTCGGCGTGGTCTTCCATGCGGGCGAGGAGGTCCGGCGCGAGGCGCCCGGACGGATCGCGGCGCGGCTCGGGGCGGAGCCGGTCGAGACGGCGACGGGGCGCCTGGCGGAGCCGATACGCATGCTGGAGGCGTACTTCGCGGGACGCCTCCGGGAGTTCCGCCTGCCTCTGGACTGGTCGCTGACCAGCGGGTTCAACCGGCAGGTGCTGCGCGAACTGGCGTCGGGGGTGCCGTACGGGACGGTCGTCGGCTACGGGGAGCTGGCCGCCAGAGTCGGGCAGCCGGGCGCGGCGCAGGCGGTGGGCGCGGCCATGGGCGCCAACCCGCTGCCGGTCGTGGTGCCCTGCCACCGCGTGGTGGAGGCCGACGGCGGGCTGGGCGGGTTCGGCGGCGGGCTGGAGACCAAGCGGCGGCTGCTGGTGCTGGAGGGGGTGCTGCCGGAGCCGCTGTTCTGACCGCCGGGGAGGGCCACCGGGCGCGGGCGGGGGGTGCGCGGGGCGTACTGGACGGCGGCGGGCGGCGTACGGGTCGGGCGGGGTGCGCGGGTGCGGGCGGTGCCGGAGTCCGCGAGCGGACGGGGCGGGGTCGGGCGGGTCAGGTGCGGGCGGTCATGAGCGGCTGGAGGAAGCCGATGCTGTCCGGCTCGTGCCAGGCGATGTCGTGGAAGCCGGCCTCCGCCGCCAGGTCGGCCAGCTGCCGCCGGGTGACCGCCCAGTAGGAGGCGCGGCGGACGGTGGTCGTCCAGTGGTCCGGGGCGGGAGCCGCCCCCTCGTCGGCGGACGGGCGGAGCTGGAACAGCTCCAGGTCGTAGCGCTCGCCGTCGTCGTGCCAGTGCCAGAGCTGGAAGCTGACCGTACGCCCCCCGGGGCCGGTGCGGACGGAGGGCGGCGTGGACAGGGGTCGTTCGGCACGCAGTTCGTCGTACGGGCGGGTGCCGGCGAGCAGCAGTCCGCCCGGCCGCAGCACGCGGCGCATCCCCGCCAGCGCGGTGCGCACGTCGTCGGGGGTGAGCAGGTGGGGCAGCGAGTTGCCGGCGCACACGACCACGTCGAACGCCGCGTCCCGCAGCGGCAGGGCGCGCATGTCGGCGGCGGCCGCGGTCAGGGCGAGCCCGCGGCCGGCGGCCTCGCGGGCGGCGCGGGCGGCGGCGACGGGGCTGAGGTCCGTGCCGGTGACGCGGTGGCCGAGCGCCGCGAGGCCGAGCGCCTGGGTGCCGATGCCGCAGGCGCAGTCCAGCACGTCGTGCGGGCCGGGGCCCAGCGCGCGCGTGACGCGGTCGTCGAGCGCCGTGCCCTGGCGGGCGACGCTCGCGTCCCAGTCCGCGTACAGCAGGTCGTAGTCGGCCGCGAGGTCGTCGTAGAAGTACCGGGCGGTGGGGGTGCGCATGGGGGCAGCGTACGGGGAGGGGGCCCGTCGGGCCGGGGATGTTTGGGCGCGGGGCCGGCGCGCCAGGGATGGGTCATGTCTTCTCGGACCGCGGTGGTGGTGTCGGATGAGGTATGGGAGGCGCTGGCCGCGCGCCGCCCGGTGGTGGCCCTGGAGTCGACGATCATCGCGCACGGGCTGCCGCGCCCGCGCAATCTGGCCGTCGCCGGGGAGCTGGAGGCGCTCGTACGGGCCGGGGGCGCCGTCCCGGCCACGGTCGCCGTGCTGGACGGGGTGCCCCGGGTCGGGCTGGACGCGGCGCAGCTGGAGAGGGTGGCGACGGACCGTTCGCTGCGGAAGCTGGGCCACCGCGACCTGCCGCTGGCGGTGGCGGCCGGGACCTGCGGGGCGACGACCGTGTCGGCCACGGCGTTCCTGGCGGCGCGGGCGGGCCTGCGGGTCTTCGCGACGGGCGGCCTGGGCGGGGTGCACCGGGAGTGGGTGCGCGGGCAGGACGAGTCGGCGGATCTGCGGCTGCTGGCGCGGACGCGGATCACGGTCGTCTGCGCGGGGGTGAAGTCGATCCTCGACGTGCCGGCGACCCTCGAGCGCCTGGAGACGCTCGGCGTGGGCGTGGCCGGGTACGGGACGGACCGCTTCCCCGGCTTCTACCTGGCGTCGTCCGGCGAGCCGGTCGACTGGACGGTCGGCTCGCCCGAGGAGGTGGCGGCCGTCATGCGGGCGGGTGACGCGCTGGGCGGGCCGGACGCCGCCCTGGTCGTCGCCAACCCCGTGCCGGAGGGCGAGCAGCTGGACCCCGCGCTGCACGACCGGGTGCTGGCGCAGGGGCTCGCGGAGTGCCGGGAGCGGGGCATCGCGGGGCAGGCGGTGACGCCGTTCCTGCTGGAGTACCTGGTGCGGCACACGGACGGGGCCGCGCTGGAGGCGAACCTCGCGGCGGTGCGCGGCAACGTCCGGCTGGCGGCGCGGATCGCGGGGGCGTGGGCGGGGAGCGGGGGCGACGGTGGTGGCACTGGGGCGGGCGGGGCCGGGGGTGGGGCCGGCGTCGACGGGGGTGCGGGTGGGACCGGGGGTGGGGCCGGCGTCGACGGGGGTGCGGGTGGAGGCGGGGCCGGTTCCGGCGGCGGTGGCGGCGCGGATGGCGGAGCGGGTGCCGCCGGTGGGGTGGTGGGGCGTCACGGCGGGGATGCGGGCGGGGCCGGCGGAGTGGGCGGCAGTGGGGCGGCGGGGGTTTCGTGAGCGGCCTGCTGCTGGTGGGGGATGCGGTCACCGACGTGGTGGCCCGGTACGACGGTCCCCTCGCCCCCGGCACGGACACCGCCGCGCGCGTGCGGATCCTGCCCGGTGGCGCGGCGGCCAACGCGGCCTGCTGGGCGGCCCGCTCGGGGTGCCCGGACGTACGCCTGCTGGGGCGGGTCGGTGCGGCGGAGGCGGACTGGCACGCCGCGGCGCTGCGCCGGGCCGGGGTGCGTCCGCTGCTCGTCCGGGACGCGGAGGCGCCGACCGGGACGGTGGTGGCACTGGTGGACGGCCGGGCGGGCGGGGAGCGGACGTTCCTCACCGACAGCGGCGCGGTGCTGCGGCTGGCGCCGGCCGACTGGTCGCCGCGGCTCCTCGACGGGGTGGCTCATCTGCACCTGTCGGGATACCTGTTCTTCGCCGCGACCAGCCGGGAGACGGCCCGGCTCGCGATGGCGGCGGCGCGGGAGCGGGGTGTTGCGGTGAGCGTCGACCCCGCGTCCGCGGGGTTCGTCCGGGAGCTGGGCGCGGAGCGGTTCCTCGCCGCCGTCGACGGCACCGACGTGCTCTTCCCCAACGCCGACGAGGCGGTACTGCTGACGGGGCTCCCCGAGCCGGAGTCGGCCGCCGCCGCGCTGAGTCGCTGCCACCGGATGGTGGTGGTGACCCTGGGCGGGCGGGGGGCGCTGGTCGCACGGGCCGGCGAGGTGGTGGCGCGGATGCCCGCCCGGCCCGCGCGACCGGTCGACACGACGGGCGCGGGCGACGCCTTCGCGGGCGCCTTCCTGGCCGCGCGGCTGGCCGGGGCGACGCCGGCCGAGGCCGCGGAGGCCGGGTGCCGCGCGGGAGCCGAGGCGGTGACGGTGGTGGGCGGCCGCCCGGTGTAGGGCCGGCGGAGCGGGGCGGCGGACGGCGTACCGGGGCGTCCGCGCGGGGCGGGCGGCTGGAGGGGGCATCTGCCGGTGCCGCGTCCGCCGCGGGCCACGTCCGCCGCGGGCCACGTCCGCCGCGGGCCGCGCGCCCGGGCCGCGCGTGCCCGGCGCACGTCGGTGGTGCGGTCCCGCCGGGGGCCCCTGGGGCTCCGGCGGGTGCCCGGCCGCGCCTACGGCAGGCCGGCCCAGGCCGGGCGGCGGGGGTCGTCGGCGCGTACGACCACGTCGGCCGCGTCGGCCGGGGCGACCTCCGCCTCGTACCGCTCGAAGGCGGGCAGTGTCCAGCGCTCGGGCGTGCGCCGCGCCAGTGCGGCGCCCGACAGCCGCAGGTGCACGGTGAGGTCGAAGGGGAACCAGTGCCCCAGCAGGAACGGCCCGTGCAGCAGCAGGACACCGCCCGGTGCGAGCCTCCGGTACGGGCTGCGGGTCGCGCGGTCGGCGACCGGGTCCCACAGGTCCGGCAGGAACCGACCGGTGCCGTCCGCTTCCAGCGGCCCGAACACCTCCCGCCACAGCGCGCCGGTGTCGAACCAGCCGCCGTAGTACGCGTCGGGATCCTCCTTGCCGTACTCGAACCGCAGCGACGCCGGACGCAGGAACCCGGACGTGGCGACAGCCGCGACGTCCCGCCCCCGCAGCCGCAGTTCGGACGCCACGCGCTCGGCGAGGTCGCCGGGGCGCGCGGCGGGAGCGCCGTCCACGGCGACCTTCAGCCACGGACCCCCGTCGGCGGGGGCCAGGGCGTCCAGATGCGCCGCGAGCGCGCCGGTGAGCCGTTCCCAGGTGATCGGTTCCAGTCGCACGCCCCCATCCTGCCAAGGCGGCCCTGTCGGCGGCCGGCTCGCGAGGCGCTCTGGCGCTGCGGATCGCACGACGCCAGACTGTGCCCGACCCGGCGTAACCCACTCGTCACACTACGGAGTCGATGAGGTATGAGCATGCTGTCGGCTGATCCGCGGACCCTGGCCCGCGAGGCGTACACCTATCTCTACCCGCTGGTCATGATGGACGTCACCCGCCGACAGGCCACCTCGCCCCTCGCAGCGGGGAGGCCGGGCTACGGTCCGCCGAACGAGTTCCACCACATGCGCGAGTTCCCGTCGGCGGACTTCCGTGCCGTGGTGCGGCCGAACTTCGACACGCTGTATTCGACAGCCTGGCTCGACCTGACCGGCGGCCCGGTGGAGCTGCACGTCAGCGACACCGCCGACCGGTACTTCATGCTCCCGCTGATGGACATGTGGACCGACGTGTTCGCCACCATCGGCCAGCGCACCACCGGAACCGGCGATCAGGACTACCTCGTCGTCGGACCCCACTACTACGGCACTCCCCGGGACGGTGTGACGGTGCTCCGGGCGCCCACGCCGTACGTGTGGGTCATCGGCCGGACGCAGACCAACGGCCCCGCCGACTACGAGGCCGTCTGGAAGGTCCAGGACGGTTACACCCTGACCGCGGTTCCTCCGCGCGGGTACGACCTCGACGGCGACATCGACGTGACGGCCGACGCGCTCGCCCTGGTGAACGGGCTCAGCACGGTCGACTTCTTCCGGTGGGCCGCCGACGCGCTGGCGGTCAACCCGCCCCATGCCGCGGACTTCTCCACCCTGGCCCGCATCGCGCACCTCGGTATCGTGCCGGGCCGGCAGTTCGACCCGGGCCGGTTCACCGAGGCCGACCTGGCCGAGATCGACGCCGGCGCGCAGGAGGCGCGCGCGGCGATCCTCGGCTCGATGGCGACCTTCGGCGTCGGGGCGAACGGCTGGCGGACCTCGCTGGACACCATGGGCGTCTACGGCAACAGCTACTTCAAGCGCGCCGGGGTCGCCGCGGGCGGTCTCGGCGCCAATCCTCCCGAGGACGCCGTCTACCCCGTCCTGGCCGCCGACGCCGACGGCGAACCCGTCAACGGCGACAACGACTACCTCCTCAGGTTCGACGCCGCCGCGATGCCCCCGGCCAGCGCCTTCTGGTCGGTCACCATGTACGACGCCGAGGGCTTCCAGGTCGCGAACGAGATCAACCGCTTCGCCCTGGGCGACCGCGACGACCTGGTCTACGACGAGGAGGACGGCTCGCTCACCCTCTACATCTCGCGGCACAACCCCGGTCCGGAACGCGAGCCCAACTGGCTGCCCGCCCCGTCCGGCCCGCTGGGAATCACCATGCGCCTCTACGCCCCCGAGCCCGACGTGCTCGACGGCACCTGGAACCCGCCGGCGGTCACCAAGGCGTGACGGGTCGTTCCACGAGGAGTCGTCCCGCGGGACCGGTACCCCCGCCGACCGTCCACCGCCGGCCCCCGCCCGCCGTCACGCCCACGGATGGCCGGCGAAGGCCCTGGCGAGCGTGTCGACCGCCTACACGCGGCACATGATCGCGGCGGATGGTCATGAGGAGCGGATCAGTCGTCACCAGGAGCCGCGCCTGTCCCGGCATCGGCCTGGTGCACGACCGCGTCTGGGCCGCCGTCCAGCGAGGCGAACGTGCGGTTCCACGTACGCCTCGGCTTCCAGGTCACCGCCGAGGTCCGGCTCCCCGACGACGGTCCCCGCACGCGGCGCATGCGCAGGAATCGCCGCTGAGAGTCCGAGGATCCGGCCGGCGGGGCTCAGACCGCCTCGCCGTCCTCGCCCGGCCCCGGCGCTTCCGGATCGGGCGGCGGGCGCGGGGCGTCGCCGCCACCGGGCGTGCGGCGGACCGTTCCCACCCCCGGTGTCCCGACCGCGAACCGGCTCCGCCCCGGTGCTCGGCGACGGGCGTGCACGCGCTCAGCCCGGCCGCTGCCCCCTCGCCGGCCGCGTCCACGTCGGGCCCCTCCAGCCGTACCGATGACCCGCGGCCGGCTGCGGGGGGGGCGGGGCGCAGCCGACGGCAGTACGGCGGCCACCGGGGACTGTGGCCACCGGGGCGGCACGGCGGCCACCGGGCACCGTGGTGCCGCCCTCCCGGCCGCGATACGCCGGTCCTGGCGGCGGCCACCGGGGAGCGCGGGGCCCTCAGCCCGTCCCGGTCTCCCCCCGGAGCGCGGCGGCGAGCGGGCTCTCCCCCGCCACCTCGACACGCCCCGCCTTCACCCCGGCCGCCAGGCTCAGCCCCCCGCCGCCGACCTCGGCGCAGGTCGCCGCGTCCATGCGCAGCCGGGCGTCGGGCCCGTCGGCGGGCCCGTCCCCGTACGCCGGGGCTCCGCCGCCCAGGCGGACGTGGAACACGCCCTCGTCGAGCCGCACCTCCACCACCCCCGGCTCGCCCGCGGCCTCCAGGGCGTCGAGCAGCGGCACGGCGAACCAGTGGGCCCGCACGGCGTCCGTCGGGCGGGGACCGGCCAGCTCGGGGGCGCCCCACCGGGCGAGTGCGCGCAGCACCGGCAGCAGCCCTCGGCCCCGGTCGGTCAGCTCGTACACGTACGCGGAGGAGGGCGGCGGAAGGCGGCGGCGGGTGGCCAGGCCGTCGCGCTCCATGTCCCGCAGCCGCGTGGCCAGCATGTCGGTGCTGACGCCGGGCAGGTCGGCGTGGAGGTCGGTGTAGCGGCGGGGGCCGGCGAGGAGTTCGCGGACGATCAGCAGGGTCCAGCGGTCGCCGGCGGCGTCGAGGGCGCGGGCGGCGGCGCAGTACTGGTCGTAGCTGCGGCGGCGGTCGGCGGAACGCGTGCTCGGACGTGGCATGCGACGCAGTCTAGACGTCTTGTTGGACTTTCCAAGCTCCAGCTTGGTAAAACCAAGCAACACTCATCCCGTGGAGGTCGCCGTATGGAGTTCCGGCAGTCGAGCAAGCTGAGCGAGGTCTGCTACGAGATCCGCGGCCCGGTGATCGAACACGCCAACGCCCTGGAGGAGGCGGGCCACAGCGTCCTGCGCCTCAACACGGGCAACCCGGCGCTGTTCGGGTTCGAGGCGCCGGAGGAGATCCTCCAGGACATGATCCGGATGCTGCCCCGCGCGCACGGCTACACCGACTCACGCGGCATCCTCTCCGCCCGCCGCGCGGTCGCGCAGCGCTACCAGGGCATGGGGCTCACCGGCGTCGGCGTGGACGACGTCTACCTCGGCAACGGAGTCTCCGAACTGGTGTCCATGGCCGTCCAGGCACTGGTCGAGGACGGCGACGAAGTGCTCATCCCGGCACCGGACTTCCCGCTCTGGACGGCGGCCACCACCCTCGCCGGGGGGCGGCCCGTGCACTACCTGTGCGACGAGTCGTCCGACTGGTACCCGGACCTCGACGACATGGCCGCGAAGATCACCGACCGCACCCGCGCGGTGGTCATCATCAACCCCAACAACCCCACGGGCGCCGTCTATCCGCGCGAGGTCGTCGAGGCCATCCTCGATCTCGCGCGCCGCCACCACCTGATGGTCTTCGCCGACGAGATCTACGACCAGATCGTCTACGACGACGCCGTCCACCACCCGGCCGGCGCCCTCGCGCCGGACCTGGTCGTCCTCACCTTCGGCGGCCTGTCGAAGACCTACCGGGTGGCGGGCTTCCGGTCCGGCTGGCTGGTCGTCAGCGGCCCCCGGCAGCACGCCCGCGACTACCTGGAGGGCCTGACGATGCTGGCCTCCATGCGGCTGTGCCCCAACGCCCCGGCGCAGTACGCGATCCAGGCGGCGCTCGGCGGCCGGCAGTCCATCGGGGAGCTGACCGCGCCCGGCGGCCGGCTGTACGAGCAGCGCGACCGGGCGTGGGAGAAGCTCAACGAGATCCCCGGCGTCTCCTGCGTGAAGCCGCGCGGCGCGCTGTACGCGTTCCCGCGCCTCGACCCCAAGGTCCACCCGATCCACGACGACGAGAAGTTCGTCCTGGATCTGCTCCTGCGCGAGAAGATCCAGGTGGTGCAGGGCACCGGCTTCAACTGGCCGCGCCCCGACCACTTCCGCATCCTCACGCTGCCGTACGCCGACGACCTCGACGCGGCGATCAGCCGGATCGGCCGCTTCCTGAGCGGCTACCGGCAGTAGGGCGGGCGGCGCCCGCGCGCTCCGCCGGAGCCGGTCCGCACCGGAGCAGGTCCGCCGGAACCGGGGCGCCGGAACCGGGGCGCTGGAACCGGGGCGCTGGAACCGGGGCGGGTGGGGCGCCGGGCGGGAGCGGGCCGGGGCGTGGGACCGCGCGGGGCGGTTTCGGGGCGGGAGCGGGGCGGGGATGACCCCGACGACGTACGGCTTCCCCCAGGGAGGTGCCCCGTGGCGGTGGAACCGGAGGTGGTGGAGCCGGTCGTCGTGGTGGAGCCGCTGCGCCCGCGCGCACGCTGTGCGCGGTGCCGCACGGGCCCGCTGCGGCGCCTGGTGCTGGAGTCGTCGGCGCCGCTGTGCCTGCCGTGCGCGGGGCTGGCGCACCTGGTCTACCTGCCGCGCGGCGACGCGGCCCTCACCCGGCGCGCCCGCGAGGCGAGCGTCCTGTGGGCGGTGGTCGTACGGCACGACCGGCGCCGCACCCGGTACGAGCGCCAGGGCGTCCTCGTGGAGGAGGCGGCGCTGGCCCGTGCGGAGGCGGCGTGCCGGGCCGACGCGGCGGCGCGGGCCCGCCGCCGGGCCAGGGACGCGGAGCGGCGCGCGGCGGAGGACGTGCGGTTCACGGCCGAGCTGGAGGCGGAGATACGGCGCCTGTTCCCCGGCTGCCCGGCCGACCGGGCCGCCGGGATCGCCGCGCACGCCTCGGTGCGCGGCAGCGGACGCGTGGGCCGTACGGCGGCCGGGCGCGCCTTGGACGAGGGCGCGGTCACGGCGGCGGTGCGCGCCTCCGTACGGCATCGGGACACCCCGTACGACGCGCTCCTCGCGGACGGGGTGGCGCGCCGCCAGGCCCGTGCGCGGGTGGCCCCGGCCATCGCGGCCGTGCTCGCCTCCTGGCGCCCCGGCGGCGATGCCGGGCACCCCGCCGTGGACGGTGGTGCCGGGCACCCCGCCGGGCACCGGGCCGGGCGCGCGGCGGGTCAGGCGCGGGCGGCCGACGGGCGCGAGCGGCGGTAGAGCAGCGCGCCGGCGAGGACCAGGGCGGCGGCGGGCAGGCCGATGCCGACGAGGTCGCCGCTGCCCGTGACGGCCAGGGACGGCGCGTGCGCCGGCGCGGGCGCGGGGGCCTCCTCCGCGGGCTTCGGGGCGGCCGGCTCGGCCGGCTCGGCCGGTTCCTCGCTCTTGGGCGGTGTGGTGGGCTCGGCGGGCTTCGGCGGGGTCGTGACCGTGGGCGGCGTGCCGCCGCCGTTGACGGAGGAGTTGCCGAAGACCGGGTTGCCGATGCCGACCACGTCGACCGAGTTGCCGGAGACGTTGGCCGGCAGGTCGACCGGAAGCTGGACGCCGTTGCCGGAGATCACGCCGGGCGAGCCGACCGCGGCGCCGTCGGCGGTCGCGCCGCCGCCCCCGTTGCCGCTTCCGCTGCCGCCCGCCCCGTGACCCGAGCCGCCCTGGCCGGAGCCGTGGGGCGTACCGGGCTTGTCCTTGTGCGAACCCTGGGCGCCGCCGCCCTTGTTGGCGCACGCGTTGCCGAACGCGGGGTTCAGCAGCCCGACCACGTTCACCGTGTTGCCGCACACGTTGACCGGGACGTGCACGGGAAGCTGCACCGTGTTGCCCGAGATCACGCCGGGCGAGCCGACCGCCGCGCCGGACGCGCCGGCGTCGGCCTGCGCCGAGCCGGCGGCCAGCGCGAGGGCGCCACTCGTGGCCATCAGAATGACCAGACCATTTCGGCGACTGTGCCTCATGGCTTCCTGCCTTCCGGAGTCGTTCACGGGCGATCGCCCGCACTCCGGTTAACGCGTCGGCGGCGTACGGGTTATGACGCAGCCCGCTTTCACCCGATCGAGCGGGTTCCTCAGGCCCCCAGCAGACCGGAGAGCGCGCCGACCGGGTCCGTGTCGGGGATGCCGCGCGGCCACCAGTCCTCGCGGCCCGCGTCGGACTCGTACCCGTACCAGAGGCCGTCGCGGCCGTAGCGGAGCTGGAGCGTGGCCGTGGAGAGCCGGTTCCGCCACGGGCGGAAGTGCGGGAAGTCGGCGGCCGCCAGCGCGGGCCTGGCCCGGTCGAAGGGCCCGGCCGGCGGGTCCCACGCCTCTTCGAGGACGACGAGCCCCGCCGGGCCGCCCTGCCGCCAGGCGGCCACGGCACGGGCCAGGTCGGCGGGGGCGCGGCCCACGGCGGCGGCGAGGTCCCGGTACAGCGCGCGGGTGGAGGCGGTCAGTCCCGAGCCGGGATGGGCGGCGGCGAGCCGGACCGCGTCCTGCCACGGGGTCAGTCCGGCGACCGGGTCGCGGCCGGTGGTCAGTTGGGTGTGCGCGCGGGCGGCCGCCTCGGTGGCGAGGAGTTCCAGCGCGAGCGGGTCGGGCGCGCCGGGGGCCTCGGGACAGGCGGGTGGGCGGCCGGGGTGCGCCGGGGCGGGCAGCGGAGGGGGCAGGGCGGCCGTCGGCACGGCCGTGACGGCTTCGCGGGCCGGGACGGTCGGCACGGGCGGGGGCGGCGCCGCACCGGCCTCGGCGGCGGAGCGGGCGGCGCTGCGGTGGCCGAGCGCGGCGAGGATCTCCTGCTCGCCCCGGCCGCGCATCAGGAAGAGCGTGAACGGGTCCTCGTCGAGGAGGCGGGCCGCCTGGTAGCAGAGGGCGGCGGCGTGCTTGCAGGGGTACCCGTCGTCGGGGCACGAGCAGTCGGGGACCAGGTCCCCGGCGTGCGGGAGCAGTCCGGTGAGGTCGGCCAGCGCGTGCGGGACGTCCTTGTCGAGCAGGGCCGCCATGTGGTCGGGCCGCGCCGCGGCGGCGTCCAGGAAGGTCTCCCATTCGTCGTCGCCGAGGACGTGGAGCCGGATCTGCGTGCGGTACGGGCGCGCGCGGCTGCCGTGGACGTACGCGGTGACCCGGCCGGGCGTGACGGTGATCGCGTCCACCAGGCCACGGCCGGCGTAGGCGCGCCCTCGGGCGAGGCGGGCCGGGTCGAGGGCGGTCTCCTCCAGGGCGGCCACCCAGGCGTTGCCCCACCAGGTGGCGGCGAACGCGCCGTCGGCGGCGGTGACGGCCGGGAGCTGCGGGAAGGTGCGCCGCCGGTCGTCGTGGTGGGGCAGCCCGGAGCGTGTCCCTCCCCCGGGCCGCCGCGCGGCGGGCGGACGCGGACCGTGCCGGCGCGCGTCCCGTGATCGGCTGTCCCGGCCGTACGGGCTCGCGGGGCGGCCGTCGCCGGCGGCGTGGCTCCCGGCTGGGGCGTGGCTCCCGTCTGCCGCGCGGCCCTGGCCGGCGGGGTGGTGCGGGTCGGCGGCCGGGCGGGGGGCGGTGGGGCGGCCGTCCCGGCTGGACGGGTCGGCGGGGAGGGCGGGATCGGCGGGGCGGTGCGGGTCGGCGGGGTCGGGGATCACGACGGCCTCCTCAGGGACACGAGGTCCGCCAGTTCCCGGTCCGTCAGCTCGGTGAGAGCGGCTTCGCCGGAGCCCAGCACGGCGTCGGCGAGAGCGCGCTTGGCCGTGAGCAGCTCGGCGATGCGGTCCTCGACGGTGCCCTCGGCGATCAGCCGGTGGACCTGGACGGGCTGGGTCTGGCCGATGCGGTAGGCGCGGTCGGTGGCCTGCTCCTCGACGGCCGGGTTCCACCAGCGGTCGTAGTGGACGACGTGGCCGGCGCGGGTGAGGTTGAGGCCCGTGCCCGCCGCCTTCAGGGAGAGGACGAAGACGGGGACCCCGCCCGACTGGAAGCGGTCGACCATCCGCTCGCGCTCCGCCACCGGGGTGCCGCCGTGCAGGAGCTGGGAGGGGATGGCCCGGGCGGCCAGGTGCGCGGTGAGGAGGCGGGCCATCGACACGTACTGGGTGAAGACGAGCACCGAGCCGTCCTCGGCCAGGACCGTGTCCAGCAGCTCGTCGAGGAGGGCCAGCTTCCCGGAGCGGCCGGCGAGCCGGCGCGTGTCCTCCTTCAGGTACTGCGCCGGGTGGTTGCAGATCTGCTTGAGCGAGGTCAGGAGCTTCATGATCAGGCCGCGTCTGGCGATGCCCTCGGAGCCCTCGATGGCGGCCATCGTCTCGCGGACGACGGCCTCGTAGAGGGACGCCTGCTCGCGGGTGAGGGAGACCGGGTGGTCCGACTCGGTCTTCGGGGGCAGCTCGGGGACGATGCCGGGATCGGACTTGCGCCGCCGCAGCAGGAAGGGGCGGACCAGCCGGGCCAGCCGCTCCACCGCCTCCTCGTTCTCGATCTCCTCGCCGTTCTCGACGGCTCGCGCGTGGCGGGCGCGGAACGCCTTCAGCGGGCCGAGGAGTCCGGGCGTCGTCCAGTCGAGCAGCGCCCACAGCTCGGACAGGTTGTTCTCGACGGGTGTCCCGGTGAGCGCGACGCGCGCCGGGGCGGGGATGGCGCGCAGCGCCCTGGCGGTGGCGGAGAACGGGTTCTTCACGTGCTGCGCCTCGTCCGCGACGACCATGCCCCAGGGGTGCGCGGCGAGCTGCGCGGCGCTGGTGCGCATCGTGCCGTACGTGGTGAGGACGAATCCGCCGTCGCTCCCGCCGAGCGTGCGGGCCGTGCCGTGGAAGCGGCGGACGGGGACGCCGGGGGCGAAGCGGCGGATCTCCCGCTGCCAGTTGCCGAGGAGGGAGGCGGGACAGACCACGAGGGTCGGCTCGCGGCGGGCCCGGCGCAGGTGGAGGGCGATGAGCGTGACGGTCTTGCCCAGGCCCATGTCGTCCGCGAGGCAGCCGCCGAGACCGAGCGAGGTCATCAGGTCGAGCCAGGCGAGACCGCGCAGCTGGTAGTCGCGCAGCGTCGCGTCGAGGCCGGGCGGCGGGGCGGTCGCCGCGGGCCCGGCGACGAGCCGGTCGCGCAGCTCGGCGAGTGCTCCGACGGGCACGGCCGGAACGGTCTCGCCGTCGACCTCGGCCGCCCCGGTGAGCGCGGCGGCGAGGGCGTCGACCGGCTCCAGCAGGCCGAGCTGCCGTTTGCGGGCCTTGCGGACGAGGGCCGGGTCGACGACGACCCAGCGGTCGCGCAGCCGTACGACGGGCCGGTGGGCCTCGGCGAGGGCGTCCATCTCCCGCTCGGTCAGCGGGTCGCCGTCGAGGGCGAGCTGCCAGTCGAACCGGAGCAGGCCGGCACCGTCGAAGAAGGCCGTGCCGTCCGTCGCCGAGCCGGGGGCGGGCCGGACGACGGCGGTAGCGGTGAGGGAGCGGGCCAGCTCGCGCGGCCAGTGCACGGTGACGCCCGCGGCGTCGAGCTTGGCGGCGGCGGGACCCAGCAGCTCGTACAACTCGTCCTCACCGAGCGCCAGCACCGCGGGGACGGGAAGCTCCAGGAGACGGCCGAGCGGGGGCCACACACGGGCGGCACGGCGCAGCGCGAGGACGGCGTCGACCCGCGCGCGGGGCCCGAGGCGGTCGTCGTCCGCGCCGGCCCACAAGGCTTCGGCGTCGATGACGAGAGCGGGGTCGGCGAGGCTGTGCACCTGGACGATCGCCGCGGCGGCCCGCCGCTCCCCGGTCCGCTCGGGGTCGGTGTCGAACAGCTCGTACGAGGAGAGGTCCAGGCGCAGCGAGACGCGCACGCCCGCGTCCATCCCGGCGGCCGCCTCGGCCGCCCACGCGCGCGCGTGGGGCAGCCGCTGCGGTGCCCACGCGGCGAAGGGCGCCCCCGCCGCGTGGGCGGCGGCAGGCGTGCGGGGCAGGCTGTCGGCCACGGCGTCGAGGAAGGCCCGCACCAGCGCCTCGGGCTCGGGCAGCCGGAGCGGCCGTCCCGGCACGGGCACGGCGTGCGCCTCGAACGGCATGGCGGCGGCGATCGCGCGCAGGTGGGCGATGTCGTCGGCGTCCAGCGGGCCGGCGCGCCAGGCGTCGAGGTCGTCGCCGGTGAGGCCGGGCAGGAGCCGGCCGCGTGCGAGCAGGTGCAGCCCGTGCAGGGCGGCGGCGCCCCAGCAGGCGGCGGCGGGGTGGGCGTGCGGGTCGTGCCGTGCGGCCGCGAGCAGCGGCAGGGCGTCGGCGACGGGCAGCAGCACGGCGGGCACGCGATGGCTGCGGGCTCCGCCGCCGTGCCGCCGGACGACGGTGAGCGTGCCGGGCTCCCCGGCCGTGCCGGGCTCCCCGGGCGCGGCGGTCTCCCCGGCGGCGCCGGGCACTCTCCTCGGGCCGGGCGGCGCACCGGTCCCGACGGACGGGGCGCCCGCCACGCCGGTCCCGCGCGCGTCTCCGGGCGTCTCACCGGGCGTACGGAGCGCGTCGGACCGGGCCGGGGCGGGAGGCGGCGCCGGCAGGGGGCCGCCACCGGGCGACCAGAAGGCGACACGGCCGTCGCGGGGCAGGGCCGCCGGGAGGAACACGGCGGCGCAGCCGTGCGGCACCCGCGGGCGCTGCGGATCGTCGATCATGGCCGGTCACCTCCCTGACGTGTTCCCCGGCGGTCGGGTCCTCTGCTCACCGACCTTACGGCGGGGGTCTGACAACGGGCTCCGCGCGCCCGCGTCAGGGGGCGCTCCACGGGTACCCGCGCGCGGGAGGAGGGTGCGTATGCGCACGGGGAACGAACCGGTCACCGCCCGCAGTCCACTGCGGCTGCGGCTCGGGCTGGGTGTGTGGGGTCTGCTGTGGGCCCTCGCCGGGACCGTCGCCTTCGCCCTGGTGGGGCGGACGGGCTGGGCGATCGCCTGCGGGGTGCTGCTTCTGATCGTGGCGACGGACGTGGTGATGATCGTGCGCCACATGCGGCAGGGCGCCCGCTACCAGCCGGGGCGGGACGTGCCGCCCTTCGAGCCGTCGCGCCCCGGTCGCGACGGGCGCCCGTGGCGGCGGCGCGGCGGTCCGCCCCCGCAGCCGTGACGCCGTGACCGGCGCCGGTGCCTGCGCCGGCCGACGTGTGGCGCCGGGCAGGCGGGCAGGCGGGCGGGCTCGATGGGCGGGACGGGCGGCTGGGGCGGCTGGGCCGGCTGAGGGCAACCGGTGGGCGGGCGCTACGGAGGCTGAGGGCGCGCGGCCGGGCGGGACGCGTGGCCGGGGGCGCGTGGCTGGAGGCCCGCCGTGCGGGGCGGGACGGGTGCTGTACGCGGGGGCGGCCTGCCGCGCGGGCGGATGGTGGGGCCCCGCCGGATGCCTGAAGGCGCCGGGCATGCGACCGCAAGCCGGGCGGGCCGCGGACGGTGAGGAGACGCGGGTGAGGGCACCGGGGCGCGACGCCGGAGCCGGGGCGGGGCCGCGGGCCGGGGCGGGCGGCGCGGGCCGGGGCGGGCGGCGCGCCGGGGGTCGCTCCCTGTCAGGCACCGGCCGGCGCGCGAGGGCACGGCCTCGACCAGTGGGCGGGCGCCGCGGGCCCGGGTCGTCACCCGCCGAGGCCGTAAGCCGGCCGGCGCCGGTGAAAGGGCGTCCCGCTACGGCAGGCGGGCCCAGGCACGGGCGGGGTTCCGCCGGGACGGCGTCCGTCAGGCGGAGCCGTCGTCGAACCGGGCCGCCTCGACGTACTCGGGCTTCGGGTCGAGGGCCGCGGCCAGTCGGAAGTGCCGCTTGGCGTGCTGGGGGCGACCGGCGCGCTGGAGCGTGCGGGCGAGCCCGAAGTGGGCGAAGGCGTTGTCCGGCTCGCGCTCCAGGACGATCTCGAACTCGAGCTCGGCCGGGCGCAGCTGCGCCGCCGCGAAGAAGGCGCGGGCGCGCAGCAGGCGCGCGGCGGTGTTCTCCGGGTGGGCCGCGATCACGGAGTCGAGCAGTTTGACGGCGCCGCGCGGGTCCCGTGCGGCCAGCAGCTGCTCGGCCGCCCGGTAGTCGATGACGTGGGTTTCCGGGTTGCTTTCGGGCACGGTCGGTTCCTTCCCCTCGCTGGGGGCGTTCAACAGTCCGCGCGGCGCGCCTATTCCACCGCGGTGCGGGCCGCGCGGGCCGCCAGCTCCTCCCACACGGCCCGGACCTGCCGCTCCAGCGCTTCCAGGGGGCCGTCGTTGTCGACGACGTAGTCGGCGATGGCGCGGCGCTGCTCGGCGGTGGCCTGGGCGGCCATCCGGGCGCGGGCCTCGGACTCGGTCATGCCCCGGAGCCGTACGAGGCGGTCGAGCCGGGTCTCCTCGGACGCGTCCACGACCACCACCACGTCGTAGAGGGGCGCGAGGCCGTTCTCGGTGAGCAGCGGCACGTCGTGGACGACGACCGCGCCGGGCTCGGCGGCGGCCTGGAGCTCGGCGGAGCGGGCGCCGACGAGGGGGTGGACGATGCCGTTGAGCGTGGCGAGGCGCTCGGCGTCGCCGAAGACGATGGCGCCGAGCTTGGGCCGGTCCAGCCTGCCCTCCGCGGTCAGGACGCCGGGGCCGAACGCCTCGACGACGGCGGCCAGCCCCGGTGTGCCGGGCTCCACCACCTCGCGGGCGATCCTGTCCGCGTCGACGAGGACGGCGCCGTACGAGACGAGGAGGCGGGAGACCTCGCTTTTGCCGGCGCCGATTCCACCGGTGAGACCTACGGTCAGCATGAGCGGAAGCTTACGTACTCCGCTGCGGCCCGGCACAGGGCGGGCCCGGCCCTGGCCGGTGCGGGCCGCCCCGGAGCCGGTGGCCGGCCGGCGCGGGGCGCCCCGGAGCGCGGGGTCGCCCCGCGGTGGTGCCGGGCCGGGAGGGACGCGGCGCGTCGTCGACGGACGGCGGCCCCGGCGGTTGGAGTCGCCGGGGCCGCCGTCCGGTCCGGCTCGACGCCCGTCCTACGGCGTGTCGCCCTCGCGCTCGGCGAGGAACCGCTCGAACTCCTGGCCGATCTCCTCGGCGGACGGCAGGTCCACCGGCTCCGCGACGAGGCTGCCGCGCGTCTCGGCGCCCGCCATCGCGTCGTACTGGTGCTCAAGCCCCTTCACCAGGGCGACCAGCTCCTCGTCGCCCTCGCCGATCTGGCGCTCGATCTCCGTCTGCGTGCGCTGTGCGGCGGTGCGCAGATTGTGCGCGACGGTCGGCAGGACCAGGCCCGTCGCGGAGGTGATCGCCTCGACGGCGGTGAGCGCCGCGTCGGGGTACGTCGAGCGGGCCACGTAGTGCGGGACGTGCGCGGCGACGCCGAGGACGTCGTGCCCGGCCTCCATCAGCCGGTACTCGACCAGCGCGACGGCACTGCCCGGCACCTGTGCCTCGTCGAAGGCGGTGCGCTGCCCCGGTACGAGGTCCGCGCGGTTGCCGTGCGGGGTGAGGCCGACGGGGCGGGTGTGCGGAACGCCCATGGGGATGCCGTGGAAGTTGACGGTGAGGCGGACGCCGAGCCGCTCCACGATCTGCCGTACGGCGGCGGCGAAGCGCTCCCACTCCACGTCGGGCTCCGGCCCGGAGAGCAGGAGGAACGGGGCCCCGGTGGCGTCCTGGACGATCCGCAGCTCGATCGCCGGCGTCTCGTAGGCGGTCCAGCGGTCGCGGCGGAAGGTGAGCAGCGGGCGGCGCGCCCGGTAGTCGACCAGGCGGTCGTGGTCGAAGCGGGCCACGACCTGGTGCGGCAGGGTCTCCAGCAGGTTGTCGACGATCTGCTCGCCGGTCTCGCCCGCGTCGATGTATCCGTCGAAGTGATAGAGCATGATCAGGCCGGCCGACTCCTGGGTCATCGCCATGTCGGCGACGGCCAGGCCCTTCGGCTCCCATGCGTACAAATCCTGCGGATCAAGCACGATTACCGCTCCTCCTCGTGTTCCCAGGGAACAACGTGCCACGAGCCGCTGACATTCCCGCCGGGTGCCTCCGCCCCGCCGAACCCGGCCCCGGTCCGGCGGGGGCGGTGAGTGGGGGCGACGAGCGGATGAGCGGGGGGCGGGGGGCGGGGGGTGGCCCGTGCGAACGCATCGAGGCCCACCCCCGTCGGGGGTGGGCCTCGATGTCACCGGCTAGGAACTAGCGGGTCGGTCCTGAGCCGTTCAGCTCTGGCCGCCGGCCAGCTTCTCGCGGAGGGCGGCGAGCGCCTCGTCCGACGCCAGGGCGCCGGAGTTGTCGTCCGACTCCGAGGAGTAGGAGCCACCGGTCGGCGCACCGGCACCGGCGGGAGCGGCGGAGCCACCCTCGGCGGCGGCAGCGGCGTCGGCCTCGCGGGACTTGATGACCTGGGCCTGGTGCTGCTCGAAGCGCTGCTGCGCCTCGGCGTACTGGGTCTCCCACGCCTCGCGCTGGGCCTCGTAGCCCGGCAGCCAGTCGTTGGTCTCCGGGTCGAAGCCCTCGGGGTAGATGTAGTTCCCCTGGTCGTCGTAGGACGCGGCCATGCCGTACAGGGTCGGGTCGAACTCGACCGACGCCGGGTCGGCACCGAAGGACTCGTTGGCCTGCTTCAGCGAGAGGCTGATGCGGCGGCGCTCGAGGTCGATGTCGATGACCTTGACGAAGATCTCGTCGTTGACCTGGACGACCTGCTCCGGGATCTCCACGTGGCGCTCGGCCAGCTCGGAGATGTGGACCAGACCCTCGATGCCCTCGTCGACGCGGACGAACGCACCGAACGGAACCAGCTTCGTGACCTTACCCGGGACGACCTGGCCGATCTGGTGGGTCCGGGCGAACTGCTGCCACGGGTCCTCCTGCGTCGCCTTCAGCGACAGGGAGACGCGCTCGCGGTCCATGTCGACGTCCAGGACCTCGACCGTGACCTCCTGGCCGACCTCGACGACCTCGGACGGGTGGTCGATGTGCTTCCAGGACAGCTCGGAGACGTGGACCAGACCGTCGACGCCACCCAGGTCCACGAAGGCACCGAAGTTGACGATCGAGGACACGACGCCGGAGCGGACCTGACCCTTCTGGAGGGTCGTGAGGAACGTCTGGCGGACCTCGGACTGGGTCTGCTCCAGCCAGGCACGGCGGGACAGGACCACGTTGTTGCGGTTCTTGTCCAGCTCGATGATCTTGGCCTCGAGCTCCTTGCCGACGTACGGCTGGAGGTCGCGGACACGGCGCATCTCGACGAGGGAGGCCGGCAGGAAGCCACGGAGGCCGATGTCGAGGATGAGACCACCCTTGACGACCTCGATGACGGTGCCGGTGACGATGCCGTCCTCTTCCTTGATCTTCTCGATGGTGCCCCAGGCACGCTCGTACTGGGCGCGCTTCTTCGAGAGGATCAGGCGGCCTTCCTTGTCCTCCTTCTGGAGGACGAGGGCCTCGATCTCGTCGCCGACCTTGACGACCTCGTTCGGGTCGACGTCGTGCTTGATCGAGAGCTCGCGGCTCGGGATGACACCTTCGGTCTTGTAACCGATGTCGAGCAGGACCTCGTCCCGGTCGACCTTCACGATGACGCCGTCGACGATGTCGCCGTCGTTGAAGTACTTGATCGTCTCGTCGATCGCGGCGAGGAAGGCTTCCTCGTTACCGATGTCGTTGACCGCAACCTGCGGGGTGGTGGCGGTGGTCTCGGTGCTGCTCGTCATGTGGGAAAGGGCTCCGGTACGGACATTGAAGTCGTAGGCACTGCTACGCCGAGAGCCCGTATCGCAGCTGCAGAAGCCGGACAGCCAAGGAAGCGCCGATCCCGTGGACCGGGAGGCGCCTCGACAACCGAGGGGACATACAACAGATGCGAGCGCGGCCTGCTCCGTCTGAGGCGCGCAGGCCCGCAGCGCAACCTTTAGCATACGGGCGCCGTGGGGCAGGGTCAATGCGCGAAGGCGCCCACCGGGGGCGCAATCCCGCATACCCGGCACAACTAAGCTGGACCGAGGCCATCCTGGCCGCCGCCCGCCGGCGACACGCCGGGGCGCACGCCCCCGCGCGGCGCGGCCGTCGAGCGCCGGTCGCGGCGTCCGGGCTCGCGCTGTGCGCAAACTACAACGACGGACGAGATGATCCAAGAGTACGAGCCCGAGGCGACCCGCCGCGCGACCGGGGACGCGGAGAGCAGCCGGGCCAGCCGCGGCTGGTGGGACCGGAACGCCGACGAGTACCAGAGCGAGCACGGCGGCTTCCTGGGGGACGACCGCTTCGTGTGGGGACCCGAGGGGCTGGACGAGGCCGAGGCCCGGCTGCTGGGCCCGGACGGTTCGCTGCGCGGTCTGGACGTCCTGGAGATCGGCGCGGGGGCGGCGCAGTGCTCCCGCTGGCTGGCGGCGCAGGGCGCCCGTCCGGTGGCGCTGGACCTCTCCCACCGCCAGCTGCAGCACGCGCTGCGCATCGGCGCGGACGGGCTGCGGCCGGTGCAGGCCGACGCGGGCGCGCTGCCGTTTCGCGACGGCTCCTTCGACCTGGCCTGCTCGGCGTACGGGGCGGTGCCCTTCGTGGCCGACCCGGTGCGGGTGTTCCGGGAGGTGCGGCGGGTGCTGCGCCCCGGCGGCCGGTGGGTGTTCTCGGTGACGCACCCGATCCGCTGGGCGTTCCCGGACGAGCCGGGGCCCGAGGGGCTGACGGTGGCCGCCTCGTACTTCGACCGCACCCCGTACGTGGAGCAGGACGAGCGGGGCCGCGCGGTGTACGTGGAGCACCACCGGACGCTCGGCGACCGGGTGCGCGACGTGGTGGCGGGCGGCTTCCGGCTGGTGGACCTGGTGGAGCCGGAGTGGCCGTCCTGGAACGGCCAGGAGTGGGGCGGCTGGTCCCCGCTGCGCGGCAACCTCATCCCCGGTACGGCGGTGTTCGTGTGCGAGCGGGACGAGCGCGGCCCCCGCGGCGGGGCGGTGTGACCGGGTGATCCGCGAGGAGGAGCGGGAGCGCCTTCCCGTACGGCACGCCCTGCCCGCACTGGAGCGGGCGCTGGACGGGCACGGGGCGGCGGTGCTGTGCGCGCCGCCCGGCACGGGCAAGACCACGCTGGTGCCGCTGGCGCTGGCGGAGCGGGGCGCGCGGGTGGTCGTGGCGGAGCCCCGGCGGATCGCCGCGCGGGGAGCGGCCCGGCGCATGGCGTGGCTGCTGGGCGAGGAGGTCGGCGGCCGGGTCGGGTTCACCGTGCGGGGCGAGCGGGTGGTGTCGCGGGAGACCGCCGTCGAGGTGGTGACGACCGGCGTGCTGCTCCAGCGCCTCCAGCGGGACCAGGAGCTGTCCGGGGTGGACGTGGTCGTCCTCGACGAGTGCCATGAGCGGCATCTGGACGCGGACACGGTCGCGGCGTTCCTGCTGGACGTGCGGGCGGCGCTGCGGCCCGAGCTGCGGCTGGTGGCCGCCTCGGCGACGACGGACGCCGAGGGGTGGGCGCGGCTGCTGGGCGGCGCGCCCGTCGTGGCGGCGGCGGGTACGGCGTACCCGGTGGAGGTCGTGTGGGCCCCGCCGGGCAAGCCGGTGCGGCCGGCGCACGGGATGTTCGTGGATCCGGCGCTGCTGGCGCATGTGGCGGGGGTGGTGCGGCGGGCGCTGGGCGAGCGTGACGGTGACGTGCTGTGTTTCCTGCCGGGTGTGGGTGAGATCGCCCGTGTGGCGGGGCTGCTGTCGGACCTGGGCGGGGTGGAGGTGCTCCAGGTGCACGGCCGGGCGCCCGCCGCGGTGCAGGAGGCGGTGCTGTCGCCGGGCCGGGGGCGGCGGGTGGTCCTGGCGACGGCGGTCGCCGAGTCGTCCCTGACGGTGCCGGGGGTGCGGGTCGTGGTCGACTCGGGCCTGGCCCGTGAGCCGCGGGTGGACCACGCGCGGGGGCTCGGCTCCCTGGCGACGGTACGTGCGTCGCGCGCGTCGGCGCGGCAGCGGGCCGGGCGGGCCGGGCGTGAGGCGCCGGGCGCGGTGTACCGGTGCTGGGCCGAGGCGGAGGACGGGCGGCTCCCGGCGTATCCGGCGCCGGAGATCCGGGTGGCGGACCTGACGGGGTTCGCGTTGCAGGCCGCGGCGTGGGGCGACCCCGACGCGTCGGGGCTGGCCCTGCTGGACGCTCCCCCGGCGGGTGCGATGGCGGCGGCGCGTGCGGTGCTGGAGGCGGTCGGCGCGGTCGACGCGCGGGGCCGGGTGACCGGGCGGGGTGCCCGGATGGCCCGCCTGGGCCTGCATCCCCGGCTGGCGCGGGCCCTCCTGGACGGTGCTCCGCTGGTGGGGACGCGCCGGGCGGCGGAGCTGGTGGCGCTGCTGGGCGAGGAGCCGCCGCGCGCGTACGGCGACGACGTGGCCGCGGCGTGGCGGGCCGCCCGGCGGGGCGGGGACGCGTACGGGGCCCGCTGGCGCCGCGAAGTGGGGCGGCTGGAGCGGCAGGTGGCGGGGCGTGGCGGTGGAGCGGGTGGGGGCGGTGGGGGTGACGCGGTGGCCGGTGGTGGGGTCGGGCGCGGTGGCGATGGCGCGGTGGCCGGTGGTGGGGTCGGGCGCGGTGGCGATGGCGCGGTGGCCGGTGGTGGCGGCAGGGCCGTGGCCGGTGGGTTCGGTACCGGAGGGGCGGTGGGGGGCGGCTCGGGTGGGGCCGGTGGGGCCGGTGGTGGTGGCTCGGTGGGGGCGGGGGGTGTCGGGGACGACGTGGCCGCCGGGATCGTGGTCGCCCTCGCGTTCCCGGAGCGGGTGGCACGCGCGCGGGGCGGCGGGTCCTTCCTGATGGTGGCCGGGACCGGGGCGGAGGCGGGCCGCGAGTCGGGGCTGCGCTCGGCCGAGTGGCTGGCGGTGGCCGTGGCCGACCGGCCCGCGCACTCCGCGTCGGCGCGGGTGCGGCTCGCCGCCGTGTGCGACGAGGACACCGCACGGCTCGCGGCCGGGCACCTGCTGGAGGCGGGCGACGAGGTCCGGTGGCGGGACGGTGACGTCGTGGCCCGGTCGGTGGAGCGGCTCGGGGCGGTGGAGCTGGCCGTGCGGCCGCTGCGCGAGCCCGCGCCGGAACTCGTGCGGGAGGCCCTGCTGGAGGGTCTGCGCCGGGAGGGCACGGGGCTGCTGCGCTGGTCCCCGGACGCGGTACGGCTGCGGGAGCGGCTGGCGTTCCTGCACCGGGTCGTGGGGGCCCCGTGGCCGGACGTGTCGGACGCCGCGCTGGTCGAGCGGGCCGGGGAGTGGCTGGAGCCGGAGCTGTCGGGGGCGCGGCGGCGGGCCGGGCTGGCGCGGATCGACGCCGGTGAGTCGCTGCGGCGGCTCCTGCCGTGGGCGGGCGGCGAGGCGGCGCGGCTGGACGAGCTGGCGCCGGAGCGGATCGAGGTCCCGAGCGGCTCGCGGATCCTGGTCGGTTACGGCGGTGAGCAGCCGGTCCTCGCGGTGAAGCTGCAGGAGATGTTCGGACTGGCGCGGACGCCCCGGGTGGCCGGGGTGCCGGTGCTGGTGCACCTGCTGTCGCCCGCGGGGCGCCCGGCGGCGGTCACGGCCGATCTGGAGTCGTTCTGGCGGGACGGCTACCGGGCGGTGCGGGCGGAGCTGCGCGGGCGCTACCCGAAGCACCCGTGGCCGGAGGACCCCGCGGCGGCTCCTGCGACGCGGCGGACCAACCCCCGGCGCTGAGGCGGGGCTGCCCGGCGGGCGGCGGTCGCTCCGGGAGTCCGGTCGGTACGGCCGACGCGGCGCCCACGCGCGTCGGCGCGGTACTCCCGCCCGCGCCGACGCGTGCGCGCGCTTCCGGGAGCGGGGCAGGCCCCGGTTCAGCGGCGGCCCGTCGAGGCGCGTACGCGGCGGTGGGCGGGGCCGCGGCCCGGCGGACAGCTGTGCCCCGCCTACGCACTCGGAGGGACTCCGGCTCGGGCGGTTGTCTCGTGCCTCTCACACCCGGGGGCCGGTGCGGCGTCCCGGGCGGCTCAGACCCGGGGGCCGCTGCGGGGTGGCGTGCCGGCCCGCGCGGGGCGGCCTCGCACGGCGGCGGCCCGCCGGCCTCCGGTGGGTGAGGCGGGCGGGCCGTACGGGAGGAGCCGGCCGGGCGGGTCAGGCGGCGGCGACGGACAGGGTCACGGTGAGCGTCGCGCCGCCCCGGGTGGTGAGGCGCAGCTGCCACGTGCCGGTCAGGTCGTCCGCGTACAGGGGCGGCAGCTGGAGGACGCCGTTCTCGTCGGTCGTGAGGCCGGTGAGGGTGCGGACCGGCTCGTCCCGGACGCCCTTGAAGTACGGGCCCTCGGCGGCGGTCGTCCGCGTGCCGTCGGCGGCCTCCGCGACGACGGTGGCGGTCAGCTCGGCGCCGGGGACGGGGGCGCCCTTGCGGGTGGCCTTCACGGTGAGCCGCTGGGCGAACTCGCCGCCGGGGGCCGCCGTCAGCGGGGCCTCGCCGCTCTGCGCGGCGAGCGTGTCGGCCGCGCCGGTGGTGACCGTCGCGGTGAAGGCGAGGGGGTCGACGGCCGGGCGCCCGGCGACGACGGCGCGCACGGTGAACTCGCCGGTCCGCTCCCCGGCCCGCAGCGCGGGCGCGGTGGCGGTGCCGTCCTCGCCGGTGGTGACCGTGACGGCGGAGGCGCCGTCCGCGAAGCGGGCGTCCGTGTCCCCGGCTATCTCGAATCGGATCGCCACCCGCTCCACGGCCTTGCCCTGGGCGTCGCGGGCGACGACGGACACGCGCCCGGCGAACTCGGTGCCGGCCGGCGCGGTGAGCGCGTCGGTCCCGGCGTCCGCGAGGCGGTGGACGCGTTCGGCGGGGGTCGGCGGCTCGGACGGCTTCGTGGGCGTCGGGGTCGGGGCCGGGGTCGGCTTCGGAGCCGTCGGCTTCGGGGAGGGGGTGGGCTTCGCCGGGACGGTCTCCACGGGGGCCGGGGTGGGAGACGGGCTGCCCGCGCCGGGGCTCGGGGCGGGTGTGCCGGTGCCCGCGCCGGGCCTGGCGCCGGGCTTGGCGCCCGGCTTCGGGGCGGTGCTCGGGGACGACGGCCGGGCCGACGGGGCCGGGAGGGCACCGGGCCGGATACGGGGCCGGGTGTCGCTGCGCTCGCCGGGCTGCACACCGGTGCCGTCGGGCACCTGGTGCGTGCCGCGCTTGTAGAACTCGAACCAGGACAGGACCGTGCGGAGGTACTCGCGGGACTGGTTGTAGCTGAGGATGGCCCGGTCGAGGTCGGCCTTCACCGCGAGGTCGCGGTTGTTGGCGCACAGGTACATGCCGGCCGCCTGGGCGGCGTCGTAGATGTTGTTGGGGTCCTTGCGGCCGTCGCCGTTGGCGTCCTGGCCCCAGGAGGCCCAGGTGGACGGGATGAACTGCATGGGGCCGACGGCCCGGTCGTGGCGGGTGTCGCCGTCGTGGACACCGCCGTCGGTGTCGGTGATGTTGGCGAAGCCGTTGCCGTCGAGGACGGGCCCCAGGATGCGCGACAGGGTCGTGCCGTCGGCGTCGACGCGTCCGCCGCGGGCCTGGCCCGACTCGACCTTGCCGATGCCTGCGAGGAGTTGCCAGGGCAGGTTGCAGCCGGGCCGGGTGGTCCTCAGATGCTGCTCGGCCCGCTTGTAGGCGTCGAGGACCGTGGCGGGGATGCCCGCTTCGGCGGGGCCGGTGACGACGGGGCCGTCGCCGGGGCCCAGCGGGTTCGGGGTGTTGAGCGGCGGGAGGTCGGTGTAGTAGGGCGAGTCGCCGGTGGCGGTGGAGCCGGACGAGGTGGGCGGTGTCGCGTCGCCGGCCGGCTGCCCGCCGGCGGCGACGGGGGTGGCGCCCGGTGCCTGCGATGCCGAGAGCGCGGCCACGGCCGCGGCGGCGACCGCCGTGGTGGTGGCTCCCTTGCGCAGTCGACGGCGGATGTGCGCTGCCATGCGTCTGTCCCTCCCCGACAGGCGCCCGTCGGCGCCGAAGACCTCTGCCGCGCGCCCCGGTGCGCGGCTCAGGCGACCTTACGTCAACCGGCGGCTTGACCACACCGCGCGTTGACCGCTTTTCACGCTTTCGACACCGCTCGTCCGCGTCGTCGTTTCGGAGCTGACGGTGCCACATGTCGAGCAGCCGATGACCGATACTGACCGAGTTCGGATCAGGGGAACGTAAGGATCGAAGCCGGGGGGCCGCACGCTCATGCCGTTCACTCTCAGCCATGCCGCAGCGGTGCTGCCGGGGATACGCCGGACGGGCGCGGGCCGGGGCCCGCTGGTCGCGTCGGCGCTCGTGGCGGGGTCGATGTCGCCCGACATGACGTACTTCGCGGACAGCCTCGTACCGGGCGCCATGACGTTCGGGGACGTGACGCACGGCCTGCCGGGGGTGCTGGTCGTGGACCCGCTGATCGCCGTGCTGCTGACGGCACTGTGGCTGATGGTCCGTGAGCCCCTGGTGGCGCTGGTGCCGGGGCGGTGGCGGGGCCGGGTCTACGCGGTGGTGCGCGGCCGGCCGTGGCGAGAGTGCCGGCCCGCTGCGCTGGCGGTGTGGTTCTACCTGTCGGCGGTCGCCGGGGCGGCCACGCACGTCGTGTGGGACCTGTTCACCCATGCCGACCGGTGGGGCACGCGCGTCGTGCCGGCGCTCGGCGAGGTCGTGGCGGGCTTCCCGCTGTACGTGTACGCGCAGTACGGCGGGTCCGCCGTGGCGCTCGCGGTCCTCGTGTGGTTCGGGTACGGGGCGGTGCGCCGGGTGCCCGACGGCGAGGCCGCGGCGGCGCGGGAGGCGGCGGACGCGGTGCGGCCGGAACCGACGCGGCGGGGCCGGTGGCTGGCGGGCGGCCTGCTGGCGGGGTGCGTGGCGGCCGGGGTCGTCCACCGCTGCCTGCGGTGGTACGCGTACTGGGGGCGGATCGAGACGCCCCTGGACATCATCCCGACCGCCTGCTTCGGCGCGGGCGCCGGGCTGGCCGTGGGGGTCGTCCTGTACGGGGTCGTGGTGCGCCTGCGGTCAGGCGCCGGCGCCCGCGCCTGACAGGCCCGCGGGCCGCCGCACGGCACGGTGGGCCCGCACGGCTCGCGTGCACGGCTCGCGTGCACGGCTCACATGGACGGCTCACATGGACGGCGGGCTTCACGTGCACGTCTCGCGTGCACGTCTCGCGCGGAGGGCGGGGCCGGAGCGGCCGCCGTACGACCGCCCCGCCCCTCTCCCGCGTCCGGCGCACGCCGAACGGCCCGGCCCCGCGGCCGTGTTCGGGACGTGCCCCGTCGCGAGAGCGCGCGGTCAGTGCGCGGCGGACTCCCAGTCGCGGCCGACGCCCACGGACACGTCCAGCGGGGCCCGCAGCTCGACCGCCGACGCCATCTCGCGGCGCACGATCTCCTCGACCCGCTCCCGCTCCCCCGGCGCGAGCTCCAGCACGATCTCGTCGTGCACCTGGAGCAGCATCCGGGAGTCCAGCCGGGCCTCGGTCAGCGCCCGGTCGACGTTGAGCATGGCGACCTTCACGATGTCGGCGGCCGTGCCCTGGATCGGCGCGTTGAGCGCCATCCGCTCGGCCATCTCGCGGCGCTGCCGGTTGTCGCTGTTGAGGTCCGGCAGGTACCGGCGGCGGCCGAGCATCGTCTCGGTGTACCCGGTGGCGCGGGCCTCGTCGACGACGCGCCGCAGGTAGTCCCGTACGCCGCCGAACCGCTCGAAGTACGTGTCCATCAGGGCCCGCGCCTCGGCGGCCTCGATGTTCAGCTGCTGGGACAGACCGAACGCGGACAGCCCGTAGGCGAGCCCGTACGACATCGCCTTGATCTTGCGGCGCATCTCGGCGTCGACCGCGGACTTGTCGACGCCGAACACCTGGGAGGCGACCGTGGTGTGCAGGTCCTCGCCGGAGGTGAACGCCTCGATCAGGCCCGCGTCCTCCGACAGGTGCGCCATGACCCGCAGCTCGATCTGGCTGTAGTCCGCGGTCATCAGCGCGTCGAAGCCCTCGCCGACGACGAAGCCCCGGCGGATGGCGCGGCCCTCGTCCGTGCGGACCGGGATGTTCTGCAGGTTCGGGTCGGTGGACGACAGGCGGCCGGTCGCGGCGACCGTCTGGTTGAACGTGGTGTGGATGCGGCCGTCGCCCGCGACCGTCTTGATCAGGCCCTCCACCGTGACGCGGAGCTTCGCCTGCTCCCGGTGGCGCAGCATGAGCACGGGCAGCTCGTGCTCGGTCTGCGCGGCGAGCCAGGCCAGCGCGTCCGCGTCCGTCGTGTAGCCGGTCTTCGTCTTCTTGGTCTTCGGCAGGTTCAGCTCGCCGAAGAGGACCTCCTGGAGCTGCTTGGGCGAGCCCAGGTTGAACTCGTGGCCGACCGAGGCGTGCGCCTCCTTGACGGCCTGCTGGACCGCGCCGGCGAACTGCTGCTCCATCGCCTCCAGGTGCGGCCGGTCCGCGGCGATGCCGTACCGCTCCATGCGGGCGAGCAGCTCGGACGTGGGCAGCTCCACCTCGTGCAGCAGCCGCGTCGCCCCGACCTCCTCCAGGCGGGCCGTGAACGCCTCACCCAGGTCGAGGACCGCGCGGGCCTGGGTCATCAGCGCGTCGGCCTCCGCGGTCTCGTCCGCGCCGAAGGCGAGCTGGCCGTCGGCGGACGGCGGGGCGAGCTCCCGCCCCAGGTACTCCACGGCGAGGGCGTCCAGGGCGAAGGAGCGGCGGCCCGGCTTCACCAGGTACGCGGCGAGCGCCGTGTCCATGGTGACCCCGGCGACGTTCCAGCCGTGCTCCGGGAAGACCCGCATGGCGGCCTTCGCGTTGTGCAGGACCTTCGGGCGGGCCGGGTCCGCGACCCACGCGGCGAAGGCCCGCTCGTCGCCCTCGTCCAGCTGCGACGGGTCGAACCAGGCCGCCGCCCCGTCCGCCGTCGCGAGGGCGACCTCGGAGACGCTGCCGACGCCCAGGGCCCAGCTGTCGACCGTGGCCATGCCCAGCGGCCCGGCCCCGTGCCGCTCCAGCCAGGGCGCCAGCTCGCCGGAGCCCAGCACCGCACCGTCCAGCTCCACCCCGGCGGCCGGGGCGGGGGCGGCCTCCTCCTCGGCGCCCGGGTCCACGGCGAGCAGCCGGTCCCGCAGGCTCGGGTTGCGGATCTCCAGGACCTCCAGGAAGCCCTTCAGCGCCGTCCGGTCGTACGGGGCGCGCTCCAGCTCGGCCACCTGCTTGGGCAGCTCCACGTCCCGCACCAGCTCGGTGAGGTGGCGGTTGAGCTTCACCGCCTCCAGGTGGTCGCGCAGGGCCTGGCCGACCTTGCCCTTCACCTCGTCGGCCCGCTCGACCAGCTCCGCGAACGAACCGAACTGGGTGATCCACTTGGTGGCCGTCTTCTCGCCCACGCCGGGGATGCCCGGCAGGTTGTCCGACGGGTCGCCGCGCAGCGCGGCGAAGTCCGGGTACTGGCTCGGGGACAGCCCGTACTTCTCCTGCACCTTTTCCGGGGTGAAGCGGGTCAGCTCCGAGACGCCCTTCGTCGGGTACAGCACCGTCACGTGGTCGGTGACCAGCTGGAAGGAGTCCCGGTCGCCGGTGACGATCAGCACCTCGTAACCGGCCGCCTCGGCCTGCGTGGCGAGCGTGGCGATGATGTCGTCCGCCTCGAACCCCTCCACGGCGAAGCGCACGGCGTTCATCGTGTCCAGCAGCTCGCCGATCAGCTGCACCTGGCCCTTGAACTCGTCGGGCGTCGACGAGCGGTTCGCCTTGTACTCCGGGAAGTCCTGCGTGCGCCACGTCTTGCGGGACACGTCGAACGCCACCGCGAAGTGGGTGGGCGCCTCGTCGCGCAGCGTGTTCGCCAGCATCGACGCGAAGCCGTAGACGGCGTTGGTCGTCTGCCCGCCGGACGTCGTGAAGTTCTCCGCGGGCAGGGCGAAGAACGCCCGGTACGCCAGGGAGTGCCCGTCCATGAGGAGCAGGCGCGGACGGTCTTGCGCGGTCTTCTTCGATGCTGTCTCAGCCACGCCCCCGATCCTGCCACGCCCCACTGACAACCGCGGACGGGCCTGCCGCGCCGTGGGTGCGGCGTGACAGGATCGGATGCGTACCCGCGTACACACGCGTACGGCGAAACGAGGGAGTGCGCCATGGTCAGCAAGCCGCCCGCCGAGGACCCCGTCCAGGACGCCCCGCAGGTCACGGCCGTCCAGCACGCCGCCGCCGGCCTGCCGGGAGTCGTCCACGGGCTGCGGGCCTCCACGGCGCAGATGGGCCTGGGCCGCACGGCCCGCACGCTGCTCAGGGTGAACCAGAAGGACGGCTTCGACTGCCCCGGCTGCGCCTGGCCCGAGGGCGGCAAGCGGCACCTCGCGGAGTTCTGCGAGAACGGCGCCAAGGCCGTCGCCGAGGAGGCCACGGTGCGCCGGGTCACCCCGGAGTTCTTCGCGGCGCACCCGCTGCCGGACCTCGCCGGGCGCAGCGGCTACTGGCTGGGGCAGCAGGGCCGCATCACGCACCCCGTGTACCTGCCGGAAGGCGGCGACCGGTACGAGCCGGTCAGCTGGGAGCGCGCCTTCGCCATCATCGCCGAGGAGCTGACCGCGCTGGACACGCCCGACGAGGCGCTGTTCTACACCTCCGGCCGCACCAGCAACGAGGCGGCGTTCCTGCTCCAGCTGTTCGCGCGCGAGTTCGGCACGAACAACCTGCCGGACTGCTCCAACATGTGCCACGAGTCGTCCGGCTCCGCCCTCACCGAGACCCTCGGCGTCGGCAAGGGCAGCGTCTCCCTCGACGACCTGCACCGGGCCGACCTGATCATCGTCGCCGGGCAGAACCCGGGCACCAACCACCCCCGGATGCTGACCGCCCTGGAGAAGGCGAAGGCGGCGGGCGCCCGCATCATCTCGGTGAACCCGCTGCCGGAGGCCGGCCTGGAGCGGTTCAGGAACCCGCAGACCGCCAGGGGGCTGGTGAAGGGCTCCGCCCTCACCGATCTCTTCCTCCAGATCCGCATCGGCGGCGACCAGGCCCTGTTCCGCCTCCTGAACAAGCTGGTCCTCGACACGGAGGGCGCCGTCGACGAGGAGTTCGTCCGCACCCACACGCACGGCTTCGAGGAGTTCGCCGCGGCCGCCCGCGCCGCCGACTGGGACGAGACGCTCGCGGCGACCGGGCTGACCCGCGACGCGATCGAAAGCGCCCTGCGCATGCTCCTCGCCTCGCGCCGCACCATCGTCTGCTGGGCCATGGGCCTGACCCAGCACAAGCACTCGGTGCCCACCATCCGCGAGATCGTCAACCTGCTCCTGCTGCGCGGCGCGATCGGCCGCCCCGGCGCCGGGGTCTGCCCGGTCCGCGGCCACTCCAACGTGCAGGGCGACCGCACCATGGGCATCTTCGAGCGGCCGTCCGAGGCGTTCCTCGACGCCCTGGACGAGGAGTTCGGCATCACCTCGCCCCGCCACCACGGGTACGACGTGGTCCGCTCCATCCAGGCGCTGCGCGACGGGCGGGCGAAGGTGTTCTTCGCCATGGGCGGCAACTTCGTCGCCGCCTCCCCCGACACCCTCGTCACCGAGGCCGCGATGCGCCGCGCCCGGCTCACCGTGCACGTCTCGACCAAGCTCAACCGGTCCCACGCGGTGACCGGCACGCGCGCGCTGATCCTGCCCACCCTCGGCCGCACCGACCGCGACGTGCAGGCGTCCGGGCGCCAGTTCGTCACCGTCGAGGACTCGATGGGGCTGGTCCACGCCTCACGCGGGAACCTGCCGCCCGCCGGCCCCCACCTGCTGTCCGAGCCGGCCATCGTCGCGCGCATGGCCCGTGCCGTCCTCGGGCCCGACTCCGCCACCCCGTGGGAGGAGTTCGAGAAGGACTACGCCGCGATCCGCGACCGCATCGCGCGCGTGGTGCCCGGCTTCGAGGACTTCAACGCCCGTCTCGCGGCCGACCCGGGCGGCTTCGCCCTGCCCCACGCGCCCCGCGACGAGCGGCGCTTCCCCACGGCGACCGGCAAGGCCAACTTCACCGCCGCGCCCGTCGAGTACCCGGCGGTCCCCGAGGGCCGGCTGCTGCTGCAGACGCTCCGCTCGCACGACCAGTACAACACCACCGTCTACGGCCTCGACGACCGCTACCGGGGCATCAGGGGCGGCCGCCGCGTCGTCCTCGTCCACCCCGACGACGCCCGCGAGCGGGGCCTCGCCGACGGCTCGTACGCGGACCTGGTCGGCGAGTGGACCGACGGGGTGGAGCGCCGCGCGCCCGGATTCCGCGTCGTGCACTACCCGACCGCCCGAGGCTGCGCCGCCGCCTACTACCCCGAGACGAACGTCCTGGTCCCCCTCGACGCCACCGCCGACGTCAGCAACACCCCCGCCAGCAAGTCCGTCGTCATCCGTCTGGAACAATCACCGGCCGACTGAGCGTTCGCTCAGCAGCACCACCGCAAGCGCCACCGAAAGCGCCACCGGAAGCACCACCGACAGCTGCCGGGCCGCCGCACCGGCGGAACCCACCCGCGGATGCGCCGGCGCAGCGACCGGCGGGCCGGCGGCACGACCGGCAGCAGCAGGACAGCCGTACGACGACGAACGGAGATCCGGCCCCATGGGCGAGCAGACCGCAACGAAGTTCCCGCAAGAGGTCATCGACGAGTACGCCGCGCTCGGCGTCGACCTGCCCGCCCTGTTCTCCGCAGGCCACCTCGGCAACCGCATGGGCGTGCAGATCGTGGAGGCCGCCGCCGAGCGCGTCGTCGGCACCCTCCCCGTCGAGGGCAACACGCAGCCCTACGGCCTCCTCCACGGCGGCGCCTCCGCCGTCCTCGCCGAGACCCTCGGCTCCGTGGGCGCCATGCTCCACGGCGGCTCCGGGAAGATCGCCGTCGGCGTCGACCTGAACTGCACCCACCACCGCGGCGTCCGCTCGGGTCTCGTCACCGGCGTCGCCACCCCGGTCCACCGCGGCCGCTCCACCGCCACGTACGAGATCGTCATCACCGACGAGCAGGACCGGCGGGTCTGCACCGCGCGCCTCACCTGCATGCTCCGCGAGGCCGCCCCCAAGGACGCGGAGAACCTCCCCGGCACGGCCTGACGACGCCGGAGCGCCGGGCCCCTCGCGGGTGCCCGGCGCTCCTCGTCACGCGTGCCGGCGGGTCAGGCCGCGCCCTCGCCGAGGTACGCCGCCCTGATCCGGCTGTCCGCGAGCAGGTCGCCCGCCGGACCGGACATCGCCACGGAGCCCGTCTCCAGGACGTAGCCCCGGTCGGCGAGACCGAGCGCCTGCGTGGCGTTCTGCTCCACCAGCAGCACCGTGGTGCCCTGGTCGTTGATCTCCTTGATGATCTCGAAGATCTGCTGGACGATCAGCGGCGCCAGGCCCATCGACGGCTCGTCGAGCAGCAGCAGCTCCGGTCGGCCCATCAGCGCGCGGCCGATCGCGAGCATCTGCTGCTCGCCGCCCGACAGGGTGCCGGCCTGCTGGGAGCGCCGCTCGGCCAGCCGCGGGAAGAGCGTGAAGGCCCGGTCGAGGTCGCCGGAGTCCACGGAGGAGAACTTGTACGCCCCCATCTCCAGGTTCTCCAGCACCGTCATCGTCGCGAAGACCCGCCGCCCCTCGGGCACGTGCCCGATGCCGAAGCGGACCAGCTCGTGCGACTTGATGCCGTCGATCCGCTCGCCGCGCAGCAGTACCTCGCCGTGGCGGGGCTGGAGCATGCCGGAGACGGTGCGGAGCGTCGTCGTCTTCCCGGCGCCGTTGCTGCCGAGCAGGGCCACGATCTCGCCCTTGCCGACCGTCAGGTCGATGCCCTTCAGCGCCTCGATGGCACCGTAGAACACCCGCATGCCCCTCAGTTCGAGCAGCGGGGCGTCCGGGGTGCCGGCCTCGCCGGACTCCTCCCGCAGCTGTGCCGTCGTGCTCACTTGCCGCTCTCCTCGTCAGTCCGCGCCGCACGGCCCGCGCCGCCCGGTTCCTCGGCCTCCGCCGCGTCGGCGGTCCCGGCCGCGTCGGCGGCTTCGGGCGCGTCGGCGGCTTCGGTGGTGCCGGCCGCGTCGGCTCCTCCGTCCGTACGGGACGGCTCACCGGCTTCGGCGGCCTCGCCCGTGCCGGTGTCGTCCGCACGGGACGGCTCCTCGGCGACCGGCTCCGCGTCCGCTCCGGTGTCCGCTCCGGTGTCCGCCGCACCGGACGGCTCGGCGGCGCCCTCGGGCTCCGCGTCGGCGGCCTGCTCGGCGGTCCCGGCCTCCGGCGCCGACGGCTCCCGGGCCTCCTCGGCCTCCCCGGCCTCCTCGGCGTTCCCGGCGCTCCCGGTGTCCGCCACCGTCGCCGCCGGCCGTGCCGCCTCCGCGGCTGGTGCGGCTTCCGTACCGTCCCCGGCATCCTCGACCGCGTGCCGGACGGCCTCCGCGTCCTCCGCCGACGAGCCCAGGTACGCCTCGATCACCGCCGGGTGCTGCTGGACCTCACCGGGTGTCCCCTCGGCGATCTTCTTGCCGAAGTTCAGCACCATCACGCGGTCCGCCACCGACATCACCAGCCGCATGTCGTGCTCGATCAGCAGCACACTCACGCCCAGTTCGGAGTTGATGCGCCGGATCAGCTGCTCCAGCTCCACCTTCTCCGTCGGGTTGGTGCCCGCGGCCGGCTCGTCCAGCAGCAGCACCTGCGGATCCGTCGCCAGCGCACGGGCGATCTCCAGGCTCCGCTGGTCGCCGTAGCTGAGGCTGCCCGCGATCTCGTTGAGCTTGTCCTCCAGGCCCACGAACCGCAGCAGCCGGTGCGCCCGCTCGTCGCTCTCCCGCTCCGCGCGCCGCGCGCTCGGCAGACCGAGCATGATCGACACCGGGCCGGCCTTGAGCCGGGTCTCGGCGGCGATCTTCACGTTCTCCAGCGCGGTCAGCGCCCTGAACAGGCGGATGTTCTGGAACGTACGCGCCACGCCCACCCGGTTCACCAGGTGCGGCTTGCTGCCCAGCAGCGACTTCTCGCCACCGCCCTTCGGCAGGAACGAGATCCGTCCCTCCTGCGGCGTGTACGCGCCCGTCAGCGAGTTGAAGAAGGACGTCTTCCCGGCACCGTTCGGGCCGATCACCGCCAGAACCTCGCCCCGGCGCATCGACATGTCGACCTTGTCGAGCACCGTCAACCCGCCGAAACGCAGCGTCACATCCGTCACCCGGAGAACCAGGTCCTCCGTGGGCGCACTCGTCACTTCAGTGCTCATCAGGCCTTGCCTCCCGCCGGCTCGGACATCGCGTCCGCGTCACCGAGGCCCTCCTCCGCCATCTTCAGCTCACGCTGACGACGACGTGAGGGCCAGATGCCCTGAGGCCGGTAAATCATCATGATCACAAGCAGCGCGCCCAGGTACAGGTACCGGTCCGAGGGGTCCACGTAGTCCTTCAGTGCCTCCGGCAGCCACACCAGCGCCGCGGCGCCCAGCAGCACACCCGGGATCGAGCCCATGCCGCCGAAGATCACGTACGCCAGGATCAGGATCGACTGGAGCAGCGGGAAGACCTCGGGGTTGATGTAGCCGTACTTGCTGGTGAAGATCACCCCGGCCACGCCCGACGTGGACGCGCCGATCGCGAATGCCATCAGCTTGAACCGCACCGTGTCCACGCCGTTCGCCGCCGCGGCGATCTCGTCCTCGCGGATCGCCGTCCAGGCCCGGCCCACACGCGAGTGCTCCAGCCGGGAGAACAGCACGATCACCAGCACGATGAAGAACACCAGCAGGTACCAGTACGGCAGCGGGTCGATGGACCACTTGTACTGGATGCCGGCGAAGTCGAACGAGAAGTCCGGTATCAGCCGGGCGCCCTGCGGGCCGCCCGTCACGCCGTCCGCGTTCTTCGCGACCAGGTAGATGATCTCGTGGAAGCCCAGCGTCACGATCGCCAGGTAGTCACCGCGCAGCCGCAGCGTCGGCGCGCCCAGCAGCAGACCCGCCACGAGGCAGGTCACGACCGCGATCGGGATCACCCAGAAAGGATTCAGCACCACCGGCGGCTCGATCGGCAGGCGTCCCGTCCAGAACGCCGTCGAGTACGCGCCGACCGCGAAGAAGGCGAAGAAGCCCAGGTCCAGCAGACCCGCCCAGCCGATCACGACGTTCAGGCCGATCGCCAGCAGCGCGAAGATCGCGATCTGGTCCACCAGCACCGTCTGCCACATCCGCGGCAGCGTCGACGGCACCACGAGGGCGAGCACCAGCGCCAGGCCGATCAGGCCCCAGCGCAGTCGCGCGTCACCCTGCACCCGGTCGCGCAGCGCGCCGCCGGGCCGCCCCACGGCCGCCTTGACCTGCCCCGCGACGCCCTTGATCGGCGTCGCCGCGAACTCGCGCAGCGCCCACACGCCCACGGTCAGCGCCAGGCACACCCACAGGTTGGGGCCGAGCAGCGACCCCTCGATCGAGTAGAAGACGTCCCGGGTCGTGCCCTGCTCACCGGTCACCAGCGCCAGCAGCACACCGAGCGCCAGCATCGCCCACAGCCTCGTGTACCGGGGCTGCTGGTACCAGGCCGTTCGGCGCAGCCTGCTCGCCGCGGACGCCACGTCCTTCGTAGAAGACCGCACCGCGCTCATGCCGCCCTCCCCACTTGCTTGCCGAGGATGCCCATCGGACGGAACATCAGCACCAGGATCAGAACCACCATCGCGGAGACGCTCCGCCACTCGTCGCCGAAGATCGGCACCGTCATCGTCTCCACGACACCGATCAGCACACCGCCGGCCATCGCGCCGCGGATGTTGCCGATACCGCCCACCACGGCCGCGGCGAAGGCCGTGATGCCGGGGATGAAGCCCATCGTGTACGACACCTGGTTGAGGTTGGCGAAGAGGAAGCCGGCCACACCGCCGAGCACACCGCCGATCACGAACGTCCGGGAGATCACCCGGTCGATGTCCACGCCCATGAGCGACGCCACCTCGGCGTCCTGCGCCACCGCCCGGATGCCCTTGCCGAGCTTCGTGCGGTTCACGAGCAGGTCCAGACCGATCATCATCACCACGGCGGTCAGGAACTGCAGCATCTGCGTGATGTTCACGCCCGCGCCGAAGAGGCTGAAGACCTCGTTGTTGTCGTACATCTCCGGCAGCGTCATCGGGTCGCGCCCGAACAGCTTGCCCGCGAGGTTGTAGAGGAAGAACGACGCGCCGATCGCCGTGATCAGGAAGATCAGGCGCGGGGCGCCCCGGCGGCGCAGCGGCCGGTAGGCCACCTTCTCCAGGCCGTACGCCGTCACCCCGCCGAAGAGCGCGGAACCGGCCATGGCCATCGCCACGAAACCGATCGACGCCAGAGCGGTCGGGTTCTCGCCCGGATCGAGCAACTGCAGAACGATGAGGCTGCCGTACGCGCCCAGCATGAACACCTCGCTGTGCGCGAAGTTGATGAGCTGGAGGACGCCGTAGACAAGCGTGTAACCGATGGCGATGACGGCGTACAACGAGCCGAGCATCACGCCTAGGACGAGATAGTCCCAGAATTCCTGAAGGGACATGGAAGAGACTTCCTTGTGGGAACCGGGCGGAACCGGGCGCTCATGGCGCGGCAGCGGACCGCGGCGGAACAAGTGGATCGAAGAAGCGGGGAAGCCCGGCGGAGAAGGGGGCCCCGGTACCGGACGGGGGTCGGGAGACCAGCGTCTCCCGACCCCCGATCACCCGGCTTTCAGCCGTTCTCCGGACTCAGCCGGCCAGCTGGTTGATGTTGCCCTGGTAGGCGATCTTGCCGCCCTTCACCTGGTACAGGTACACGTCCGTACCCTTGAACTCACCGTTCTCGTCGAAGGAGAACGTCTTCGTCAGACCCTTGTAGGTGGCCTTCGCGAGGGCGTCGCGCAGCGACTCGCGCTCCACCTTGCCCTTGGCGGCCCGGATCTGCTCGATGATCATGTTGGTGATGTCGTACGACTCGGCCGAGTACGTACCCGGCGCCCGGTTGAACGCCTTCTGGTACTCGGCGGCGAACTTCTTCGTACCGGCCTCGACGTTGGCGTCGGTGCACGGGCAGGTGAGGAACCAGTTCTCCGAGGCGGCACCCGCCAGCTCGATGAACTTCATGTCGTTGGTGCCGTCACCGGAGATCGCCGCGCCCTTGTAGCCGGCTTCCTTCAGCTTCTTCGCGAACGGGGCGGCGTCCTGGTAGTAGCCGGCGTAGATCAGCGCGTCGGCCTTGGAGTTGACGACGTCCTTCGCCGTGGCGCTGTAGTCCGGCGTCTTCTGCGGGACCGACTTGCGGACCACCGCTATGCCCGCGTCCTTCAGGCCCTTCTCCGCCACACCGGCCAGGCCCGCGCCGTAGTCGGTCTTGTCGTCGATGAGGTAGACCTTCTTCGCCTTCAGCTTCTTGGCGTAGTAGGTCGCCATGCCCGCGCCCTGCATGCTGTCGTTGGGCACACCGCGCAGCAGGCTGGTGAAGTTGTTCTTCGGGTCCGTCAGCGTCGGGTTGGTCGCCGAGGGCGAGACCGTGACCAGGCCCGCCTCCGCGTAGAGCGGGGACGCCGTGTTCGTCGCACCGGAGAACGCGGGGCCGACCACCGCGACGACGCTCTCGTCGTCGATCACCTTCTGCGCCGCGGCCGTGGCCTTGTCGGGCAGGCCCTGGTCGTCCGACGCCACGTACTCCAGCTTGAAGCCCAGGTCGCCCTTGGCGTTCGCCTGGTCGATGGCCAGCTTCACGCCGTTCTGCTCGTTCTCGCCGAGGGCCACGTTGTCACCCGACAGCGGCCCCTGGAAAGCGATCTTCACCGTGTCATCGCCGCTGCCCGAGCTGCTGCAGCCCGTCAGCGCGAGAGCACCGACCACGAGCGGGACCGCAAGCCTGACGATGGATTTGTTCAGCACAAAGCACTCCCTGGAGCCGCCCGAACGATCTTGTGTGAGCAGGAAGTTCGAACAACTTCCCCACATGACACCGCTTGTCCGTGCGGTGTGCGGGGAATGTAATCGTCTGTTCCGGCCACCGGATAGGTGGCCGACAGATGTGTGATCGCCCTGTGACCTGGGTCATGTGCCGGAAACAGAACACTCCTTACCGGCCAGCGGACAACCCGGCGACACGCACATGATCTTCACAAGTGGTCATGACACGGCTGAAAACCACCCCTGAGCTGCGTCGCGACTCCATGGAAAAGCCCCCGCCCCGGCACACCGCCCCCACACAGGGGGGCGGGCACCGAGTCGGGGGCTGACCCACGGCTCACATGGCGAACACGACGCACACCGGCGCGGGGCGGCGGGGAGCCGGAGTGGCGGAGGGCGCGAGGCAGGGCGCATTCGGACGCGCCGGGCACGCGTCGGCCGGCGCGCCGACCACGACGGGCGCGGCCCACCCGGTGGCGCAGGCGGCGTGAGGCGCTGCGGGTGCGGGGGCGCGCCGGCGCGCGAGCCGGCCGCGGGGAGGGTACGCGGCGGGCGCACGGAGCTCGGCCCGCCGCCCGCGCCCCCGCCCCCGCCCCGGGGACCTCACAGGCCGGGGGTCACTGGCCCTTCGCGGCCTTCTTCTCCTCGGCGTCCTCGATGACCGCCTCGGCCACCTGCTGCATGGACATGCGCCGGTCCATCGAGGTCTTCTGGATCCACCGGAACGCCGCCGGCTCACTCAGGCCGTACTGCGTCTGCAGGATGCTCTTGGCCCGGTCCACCAGCTTCCGCGTCTCCAGCCGCTGCGCGAGGTCCGCGACCTCCTTCTCCAGCGCCCGCAGCTCGGCGAACCGCGACACGGCCATCTCGATGGCCGGCACGACGTCGCTCTTGCTGAACGGCTTCACCAGATACGCCATCGCGCCCGCGTCCCGCGCCCTCTCCACCAGCTCCCGCTGCGAGAACGCGGTCAGCATCAGCACCGGCGCGATCGACTCGCCGGCGATCCGCTCGGCGGCGGAGATGCCGTCGAGGACGGGCATCTTCACGTCCAGGATGACCAGGTCGGGCCGGTGCTCACGGGCCAGCTCGACGGCCGTGGCGCCGTCGCCCGCCTCGCCGACGACGGTGTACCCCTCCTCCTCGAGCATCTCCTTGAGGTCGAGGCGGATGAGGGCCTCGTCCTCGGCGATGACGACGCGGGTCGTCAGCGGCGGGACGTGCGACTGGTCGTCGTCGGCGACGGGCTGGGGCGACTCGGGGGCGGTCACGGAGGCTCCTCGTTGGGTCCAGGTACAGCTCCCCATGAGCCTACCTAGCTGCGGCGACCTCCGGTGAACCGATACACTCCTTGCGCGTACGCGAGCCGGGTTGATGGAATCGGCAGACATGATCGCCTCAAAAGCGATTGCCCGAAAGGGCGTGCGGGTTCAAGTCCCGCACCCGGCACTCACAGCGAGCGGAGCCTCACGTTCTCGTGAATCTCCGCTCTTTTGCTACCCAAAGTGACTTCGATCACGCAGAGTGTTCAACAGGGATCGATACCGGAGATCGGGGCATCAAGGATCCGGTATCGGAGATCCCGCATCGGAGATCCGGTATCGGAGATCGGGGTGCCAGAGATCGCGGCACCAGGGTGGCGACACCGGAAAGGCGTCCGTCGCGTCGAGGGACGCCTGGGCCGGAGCGGTCGCCCGCGGGTGGTTCAGCGGACCGCCTCACCGATGCGGTGGGCGCGGAGCATGTTGGTGGTGCCGGGCACGCCGGGAGGTGAGCCGGCGGTGATGATGACGACGTCTCCGGGGCGGCAGCGGCCGCTCCGCAGCAGGTGCTCGTCGACCTGCGCGACCATCGCGTCCGTGGAGTCGACGTGCGGGCCGAGGAAGGCCTCCACACCCCAGGTGAGGTTGAGCTGGGCGCAGGTGGCGGGGTCGGGGGTGAACGCGAGGAGGGGAATGGGTGAGCGGTAGCGGCTGAGGCGGCGGACGGTGTCGCCGGACTGGGTGAAGGCGACGAGATAGGAGGCGCCGAGGAAGTCGCCGAGCTCCGCGGCGGCGCGGGCGACGGCGCCGCCCTGGGTGCGGGGCTTGCCCCGCTCGGTGAGGGGCCGCAGGCCGTCGGCGAGGACGTCCTCCTCCGCCGCGGCGAGGATGCGGCTCATGGTGCGCACGGTCTCGACGGGGTACCGGCCGACGCTGGTCTCGCCGGAGAGCATGACGGCGTCGGTTCCGTCGATGACGGCGTTGGCGACGTCGCTGGCCTCGGCACGGGTGGGGCGACTGCTGTCGACCATGGAGTCGAGCATCTGGGTGGCGACGATGACGGGCTTGGCGTTGCGCCGGGCCAGCTTGATGGCGCGCTTCTGGACGACGGGGACGTGCTCGAGGGGCATCTCGACGCCGAGGTCGCCGCGGGCGATCATGAGGCCGTCGAAGGCGGCGACGATGGCGTCGAGGTTCTCGACGGCCTGAGGCTTCTCGATCTTGGCGATGACGGGGACGCGGCGGCCTTCCTCGTCCATGATCCGGTGGACTTCCTCGACGTCCCGGCCGCTGCGGACGAAGGAGAGGGCGACGAGGTCGGCGCCGGTGCGAAGAGCCCAGCGGAGGTCGTGGACGTCCTTGGCGGAGAGGGCGGGGACGGAGACGGCGGCGCCGGGGAGGTTGAGCCCCTTGTGGTCGGAGACGAGACCGCCCTCGACGACGCGGGTGTGGACGCGGGGCCCGTCGACCGCGGTGACGAGGAGGGCGACACGGCCGTCGTCGACGAGGACGCGGTCGCCGGGGGCGAGGTCGCCGGGGAGGTTCGGGTGGGTGGTGCCGCACCGGTGGCGGTCGCCCTCGACGGGCTCGGTGGTGATGGTGAAGTCGTCGCCGCGTTCAAGGAGTACGGGGCCCTCACGGAAGCGGCCGAGGCGGATCTTCGGGCCTTGAAGGTCCGCGAGGACGCCGATGGTGCGGCCGGCCTCGTCGGCGGCCTTGCGGACGTGGGTGTAGCGCTCCTCGTGTTCGGCGTGGGTGCCGTGGCTCAGGTTGAGGCGGGCCACGTCCATGCCGGCTTCGGCGAGGGCCTTGATCTGGTCGTACGTGGTGGTGGCGGGTCCCAGGGTGCAGACGATTCTGGCTCGGCGCATGGATCGAGCGTAGGGCTTACCGATGGGTAGGGGCCGGGGTGTGGCGGGTGGTTCAACTGCCTTTCGCCTGTTCGTTGTTGACAGGTGTTGAAGTGTGCGGAGGGGTGCTCTGATGAGCGGTCGGCAGGGGCCGGAGGCGGCCTCAGAGGGAGGGCGGGTGGAGACCGAAGCGAGCGGTGACGTAGGCGCTGGCGGTCTGGCGCTGCGGCTGGAGGTCGAGAGGAGGCGGGGCCCCTTCCGCGCTCTCGGTGGCGAAGGCCATGCGGGACGCGGGGGCGCCGAAGGGGGTGTGGTCGGGGGTGGTGGTGTCCAGCTCCAGGAGGGCGTCGAGGCGGGTCCCGAGGGCGTGGGCGTAGTCGCGGGCGCGCTGGACGGCGTCCTGGACCGCCTGGTGGCGGGCCTCGCTGTGGGCGGGGCTGGTGGGGCGGAGGCTCCACCAGGGGCCGTCGACACGGGTGAGGTCGAGGTCGGCGAGGCGGGTGGTGAGCTCGCCGAGGGCGGTGAAGTCGGTGAGCGTGGCCGTGAGGTGGACGGTGCCGTGGTGGGTGCGGACGTGTTCGCCGCGACCTCGGCGGGTCAGCTCCGGGGCGAGGGTGAGCGGGCCCGTCTCCAGGGCGTCGAGGGCGGGGCCGTACTCGCGGACGAGGGCGACGGCGGCGTCGTTGCGCCGGGCGAGGTCGGCCAGGGTGGCGCGGCGGTCGGTGCCCCGGGCGGTGAGGGTGATGCCGATCCGGGCGAGGTCGGGGGCGGTCTCGACATGGGCTTCGCCGCGGACGGTGAGGCGGGGGCGGGAGGTGTCGGGGAGGGTCATGTGGTGTCTTTGACACCGGGCCGGCGCCGTGAAACCTGCCGGGGCCGGCCCGGCTCGCCCACGCTGTGCGGGTGGCCGCGCCCGAGGCCGGGGCCGTTTCCGCGCAGGGGGCCGTTTCCGCGCAGGGGGCCGTTTCCGCGCAGGGGGGCCTGGCCATGGCCGTGGAGCGGGCCGACGGGAGCGCCCCCGGTGGCCGGGGCCGCCGGGGGCGCCTCGTCGGGGCTCGGCGGTTCAGCTCTCGCGCACACGCAGGGCGCGGCGGAGGTCGTCGAGGCGGTCGACGAGCTGGCGGCGCAGGGCGGGGGTGAGGTCCGCGGTGGCGAGGTGCTCGTCGCCGCGGCGGAGGTTGTCGCCGGTGACCGCGTAGACGGGGAACGCCTGGCGGCCGGCGGCGGTGGCGATGGCGGGCCCTCGGCGGGCGGCGAGCGCGGTGGCCTCGGGGTAGTAGCGCGCGACGTACGGGGTGAGGAGGTCTGCCTGGCCGGGCTGCCAGAAGCCCTCGGCGGTGGCGTTGAACAGGTAGTTGGAGAGGGTGTCGTCGTGGAACATGCGCTCCCAGGCGGTGGCCTTGGCCTCGGGTGTGGGGAGCGCGGCGCGGCAGCGGGCGGCGCCCTCCTGGCCGGTGGCGCTGGGGTCGCGGTCGAGTTCGGCGGCGATGGACGCCTCGTCGGTGGCGCCGAGGACGGCCAGGCGCCTGAGGACGCGCCAGCGCAGCTCGGGGTCGAGGTCGGGGCCGCCGGGGACGGCTCCGTCGGCGAGCCAGCCCTGGAGGGTGCCGGTGCGGTCGGTGCAGTCGATGAAGTGGCGCACGGCGGTGAGGCGGAGGCCGGGGCTCTGGCCGTCCTCGGTGCGGCGGATGAGGTCGCGGGTGAGGTCGGTGAGGGTGGCCCTGGCGGCGGCGCGCTCCCCGTCGGGGACGTAGCGGTCGGCGATCTGGTGGAGGGCGAAGCCGATGACGCCGTCGACGAGGGAGACGTCGGTCTCCTCGGGGAGGTGCGCGTGGGCGGCGGCGAGGTAGTCGGCGGGGGCGAGGTCGCCGTCGCGGACCATGTCGCGCAGGGTGTTCCACAGGACGGCGCGGGTGAGCGGGTCCGGGACACCGGAGAGGGCGCGCAGAGTGGTCTGCAGGGAGACGTCGTCGAGGCGGATCTTGGCGTAGGTGAGGTCGTGCTCGTTGGGGACGACCAGGGCGGGGCGGGTGCCGGGGCGGGTCTCGGGCGCCTCCTGCGGGACGTCGGTCTCGTGGCGTTCGCGCAGGACGAGGGCGCGGCCGTCGGCGAGGTCGCGGTCGTAGACGCCGACGGTGGCGCGGTGGGGGCGGCTGCCGTCGCGGTGGAGAGCGAGGGTCCAGCGGCCGGGCTCGCCCGTGACGTCGGCGGTGAGGGTGTCGATGCCGGTGGTGCGGAGCCAGGCGTCCGCCCACGCGTGGACGTCGCGGTCGGTGGCGGTGGCGAGGTTGTCGATGAAGTCGGCGAGGGTGGCGTTGCCGAAGCGGTGGCGGGCGAAGTGGTTGTTGATGCCCGCGAGGAACTCCTTCTCGCCCATCCACGCGACGAGCTGGCGGAGGGCCGAGGCGCCCTTGGCGTAGGAGATGCCGTCGAAGTTGAGGAGGGCCGAGGCGGTGTCGGGGACGGCCTCGGGGTCGGGGGCGACGGCGTGGGTGGAGGGCCGCTGGTCGGCGTCGTACCCCCAGGACTTGCGGGCGATGCCGTATCCGATCCAGGTGTCGGGGTAGCGGGCGGTCGCCTCGTTGATGGTCTGGTAGCCCATGTACTCGGCGAAGGACTCGTTCAGCCAGATGTCGTCCCACCACTTGAGGGTGACGAGGTCGCCGAACCACATGTGGGCCATCTCGTGGGCGATGACCATGGCGCGGGTCTGGCGCTCGGCGACGGTGACGGCGGAGCGGAAGACGAACTCGTCGCGGAAGGTGACGAGGCCCGGATTCTCCATGGCACCGGCGTTGAACTCGGGGACGAACGCCTGGTCGTAGGAGTCGAACGGGTAGGGCTCGGTGAACTTCTCGTGGTACCGGTCGAAGCAGCGGCGCGTGACGTCGAGGATCTCCGCGGCGTCGGCGTCGAGGTGCGGGGCGAGGGAGCGCCGGCAGTGGATGCCGAACGGCAGTCCGGCGTGCTCGGTGCGCACGGAGTGCCAGGGGCCGGCGGCGACGGCGACGAGGTACGTGGAGATGCGGGGGGTGGTGGCGGCCTTCCAGCGGCCGTCCTCCCGGCGCTCGGTGACGCCGTTGGCGAGGACGGTCCAGTGGTCGGGGGCGGTGACGGTGAGGTCGAAGACGGCCTTCAGGTCGGGCTGGTCGAAGGCGGCGATGACCCGCTGGACGTCGTCGAGGAAGAGCTGGGTGTAGGTGTACGTCTCGCCGTCGGTGGGGTCGGTGAAGCGGTGCATGCCCTCGCCGGTGCGGGAGTACCGCATGGCGGTGTCGACGCGCAGTTCGTGGCGGCCCTCGCTGAGGCCGGTGAGCGGGAGCCGGTTGTCGTCCAGGGTGGCCGGGTCGAGGGGCTGCCCGTCCAGGGTGGCGCCGCGCAGGACGGCGGGCTTCAGTTCGACGAAGGTGTCACCGGCGGCGAGGGCGGTGAACTCGATGACGGTGGTCGAGTCGAAGGTGTCGTCGCCGGTGGTGAGGTCGAGGTCGATGGCGTAGCGGTGGACGTCCAGGATCCGGGCTCGGGTCTGCGCCTCTTCGCGCGTCAGTACGGGCATGGGGGTCATGCTGCCCGATGGCGGGCGTGCGGGGGAGCCGGTTCCGCTGTAAGCGTCGGCCGGGGGGCGCGTCAGCCGCGGGGCGCGCCCGGGGCGGCGCCGCCTGTGCCGCCGGTGGGGGTGGTGCCGCCGGTGCGGCCGGGGTCGCCGGTGCCGGTGGTCGCCGCGGGGCCGGGCCGGTCGGTGAGCGTGGTGGTGGTGTGGGGGGCGCTGTGCTGGGCGGTGTCGCTGTCCACGGCCATGCGCTCGTGGTGGCGGATGACTTCCGCGATGATGAAGTTGAGCAGCTTCTCCGCGAACGCCGGGTCGAGGCGGGCGGTCTCGGCGAGCTGGCGGAGGCGGGCGATCTGCCGGGCCTCGCGGGCGGGGTCGGCCGGGGGCAGGTGGTGCCGGGCCTTGAGCAGCCCGACCTGCTGGGTGCACTTGAACCGTTCGGCCAGCATGTGGACGACCGCGGCGTCGATGTTGTCGATGCTCTCGCGCAGACGGGTCAGTTCGGCGAGGACGGCGTCGTCGACGCCGTGCGTCTCGTGCGTGTCGTGCGTGTCGCTCGGGCTCATGCCCGCGAGCTTAGACGGGAGGCGGCGGCGGGGGCGGCGGTGTTCGGGATGCGGTCAGGGCCGGGGAGGGCGACGGAGGGCGCGGTGGCTTGTCCGGGTCGGGGAGGGCGACAGGGGGGTGCGATGGCTTTCCGGGACGGGGCCCGATCGGCGGGGGTGGTGGTGCCGCCCGGTGGGCGGGGGCGGTGGCGCGGGCAGGGCGGAGGCTGACGACGGTCACGACCGGCGGGGGTGGTGCTGCGGGCGGGGGGGGGAGGCTGGGGGCGGTCGGGGGGTGGTCTGGGGGCTTGGGGGACCTTGGGGGGTGCGGTCGGGGGGCTCGGGGGGCGCGGTCGGCCGGCGGAGACGGCGTGCCGCGGTGCCTCGGGATGTGGCCGGTGGGGGGCTTGTGCAGTGCGGGCCGCGGACGGTATGGGGACGGGGCCGACGTGGCGGATGTACGCCGGGTCGATACGGCGGACGGCGGCTCGGGCGCCGGTGCCCGTCCCGCGGCCGGGGCCGCCGCGTGCGGGGGCCGGGGGATGGCCGGCGGGGGTGGCCGGCGGGGGAGGCCACCCCTTACGGGGGGCCGGACCATCCCGCGGGCCGGCTGGGGCGCCTGCGGGGGGGGCGGGGTGCACTGCGGGGAGGCGGGGGTGCGTCCCGCGGGCCGGCGGGGGTGCTCTGGTGGGAAGGCGGGGGTGGACCGTGGGCCGGCGGGGGCGCCTGCGGGGTGGCGGTGGTGCGTCCCGCGGGTCGGCGGGGGTGCCTGCGCGGGGGCGGGGTGCCCTGCGGGGGGCGTCCCGCGGGTGGGGTGCCCTGCGGGCTGGCGGTGTGCGTTTCCCGGGGTGTGGGGGTCGGGGCCCGCGATGTGCGGGAGATCGGGCCCCGTGGACGGGCGGCACGGGCCGGTACCGATGTGGCGCTGACGGGCGCCGGAGCACCGGCGGGGCCCGCGAGAGGGGCGAGGGAGGGCCGGGCACCGGGAAGGCGGGCCCGCCGTGGTGGCGGGCCCGCCTCGGGTGGGGCGCGTACGGCTCAGCGCCGCCGCGCCGCGTACACGCCGGGGGTCACAGTGTCGCGGCCGCCGACTTGATGGCGGAGGCGAAGGTGGACACCTCGGTGTAGACGCCCGGGTAGTTCGGCCGGGCGCAGCCGTAGCCCCAGCTCACGATGCCGACCTGGATCCAGGCGCCGGCCGCGTCGCGGCGGAACATGGGACCGCCGGAGTCGCCCTGGCAGGTGTCGGTGCCGCCGCTGGTGTAGCCGGCGCACATCTCCTCGGAGGGGATGAGCTCGCGGTACGACTGCTGGCAGGTCGCGTCGGACACGAACGGGACCTGGGCCTTGAGCAGGTACCGCTGCTGGCTGCCGCCCTCGCGGTTGGCACCCCAGCCGGCGACGGTGAAGGTGCCGCTGTTGTAGGCGGTGGTGGTGGCGATGTTGAGGGTGGGCAGGTTGATCGGCTGGGCGAGCTTGATCAGCGCCCAGTCCTTGCCGGAGCCGTTGTAACCGGGCGCCTGGAGGACCTTGGTGGAGCGGACCTTGATGGCGGAGCCGCTCTGCAGGTCCACGACGCCGGCGGTGGCGGTGATGCTGGTGTTGTTGCCGGAGCCGCTGACGCAGTGGGCGGCGGTCAGGACGATCTGCGGGGTGAGCAGGGAACCACCGCAGCCCATGGAGAGCCGGACCATCCAGGGGAACTCGCCCTGGGCCGCGCGCGTGCCGCCGACGACGGGGGCGGGCGCGGCGGACGCGGAGGTGGGCTGGAGGCTGACGGCGGCGAGGACGACCGCGCCGACGGCGGCGAATCTCTTGAGGGCGCGCACCAGTGTGTTCTTCAACTGCATGCCTTCCGTGGGGGGTTGACACCTCATGCAGCGCGGGACCGCATGGCGCATGACATGGGCCCGTCAAAGCATGGACGGGATTATCCGGAGGTCGGCCGTGGGGCCACAAGGCCGCTCTTTCGGCCATGCGCGGCCATGCGCGGCCATGCGAGGAGACCCGGTGCGGCCCCGGCGCGGCCCCGGCACGGCCCGTGCGCGACCGGCGGGGCAGCCCCCGACACGGCTGCCGGGCACGGCTTCCGGGCACGGCTTCCGGGTACGGCTTCCGACGGCCGCGACGCGGACGCGCGGGCCCCCTCCCCCGGACCCTGCCGGAGGGGCCGCGGGGCCTTACCGTGGAGGGGGCGTCGTGCTTGGGGGTGCGGGACATGGCGAACGGCGGCGCGGGAGCGGCGGGCGGCGACGTCGTCCACGGTTTCCCGCACCTGGAGACGGTACGGGCGGCGATCACGGCCCTGTACCGGCGGCTCTCACCCGAGGGCCTCTACGCGTACGCGTCCGCCGTCTCCCCCGCCGACGTGGCCTTCGCCGACACGGACGACCTGCATCTGGGGGCCCACCGGGTGGCAGGCGCCCTCGTACGCCAACTGCGGCTGCCCGAGGCGCGGATCATCGTCGGCTTCCGGCCCATGGAGCACGCGGCCAGCGTGGAGCTCACCGCGGGGCCGGAGTACTTCATCGAGCTGAACGACCGCTTCCGCACGCACCGGCGGGACATCGGCGCGGCCCTCGCCCACGAGATCACCCACGTGCTGCTGCACCGTCTGGACCTCGCCTTCCCCGGGACGCGGGACAACGAGATCCTCACCGACACCGCCACCGCCTATCTGGGCGCGGGCTGGCTGCTGCTGGACGCCTACCGGGAGGACGCGCTCTCCAGCCAGAAGCTGGGCTACCTCACCCCGGAGGAGTTCGGGTACGTGCTGGCCAAGCGGGCCCGGGTGTTCGGCGAGGACCCGTCGCCGTGGTTCACCAGCCCGCAGGCGTACCGGGCGTACGAGCGCGGCCGGGCGGAGGCCCTGCGCGACGAGGCGCGGCCGCCCCTGGCGGCGGCGGGGTGGGCGGGGCGGCGGCGGTACGCCAGGGACCGGCGGCGCTACGCGCAGGGCGACGCGTCGGCGGGGACGCCGCAGGCGTCGGGGTACGCCTTCGAGGGGGCCACCGGACCGGGCGGGCCCGGTGGCGGCCCCGGCGGTACGGGTCGCGCGGAAGGCGGACTGCGGGTGTCGTTCCCGTGCCCGACGTGCCGGCAGCGGGTGCGAGTCCCGGTGCGGGGCCGGGTGCGGGCGCGGTGCGGGCTGTGCCGGACGGTGCTGGAGTGCGACACGTGACCGGGTGAGGGGTGACCGGGCAAGGGCCCGGCGAGGGGTCTGTTCGGGCGTGCCCGTGCTTGCGGGTGGGCGGCGGCCGGGCGAGGGTCGGGGTATGACGATGGTGCCCGCCCCTGTTCACGAGGATCTGTTCGAGGCCGTCCGCGGAGGTGACGAGGACGCCGTGGTGCGGCTGCTCCGGTCCGGCGCGCCCGCGGAGTCGACCGACGAGGACGGCGGTACCGCGCTGTACACCGCGGCGGTGGCGGGGCACGCCGGGGTCGTGCGGCTGCTGCTGGCCGCCGGAGCCGACCCGGAGCGGGGCAGCGGCGAGGGCGGCGGCGACCTGCCGCTGTGCGGCGCCGCGTGCAACGGCCACACGGAGGCGGTGCGGGCGCTGCTGGCGGCCGGCGCGTGGCCGGACCGGCCGGAGGGGCTGGGGTTCACCGCGCTGGCGTGGGCGGTACGGCAGGGGTACGCGGACACGGTGCGGGCGCTGCTGGAGTACGGGGCCGACGCGGGCGCGGCCGGGCCGGACGGGGCGGCGCCCCTGGTGGCGGCGGCTCGGCGCGGTTCGGTGCCGGTGGTGCGGGCGCTGCTGGAGCGGAAGGCGCCGGGGCGGGCCGAGGCGCTGGCGGAGGCGCGGGGGTGGCTGGGCCGGGACGTGGCGACGGTGCTGCGGGACGCGCTGGTGGAGACGTACGGGGACGGGGTGGAGACCGTGGTGCGGCGCATCCCGGAGGACGGGGGTGTGACGGTGGCGGTCGAGGTGGTGCGCGGCGGGGTGCCCGTCGCGGGGCGGGAGCAGCAGACCGGGCACGGGGCGATCGCCACGCTGCTGGAGGAGTCGCTGGGCGAGCGTCCCCCGTTCGAGGAGACCGCGGGGCGGGCGCTGCGGTGCGCCGACCCGTCGCTGGACGACTGGACGGAGGCGGCGCAGGCGCTGGGGCGGCGCGGGGACGAGGAGACGTTCGCGGCGGCGGCCGGGTGGTGCGGCAGCGGGGAGCCGCTGCGGCAGGCGTTCGGCGCGGAGGTGCTGGCGCGGCTGACGGCGTCGGGGAGCGGAGCGGCAGGGGTGTTCGCGGCGCGGGCGGTGCCGGTGCTGCGCGAGCTGGCGCGCGAGGTGCGGGAGGCGGATGTGGTGCTGGCGGTGGTGCGGGCGCTGGGGGCGCAGGGCGACCCGTCGGTGCTGCCGGACGTGCTGCGGCACGCGGTGCACCCGGACGCGCGGGTGCGGCGCGGGGTGGCCGTGGCGGTGACGGGCCTGGTGCCGGAGGGGCACCGGGAGGCGGTGGCGGCCCTGGCGGCGCTGGCCCGCGACGGGGACGCCGGGGTGCGGGCGGCGGCGGTGCACGCGCTGGCGGTGGGCCCGGACGACTCCCCCACCGTGCGCGGCGCGCTGGCCGCCCGGCTGGAGGACCGGTCGCCCGACCCGGCGGTGGCGGCGGAGGCGGCGCGGGGGCTGGCGGTGCGGCAGGACGAGCGCGCCGTGGCCGCGCTGGAGGAGCTGCTGGTGTCGGCGGACCCGGACGGACGGGCGTACGCGCTGGCGCTGGGCGCGCTGGACCACGTCCGCGACGAGGCGGTGCGCCGCCGCCTGGAGTCCGCCCTCCCCCGCCGCCGCTGATCGCCCTGATGGCGGCCGGGCGGCTGCGCCGGGCGCCGTTCCCGCCGCCCCTCCGCGGCCGGGCGGTCAGGACGGGCGTTCGGCGATGCCGCGTTCGACGCAGAACTCGTTGCCCTCGACGTCCGCGAGGACCACCCAGCCCGTGCCGTCCGGGCGGCGGCGGTCGGCCACGAGGGTGGCGCCGAGGGCGAGGAGCCGGTCGACCTCCTCCTCGCGGGTGCGGTCCTGCGGCTGGAGGTCCAGGTGCAGCCGGTTCTTGACGGTCTTCTCGTCGGGGACCGTCACGAAGAGGAGGCTGACACCGGGCGCCAGCACGGTGGCCTCAGGGTCGCCCGGGTGGTCGTCGTCGGCGAGGGGCGCCTCCAGGACGGCGGCCCAGAACGAACCCAGCCGGTGGGCGTCGGCGCAGTCGACGGTCAGGTGGCGTATCAGTGAACTCATGCGGCCACTCTGCCACTTCAGGCCGCCGGCCGGGGCGCAGGCAGGATGCCGCGGGCCCGCGCGGCGGCGAGCCACGCCGGGAACTCCCCCACCAGCCGATCGTACAGCACGTCGTCGGGGACGCGGCGCGGGTCCTTCCCGGCGTGGAAGAAGCCGGCGTTGTCCACGGGTCGCCGCTGCGGTACCGGCAGTTCGTCGAGGCGGCGCAGGAAGTCGAACTGGCTGCTGTGCGGGTCGCCGAAGCCCACGAACTGCCAGAAGAGCGGCAGTCGCGCCGCCTTGCACACGTACTTCTCCGTCAGCGCCCGGTCGCCGGGCCCACCGTCGGTCTGGAAGACGACGAGCGCCGGGGCGTCGGCGCCGCTGTCCAGGTAGTGGTCGATGACGGCGTCCATCGCGGTGTGGTAGTTGGTCCGGCCCATGTGGCCGAGGGTCGCCGTGATCCGGTCGATCCGGCCGTGGTGGTCGGCGAGGTCGATGTCGCTGACGGCGTCCACGTCGGTGGAGAAGAAGACGACCGGGACGCGCCCGTCGTCGTCCAGCTGGGCGGCGAGGCCCAGGACCCGGTCGGCGAGGGCCTGGACACTGCCGTCCCGGTAGTACGGGCGCATGGAACCGGAGTGGTCGACCACCAGGTAGACCGCCGCCCGCTGCCCCCGCAGCCCGTGCTTGCCGAGGGAGACTCCCGCGCGCTTGTACAGGTCGACCAGCGCCGGGGCGGTCTGCTCGATCTTGCGGAGGTCGATGGCCATGAGTGCTCCCCCGGGTGCGCCCGTGCCCGCGCGCACCGTTCGCGTGGGCCGTGTGTGCCGTGTGTGCCGTGTGTGCTGTCCGCTGGCTGCGTCGTGCACCTGTGCTGCGTACACCTGTGCTGTGTGCCGCGTGCGTCGAAAGTACGGCACGGGGGCGGCGCCGGGCGACCGGGACCCGGGGAAGGGCACGGACGGACGGGCGGACGGGCGCGGGCGGACGGGCGGACGGGCGCGGGGCAGAAAGGGCGCAGCGCCCGCCTGGTGTCCGGTCGGGGACGAGGCGGGCGCTGCTGTGTTCCGTACGCCGTTGTACGGGACGCTGTGGGGCGCGGACGGTCAGACCGTCAGCGCGCGGTCGGTCGGCCGGATCGGGGCCGGCAGCTCGCTGGCGCCGGTGAGGAACCGGTCCACTCCGCGGGCGGCGGAGCGGCCCTCGGCGATGGCCCAGACGATGAGCGACTGGCCCCGCCCGGCGTCGCCGGCGACGAAGACGCCCGGCACGTTGGTCTGGAAGTCGGCGTCGCGGGCGATGTTGCCCCGCTCGTCGAGCTCCAGGCCGAACTGCTCGACCAGGCCGTTCTGCACGTCCGTGCCGGTGAAGCCCATCGCGAGGGTGACCAGCTGGGCGGGGATCCTCCGCTCGGTGCCGGCCTTCTGCGTCAGCTTGCCGTCGACGAACTCTACCTCGATCAGGTGGAGCCACTGCACGTTGCCGTCCTCGTCGCCCTCGAAGCGGGTGGTGGAGACGGAGTAGACCCGCTCGCCGCCCTCCTCGTGGGCCGAGGTGACCTTGTACAGCATCGGGAAGGTCGGCCACGGCTGGTGCGGGGCGCGCTTCTCGCCCGGCCGGGGCATGATCTCCAGCTGGGTGACGGAGAGGGCGCCCTGGCGGTGGGCGGTGCCGACGCAGTCGGCGCCGGTGTCGCCGCCGCCGATGACCACGACGTGCTTGCCCTCGGCGGTGATCGGCGGGGTGACGAAGTCGCCCTCCTGCACCTTGTTGGCGAGCGGCAGGTACTCCATCGCCTGGTAGACGCCCTTGAGTTCGCGGCCCGGCACGGGCAGGTCGCGGGCGGTGGTGGCACCCGCGGCGATCACGACGGCGTCGTACCGCCTGCGCAGGTCGGTCGCCTTGAGGTCGCGGCCGATCTCGACGCCGGTCCGGAAGCGGGTGCCCTCCGCGCGCATCTGCTCGATGCGCCGGTTGATGTGGCGCTTCTCCATCTTGAACTCGGGGATGCCGTACCGCAGGAGGCCGCCGACGCGGTCGGCGCGCTCGTACACGGCGACCGTGTGGCCGGCGCGGGTGAGCTGCTGGGCGGCGGCGAGCCCGGCCGGGCCCGAGCCGATGACGGCCACGGTCTTGCCGGAGAGCCGCTCCGGGGGCTGGGGGGCCACGTTGCCGGACTCCCACGCCTTGTCGATGATCGAGACCTCGACGTTCTTGATGGTGACGGCCGGCTGGTTGATGCCGAGCACGCACGCCGCCTCGCACGGGGCGGGGCACAGCCGCCCGGTGAACTCCGGGAAGTTGTTGGTGGCGTGCAGCCGCTCGTAGGCGGCGCCCCAGTCCTCGCGGTAGGCGAAGTCGTTCCACTCGGGGATGAGGTTTCCGAGGGGGCAGCCGTTGTGGCAGAACGGGATGCCGCAGTCCATGCAGCGGGACGCCTGCTTGCTGATGATCGGCAGCAGGGAGCCGGGGACGTAGACCTCGTTCCAGTCCTTGACGCGCTCCTCGACGGGGCGGGACGCCGCGCCCTCGCGGCCGTGGTGCAGGAAGCCCTTGGGGTCAGCCATTGGTCGCCGCCTCCATCATCTTCTCGGTGGTCTCGGTCTCGGAGAGACCGGCCCGCTCGGCGGCGTCCTTGGCGGCGAGCACTGCCTTGTACGTGGTCGGGATGATCTTGCTGAAGCGGTCCGCGGCGGCGGCCCAGTCGGCGAGGAGCTTCTCGGCGACGGTGGAGCCGGTCTCCTCGTGGTGGCGGCGCACCACGTCGTGCAGCCACGTCTTGTCGGCGTCGTCGAGGGGTTCGACGGCCGCCAGGTTGCCCGCGTTGACGTTGTCCGGGTCGAGGTCGACGACGTACGCGACACCGCCGGACATGCCGGCCGCGAAGTTGCGCCCGGTCTCGCCGAGGACGACCGCGTGGCCGCCGGTCATGTACTCGCAGCCGTGGTCGCCGACGCCCTCGGACACCACCAGGGCGCCGGAGTTGCGGACGCAGAAGCGCTCGCCGGTGCGGCCCCGCAGGAAGATCTCGCCGCCGGTCGCGCCGTACGCGATGGTGTTGCCCGCGATGGTCGAGTACTCGGCCAGGTGGTCGGCGGCCCGGTCGGGGCGCACGACGATCCGGCCGCCGGACAGGCCCTTGCCGACGTAGTCGTTGGCGTCGCCCTCCAGGCGGAGGGTCACACCGCGCGGCACGAACGCGCCGAACGACTGGCCGGCGGAGCCGGTGAAGGTGACGTCGATGGTGTCGTCGGGCAGCCCCGCGCCGCCGAACCGCTTGGTCACCTCGTGGCCGAGCATGGTGCCGACCGTGCGGTTGATGTTGCGGATGGCGAGCTGGGCGCGGACGGGCCGGGCGTCCTCGGGGCTCGCGGCGCCGAGCGCGTCGGCGGCCAGCTCGATCAGCTGGTTGTCGAGCGCCTTCTCCAGGCCGTGGTCCTGGGCGACGACCTGGTGGCGGACGGCGCCCTCGGGCAGCTCGGGCACGTGGAAGAGCGGGGCCAGGTCGAGGCCCTGGGCCTTCCAGTGGTCCACGGCGCGGTCCGTGTCGAGGAGCTCGGCGTGGCCGACCGCCTCGTCCAGGGTGCGGAAGCCCAGCTCGGCGAGGAGCTCGCGGACCTCCTCGGCGATGAACTCGAAGAAGTTCACGACGAACTCGGGCTTGCCGGAGAACCGCTCCCGCAGGACCGGGTTCTGCGTGGCGATGCCGACCGGGCAGGTGTCCAGGTGGCAGACGCGCATCATGACGCAGCCGGAGACGACGAGCGGCGCGGTCGCGAAGCCGAACTCCTCGGCGCCCAGCAGCGCGGCGATGACCACGTCGCGGCCGGTCTTGAGCTGGCCGTCGGTCTGGACGACGATCCGGTCCCGCAGCCCGTTGAGCAGCAGGGTCTGCTGGGTCTCGGCGAGGCCGAGCTCCCAGGGGCCGCCGGCGTGCTTCAGCGAGGTGAGCGGGGAGGCGCCGGTGCCGCCGTCGTGGCCGGAGATGAGCACGACGTCCGCGTGGGCCTTGGAGACGCCGGCCGCGACCGTGCCGACGCCGACCTCGGAGACCAGCTTCACGTGGATGCGGGCGGCCGGGTTGGCGTTCTTCAGGTCGTGGATCAGCTGGGCGAGGTCCTCGATGGAGTAGATGTCGTGGTGCGGCGGCGGGGAGATCAGGCCGACGCCGGGCGTGGAGTGCCGGGTCTTCGCCACCCACGGGTACACCTTGTGGCCGGGGAGCTGACCGCCCTCGCCGGGCTTGGCGCCCTGCGCCATCTTGATCTGGATGTCGTCGGCGTTGACCAGGTACTCGGAGGTCACGCCGAAGCGGCCCGAGGCGACCTGCTTGATCGCGGAGCGGCGCGCCGGGTCGTGGAGGCGGTCCGGGTCCTCGCCGCCCTCGCCGGTGTTGGACTTCGCGCCGAGCTGGTTCATGGCGATGGCGAGGGTCTCGTGCGCCTCCTTGGAGATGGAGCCGTACGACATGGCGCCGGTGGAGAACCGCTTGACGATCTCGCTCGCCGGCTCGACCTCCTCGATCGGGATCGAGGGCCGGTCGGACCGGAAGCCGAACAGGCCGCGCAGCGTCATCAGCCGCTCGGACTGCTCGTTCACCCGCTCGGTGTACTTCTTGAAGATGTCGTACCGCTTGGAGCGCGTGGCGTGCTGCAGGCGGAAGACCGTCTCGGGGTCGAACAGGTGCGGCTCGCCCTCGCGGCGCCACTGGTACTCGCCGCCGATCTCCAGGGCGCGGTGGGCCGGGGCGATGCCGCTGGCCGGGTACGCCTTGGCGTGGCGGGCGGCGACCTCCTTGGCGACGACGTCGAGCCCGGCGCCGCCGATCTTGCTGGAGGTGCCGTTGAAGTAGGTGTCGACGAAGCCCTGGTCCAGGCCGACGGCCTCGAAGACCTGGGCGCCGCGGTAGGAGGCGACGGTCGAGATGCCCATCTTCGACATGACCTTCAGCACGCCCTTGCCGAGGGCGTGGATCAGGTTGCGGATGGCCTGCTCGGGCTCGACGCCCTCGATGAACGTACCGGCGCGGACGAGGTCCTCGACGGATTCCATGGCGAGGTACGGGTTGACGGCGGCGGCGCCGTAGCCGATGAGCAGCGCCACGTGGTGGACCTCGCGGACGTCGCCGGCCTCGACCAGCAGGCCCACCTGGGTGCGCTGCTTGGTGCGGATGAGGTGGTGGTGGACGGCGGAGGTGAGCAGCAGCGAGGGGATCGGCGCGTGCTCGGCGTCGGAGTGCCGGTCGGACAGCACGATCAGGCGGGCGCCGTCCTCGATGGCGGCGTCGGCCTCGGCGCAGATCTCCTCGATCCGGGCGGCCAGCGCGTCGCCGCCCCCGGAGACCCGGTACAGGCCGGAGAGGGTGACGGCGGTCATGCCGGGCATGTCGCCGTCGGCGTTGACGTGGATGAGCTTGGCCAGCTCGTCGTTGTCGATCACCGGGAACGGCAGGGTGACGCTGCGGCAGGACGCGGCGGTCGGCTCCAGCAGGTTGCCCTGCGGGCCGAGGGAGGAGAGCAGGGAGGTGACCAGCTCCTCCCGGATGGCGTCCAGCGGCGGGTTGGTGACCTGCGCGAACAGCTGCGTGAAGTAGTCGAAGAGCAGGCGGGGCCGGTCGGAGAGCGCGGCGATCGGCGAGTCGGTGCCCATGGAGCCGATCGGCTCGGCGCCGGTGCGCGCCATCGGCGCGAGGATGACGCGCAGCTCCTCCTCGGTGTAGCCGAAGGTCTGCTGGCGGCGGGTGACCGAGGCGTGCGTGTGGACGATGTGCTCGCGCTCGGGCAGGTCGCCGAGCGTGATGATCCCGGTCTCCAGCCACTCCTGGTACGGGTGCTCGGCGGCGAGCTTCGCCTTGATCTCGTCGTCCTCGATGATGCGGTGCTCGGCCGTGTCGACGAGGAACATCCGCCCCGGCTGGAGGCGGCCCTTGCGGACGACCTTGCCGGGCTCGACGTCGAGGACGCCGACCTCGGAGGAGAGGACGACGAGGCCGTCGTCGGTGACCCAGTAGCGGCCGGGGCGCAGCCCGTTGCGGTCGAGGACGGCGCCGATCTGGGTGCCGTCGGTGAAGGTGACGCAGGCGGGGCCGTCCCAGGGCTCCATCATCGTGGAGTGGTACTGGTAGAAGGCGCGCCGGGCCGGGTCCATCGAGTCGTGGTTCTCCCACGCCTCGGGGACCATCATCAGCACCGCGTGCGGCAGCGACCGGCCGCCGAGGTGGAGGAGTTCGAGGACCTCGTCGAAGGAGGCGGAGTCGGACGCGTCCGGGGTGCAGATCGGGAAGATCCGCTCCAGCTCCCTGTCGCCGAAGAGGTCGGAGACGAGCTGGGACTCGCGGGCGCGCATCCAGTTGCGGTTGCCCTTGACCGTGTTGATCTCGCCGTTGTGGGCGACGAAGCGGTACGGGTGGGCGAGCGGCCAGCTCGGGAAGGTGTTGGTGGAGAAGCGGGAGTGGACCAGGGCGAGCGCGCTGGCGATGCGGCGGTCGGAGAGGTCCGGGAAGAACGGCTCCAGCTGCCCGGTGGTGAGCATGCCCTTGTAGACCAGGGTGCGGGCGGAGAGCGAGGCGAAGTAGACGCCCAGCTCGATCTCGGCGCGCTTGCGCAGCACGAACGCCTTGCGGTCCAGGTCGATGCCGGTGCTGGCGCCGCCGTCGGAGACGAAGAGCTGGCGGAAGGCCGGCATGGTGGCGCGGGCGGTGGCGCCGAGGAGGTCCGGCGTGACGGGGACCTCGCGCCAGCCGAGGACGGTGAGGCCCTCCTCGCCGGCGAGCGTCTCGATCCGCGAGACGGCCTCGTCCGCGGTGTCCTCGGGGAGGAAGGCGGCGCCGACGGCGTACGCGCCGGGCTCGGGGAGCGCGAATCCGGCGACCTCGCGCAGGAAGGCGTCGGGCACCTGGATGAGGATGCCCGCGCCGTCGCCGGAGTCGGGCTCGGAGCCGGTGGCACCGCGGTGCTCCAGGTTGCGCAGTACGGTCAGCGCCTGCTCGACCAGCTCGTGGCTGGGGACACCGGTGAGGGTGGCCACCAGGCCGACGCCGCACGCGTCGTGTTCGTTGCGGGGGTCGTACATCCCCTGCGGAGCGGGGCGACTGTCCATGGGCGACCAGGCGTCGGAACGCATCGGCTCTCCCGTCGTCGTCGTGGCATGTGATGTGCCGAGGGACGACGTTGGCCCTCGCGAAATTTCGTGCAGGTTACATGATGGAACGCTTCTCGGAAACCGGAAGCTTCATTCCAACATGCGGACACCACAGGGATGTACAGCCACTGTGCGAGTCTGGGGAGACAGAGCGGGAGGGACGCGGATGGGCGTCCTGCGGCCTGCCGGGGGAAGCGGGCTTCGTTGCCCGCGGCGCTCACGACTCATGCCCGAGGTGAGGGGAGTCGAAACCGCCGGGTCCGCCGGATATCGGCTACCTATGTGGTGCTCCGCATAGTGTCCCACCCGTCGGCCGATCCGGCTACCGGGACGTACGTCACAACGTCCCGGTCATCCCACGGTAACCCGCGCCCCCGCCTCCCGCACCGCGCGCGTCGGGCCCCGCGCACGTGCTGAGCACCGCGCGTCAGAGCACCGCGCCGAAGGCCGTGCCCAGCGCGTACGTCACGGCCGCCGCCGCGCCACCCAGCGCGAGCTGCCGCAGGCCGCTGTACCACCAGCCGCGCGCCGTGACCCGCGCCACGAGCGCCCCGCAGGCGAAGAGACCGGCCAGCGCCAGCGCCACGGCGGGCCACAGCGCGGTCGCCCCCAGCAGGTACGGCAGGACCGGCAGCAGCGCGCCCAGGGCGAACGAGCCGAACGACGAGGCGGCGGCGACCAGCGGCGACGGCAGGTCGTCCGGGTCGATGCCCAGCTCCTCGCGGGCGTGGATCTCCAGCGCCTGCTCCGGGTCGCGGGAGAGCTGCATGGCCACCTCGCGGGCGAGCTCCGGCTCGACGCCGCGCGCCGCGTACAGCGCGGCCAGCTCCTCCATCTCGTCCACCGGGTGCTTGCGCAGCTCCCGCCGCTCCACGTCCAGCTCCGCCTCGACCAGCTCCCGCTGCGAGGCGACGGAAGTGTACTCGCCGGCCGCCATGGAGAAGGCGCCCGCGGCGAGACCGGCCAGGCCGGTGATGACGAGGGTCTGCTGGGAGGCGGCTCCGCCCGCGACGCCGGTCATCAGCGCCAGGTTCGAGACGAGGCCGTCCATCGCCCCGAACACCGCCGGGCGCAGCCAGCCGCCGTTGACGTCGCGGTGGGTGTGGTTGTCGCGGTGGGCGACGTGCAGCGCGGCCTCGTTCTCGATGATGGACACAGAGCTCTCCCCTGACTCGCACGCGGATGGCCCGCGCCGTTCCGATCTGGCCTCGAAAGTACGCGCGATGTAAGGGTCGCGCCAGCAAGGCAGGCTTTACTTAGTAAGGGTCGCTTCACCTGGGGCGCACCGCTCGCGGCGCGTGCGCTCCCCATGCTCGCGGCGCGTGCGCGCCCCTTCGCCGGGCGTGCGCTCCCCTTCGCGGGGGAGAATCCCGGCATGACGCGCACCACCCCCGCCCCGCCCCGCATCGCCGTGCTCGGCAGCACCAACATGGACCTCGTCGCCTACGTCCCCCGGGCGCCCCGGCTCGGCGAGACCGTGACGGGGCGGGCCTTCCGCACGGTCCCGGGCGGCAAGGGCGCCAACCAGGCCGTCGCGGCGGCCCGCGCGGGCGCCCGCGTGTCGATGCTCGGCGCGGTCGGCTCCGACGACCTCGGGCCCCGCCTCCGGGCCGCCCTCGCGGAGTCCGGCGTGGACACGACCCTGCTGCGCACGGCCGACGGGCCGTCCGGCACCGCCCACATCGTGGTCGACGACGACGGGGGCAACGCCATCGTGGTGGTGCCCGGCGCCAACGCCTCGGTCACCGGCCTGACGCCCGAGGACGAGGCCCGCATCGCGGCGGCCGACGCGCTTCTGCTCCAGCTCGAACTGCCGCTCGACGCCGTGATCGCCGGCGCGCGGGCCGCCCGCCGCCACGGCGTGCGCACGGTGCTGACCCCGGCTCCCGCCCGGCCGCTGCCGCGCGAGCTGCTCGCGCTGGTCGACCTGCTGGTGCCCAACGAGCACGAGGCGAACGCCCTGAGCGGTGCCGCCGATCCGCGTGCCGCCGCCGACGGGCTGCTGCGGGACGTCCCCGAGGTCGTCGTGACGCTCGGCGCGGCCGGGTCCCTGTACGCGGCCCGCGGCGCCCGCCCGGTGACGGTGCCGTCCCGGCCGGTGCGGGCCGTGGACACGACGGCGGCCGGGGACACCTTCACCGGGGCGCTCGCGGTGGCCCTCGCGGAGGGCAGGCCCGTACCGGACGCGCTGGCGTGGGCGTCGGCCGCGGCGGCCCTGTCGGTGGGGCGGGCCGGGGCGTCGTCCTCGATGCCCTACCGCGAGGAGATCGACGCCCTCACCGGCGGGCCGGGGACGGCCTGAGTCGGCGCGGCGGCCGCCCGGACCCTCACGGTCCCGGCGGCCGCCGCTCGTATACGCCCGAGGTCAGCGCTTCGGCGACGCCTCGGCCCCGGCGTCCGCCCCGTCGGCGTCCGCCCCGGTGCCGGGCCCCTCCGAGCCCTTCCCACCGACGGCCTTCCCGTCAGCGCCCTCAGATGCCTTCCCGTCAGCACCGTCAGCGCCCTCAGCACTCTCAGCGCCCTTCCCGTCGGCACCGTTCCCGGCGGCGGGGCCGTCCGCGGTGGCCTCGCCCCCGACCGGGGCGGCCTTCCGCGCGGGCTCCACGACCGCCTCCCGGCCCGGCCGCTTCCGCGCCGACACCACGATGTAGGCCACGGCGAGCAGGAAGACGAGCATCGCGGTCCACACGTTGAGGCGCAGGCCCAGGATGTGGTGGGCGTCGTCGACGCGCATGTACTCGATCCAGCCGCGCCCCGCGCAGTACGCGGCGACGTACAGGGCGAAGGCCCGGCCGTGGCCCAGGGTGAACCGGCGGTCCGCCCACACCACCAGCAGCGCGACACCGACGCACCACAGCGACTCGTACAGGAAGGTCGGGTGGTACAGCCCGCCCTCGCGGTTCACGCCCTCGCTGATCCGCAGCGCCCACGGCAGGTCCGTGGGGCGGCCGTACAGCTCCTGGTTGAACCAGTTGCCCCAGCGGCCGATCGCCTGGGCGAGCGCGATGCCGGGGGCGATGGCGTCCGCGTACGCGGGCAGGGGGATGCCCCGGCGGCGGCAGCCGATCCAGGCCCCCACCGCGCCGAGGGCGACGGCGCCCCAGATGCCGAGGCCGCCCTCCCAGATCTTGAACGCGTCGACCCAGTTCCGGCCCTCGCTGAAGTAGAGCTGGTAGTCGGTGACGACGTGGTACAGCCGGCCGCCGACCAGGCCGAAGGGGACCGCCCAGACGGCGATGTCCGCCACCGTGCCGGCGGTGCCGCCGCGGGCGATCCAGCGCCGGTTGCCGTACCAGACGGCGACGAAGACACCGATGATGATGCAGAAGGCATAGCCGCGCAGCGGAACCGGTCCGAGATTGATCACACCGGTCGACGGGCTGGGAATGTAGGCAAGGTCCATGGCACGACCGACGCTACCGTGCCGGGCCCGGGACCGGGCCATCCGCCCGACAAAGACTGCATAACACCGGACCCGCTCCCCCGAGCGGCGGGCGGAACGGGTCCGGCGGGCGTCAGGCCGTCAGTACGCCGTGTCCGCCCCGAAGCCCGGTCCGGAGCCCGTGTCGGACTCCGCGGAGCCGCCCGGCGAGGACTCCTTCGGCCCGGTCTCCTGCCTCCTCGGCTCCCCGGACTGCTGACCGGACGCCGCGCCCGACTCGGCCCCGGGCTCCTCGCCCTGGCCGGAGCCCTGCTCCGAGCCCTGCGGGGACGCCGACGCGGAGGCGGACGGACCGGCGGACGGGGTGAGCGTGCCGGGCTTCTTGCCCTTGTTCGCCTCGGCGACCCACTCCTTCAGCTTCTCCGGGCTGATCTGCTCGTTCCCCTTCGTCGGGAAGATCGACTCGCCGTTGAGCAGCACGGTCGGCGTGCCCCGGAAGTCGCCCTCCTGGAACGCCGCGTTCGACGCGTTCACCCAGCCGTCGTGGGTGCCCTCGGCGACGCAGGAGCGGAAGGCCGGTGTGTCGAGGCCGGGCACCTTCGCCGCCAGCTCGAACAGCTTGGCGTCGTCGGCGAAGGCGTCGTCGGACTCCTGCGGCTGGTTGGCGAAGAGCACGTCGTGGTAGGCGGTGAACTTCCCCGCGTTCTGCGCGCACGCCGCGGCGTTGGCCGCGTTGAGCGAGCCGCTGCCGCCCATGTTGCCGTCGATGATCGTCGCGAGCCGGTACTCGGTCCTGAGCTGCCCGGCGGCCTCCAGCTCGTGGATGGTGTCCCGGAAGGCGTTCTCGAACATGGCGCAGGCCGGGCAGCGGAAGTCCTCCCACACGGTCAGCGTGGCGGGGGCGTCCGACGCGCCGACCGGGATGACGAGCTGGTCCTCGCCGGTCGCGCCGGTCGGCGCGGCCACCGGGCCCTTTCCGGAGGTGTCTCCCCTGCCGCCGCTGTTGGCCGCGATCACGCCGACCACGGCGGCCAGCCCCAGCACGCCGACCACGGCGGCCGACACCAGCACCATCCGGCGCCGCTTCTCCCGCGCCCGCTCGCGCTCGCGTTCCATCTGGAGCCGCTCGCGCGCGCTCCGCTTCCCTGCCCTGTTCTTCTCGTTCACGCTCAGGCAACGAACCGGGGAGGCACGTACGCGCCTCCCCGGTTCCACATCCACCCGTACGGGTTACGGGGTGCGCCGCACGCCGCGGGCCAGTTCGCCCGCCAGTTCCCGTACGGCGGCGATCCCGGCCGCCTGGTCCTCGGCGTCGAGGAGCCGCTTGACGAAGGCCGAGCCGACGATGACGCCGTCCGCGAAGGAGGCGACCTCGGCGGCCTGAGCGGCGTCCGACACGCCGAGCCCGACGCAGACCGGCAGGTCCGTGGTGGCGCGGGTGCGCCGCACCAGGTCGGCGGCCTGCCCGCCGACGGACTCGCGGGTCCCGGTGACCCCCATCAGGGAGGCGGCGTAGACGAAGCCGCTGCCCGCCGCGGTGATGGTGGCGAGCCGCTCGTCCCTGCTGCTGGGCGCGACGACGAAGACGGTGGCCAGGCCGTGCTTCTCGGCGTGCTCCCGCCACAGTCCGGACTCCTGCACCGGCAGGTCGGGCAGGATGCAGCCGGCGCCGCCCGCCTCGGCCAGCTCGGCGGTGAACCGCTCCACGCCGTAGCGGTCGACCGGGTTCCAGTACGTCATGACGAGGACCGGCTTGCCGGTGGCCTCGTACGCCTCGCGAACCGTGCGCATCACGTCGGCGATTCGGACGCCGCCGCGCAGGGCGACGTCGTCGGCGGTCTGGATGACGGGGCCGTCCAGGACGGGGTCGCTGTGCGGCAGGCCGACCTCCACGACGTCGGCGCCGCCGTCGAGCACGGCCTTGACCGCCTCGATGCCGCCCTCCACGGTGGGGAAGCCCGCCGGGAGGTACGCGACGAGCGCGGCCCGGTCCTCGGCCCTCGCGGCGGCGAGGGTGTCGCTCAGCAGCCGGATGTTCCCGCTCACTTGGCGTCCCCCTCGATCTCGGCGGCGCCGGCCCCGTCGGCGGCGACCTCGGCGTCCGTGTCGTACAGCCCGAAGTAGCGGGCGGCGGTGTCCATGTCCTTGTCGCCGCGGCCCGACAGGTTGACCACGATCAGCCCTCCCTGGCCCAGCTCGCGGCCGACCTCCAGGGCTCCGGCGAGCGCGTGCGCGGACTCGATGGCCGGGATGATGCCCTCGGTGCGCGAGAGCAGGCGCAGGGCGTGCATGGCCGCGTCGTCGGTGACCGCGCGGTACTCGGCGCGCCCGGTGTCCTTGAGGTGGGCGTGCTCGGGGCCGATGCCCGGGTAGTCCAGGCCGGCGGAGATCGAGTACGGCTCGGTGATCTGGCCCTCGTCGTCCTGGAGGACGTACGAGCGGGAGCCGTGCAGGATGCCCGGCTCGCCGGCGGTCAGGGTCGCCGCGTGCTCGCCGCTCTCCACGCCGTGCCCGGCCGGCTCGCAGCCGACCAGGCGGACGCCCTCGTCGGGGAGGAAGGCGTGGAACAGGCCGATGGCGTTGGAACCGCCGCCGACGCAGGCCACGGCGGCGTCGGGCAGCCGTCCGGCGCGCTCCAGGAGCTGGCGGCGCGCCTCGACGCCGATGACCCGGTGGAAGTCGCGGACCATGGCCGGGAACGGGTGGGGCCCGGCGACCGTGCCGAAGAGGTAGTGGGTGCTGTCGACGTTGGCGACCCAGTCGCGGAACGCCTCGTTGATGGCGTCCTTCAGGGTGCGGCTGCCGGACTTCACCGCGACGACCTCGGCTCCGAGGATGCGCATCCGGGCGACGTTGAGCGCCTGGCGGCGGGTGTCGACCTCGCCCATGTAGATGGTGCAGTCGAGGCCGAACAGGGCGCAGGCGGTGGCCGTGGCGACGCCGTGCTGCCCGGCGCCGGTCTCGGCGATGACCCGGGTCTTGCCCATGCGCCGGGTGAGCAGGGCCTGCCCCAGCACGTTGTTGATCTTGTGGGAGCCGGTGTGGTTCAGGTCCTCGCGCTTGAGGAAGATCCGGGCGCCGCCGGCGTGCTCGGCGAACCGGGGCACCTCGGTGAGGGCGCTCGGGCGGCCGGTGTAGTGGGCGAGCAGGTCGTCGAGCTCGCGGGCGAACTCGGGGTCGGACTTGGCCTTCTCGTACTCGACGGCGACCTCGTCGACGGCGGCGACGAGCGCCTCCGGGATGAACTTGCCGCCGAACGCGCCGAAGTAGCCCTCGGCGTCGGGGACGCGGCCCTCCGGATCGGGCCGGAAGAACTGGCTGGACATGCGGAAACCTCACGGTGAGTGTGGATGGACACCAGACGCCGTGGGGGCGGGGCCCGCCGCCCGGCCGGGTGGCCGGGCGCGGTGCGTCACGCGGTCGTGCTCCCCGCGCCCCGCGGGGGGCGCCATCGCATGCCGTTGACCTGGCCGGGCTCCGAGCCGATCACGTACCGCACCCGCCGTCCGTGCACCCGGCGGGCGGGCGCGCGGCAACCCCGCGGACGGCAGCCGCGGGCGAGCCGGGCGTACGCCTCGGGGGGCGTGGCCAGGACCGCGCGGGGCCGCCGGGACGCGGCGGGCCGGACGGGGGCGGTGGACTCGGGCACGGGCGGGCTTCAGTCCCTTCCGTGCCGCAGCGCCGGGTGCGCCCCGGCGGCGACCAGGTCGGCCACGGCGGCCTTCGGGTCGCGGCCGGTCACCAGCGACTCGCCGACGAGGACGGCGTCCGCGCCCGCGTTCGCGTAGGCGATCAGGTCGTGCGGGCCGCGGATGCCGGACTCGGCCACCTTGACGATGTGGTCCGGGATCTCCGGGGCGACCCGCTCGAAGGTGGAGCGGTCCACCTTGAGGGTCTTCAGGTTGCGCGCGTTGACGCCGATGACGCGGGCTCCCGCGTCGACGGCGCGCTCGGCCTCCTCCTCGTCGTGGACCTCGACGAGCGGGGTGAGGCCGATGGACTCGGCGCGCTCGATCAGCGAGACCAGCGCGGGCTGGTCCAGGGCGGCGACGATCAGCAGGGCGACGTCCGCGCCGTACGCGCGGGCCTCCCAGAGCTGGTACGCCGTGACGATGAAGTCCTTGCGCAGGACCGGCACGTCGACGCGGGCGCGGACGGCCTCCAGGTCGGCGAGGGAGCCGCCGAAGCGCCGCTGCTCGGTGAGGACGGAGATCACGGCCGCGCCGCCCGCCTCGTAGTCCGCGGCCAGCCCCGCCGGGTCGGCGATGGCGGCCAGGGCGCCCTTCGACGGGCTGGAGCGCTTGACTTCGCAGATCACCTTGACGCCCTCGCCGCGCAGGGCGGCGGCGCCGTCCCGGGCCTGGGGGGCCTTGGCGGCCCGCTCCTTGAGTTCGTCGAGGGAGACCCGCGCCTGTCGCTCTGCGAGGTCGGCGCGGACGCCTTCGATGATCTCGTCGAGCACACTCACGCGAGAGGCCCCCTTCCGGGAGGGTGATGTTTTGATCAAGCCAGTCACCCTCGATGGTATCCGCAGCCGGTGACAACGGCCGCATCCGGTTGACGATCCGGCGCGGAACCCCGGACTCAGGCCGTCCCGGGGCGTCTCCGGGCGCCTCAGGGGGCGAGCGCCGCGCCGGCCGGCAGGTTGCGCACGACGCAGAAGACCGCCCAGATCCCGCCGACCGCCCACAGCAGCGCCGGGCTCGGATTGAGCCGTACGGGGACGCCGCGCACCGCCCGGACCAGCCAGAAGACCATGAACACCGCGAAGGCGGCGTATCCGGCGACGGCCATGGCGTTGGCGCCGAGGGCGGCGGCCAGGTCGCCGTGGACGAAGGCGTGGGCGCTGCGCAGGCCGCCGCAGCCGGGGCAGTACAGGCCCGTGTACCGCAGCAGGGGGCAGACGGGGTAGTGGCCCGGCTCGTTCGGGTCGACGGCGCCGACGTACGCGAAGGCCGCGGCGGCCCCGGCGAGGGCGCCCAGCGGCGCGAGCAGCCGCCTGCGCAGCGGGGGCGGGGCGTACGGCGCGGGCGCGGGGCCCGCGGAGTGCGGCGGGGCCGCGCACAGCGCGGGGCCCTCGTGGCCCGCCCGGGCCGCGGACGACGCGGGGTCCGCGGAAGACTCGGGGCCCGCAGAGGACTCGGGGCCCGCGGAAGACGCGGGGGCCGCAGAGGACTCGGGGTCCGCGGAAGACGCGGGGGCCGCGGAAGACTGGGGCCCCGAAAGGCCCGCGTGGGGCGCGAGGGGCGGAGGGTCCGCGTACGGCGCGGGGGGCGGAGGGCTCAGGGGCGGCGCGGGGGGCGGTGTCGTGGCGTCCACGCGCCGATTGTCCCCGCTCATACGGGAAGGCGCAGCCCGGAGCGACCGGACCGCGCCTCGCGCCCGGCCGGGGGCCGGGGCCGTACGGGTGTCAGGAGGCGGCCTGCGCCCGGCCCGCGGCGGTACGCGCCTCGTGCTGCTCGCGCGACTCCTTCGGCTGGCCGAGACCGGCGGCCTTCATCGCGGCGCCGACGACGCCGCCGATCAGGACGACGGCGATTCCGGCCCAGAAGCCGAGCGGGTTGGCCGCCACCATGAAGACACCGGCGACGCAGAAGCCGATGAAGGAGATGGTGACACCGGTCCAGGCGGCCGGGGTGTGTCCGTGGGCGCTGCCCGCCATGAGTTGCTCCTCGTTGAATGTCGCAGTGTCGCGCTGTGAGGCCCCGCCGAGTGCGGACGCTCGGGACCATTGTTCCGCACCCGCACGTGCCGGGTGATCCGGGGGTGCGCCGCGCGGGTCGGAACGCGCCGGTCAGGGCCGGGGCGCCGCCGTGCCCGGCCCGTCCGTGGGGTCCTCGCCCCGGTCCAGGGCCTTCCACAGGTCCTCGGGCCGCTCGGGGTCCTCGGGGCGGCGGGCGCTGCGCGCGCGGGGGCCCCCGTCCCGCTCGTAGCGGCCCGACATGGCGGGCCAGGCGGGTCCGAAGCGCAGCGCGATCAGCCCGGCGGCGAGGATCAGCAGGGCGGCGCCGGCCGTCACGTAGGGCCACGCCGTCTGGGTGAGGCCGACGGCCCGCGCGGCGGTGTCGCCGGTGGTGAGGGCGGCCCGCTCGTCGAGGGCGGCGCCGTCCCCGGCGCCGACGAGGGCCGCCGCGGCGGCTCCGGCGCCGCTCAGCGCCAGCAGGACGGCGACGACGCGGCGGCCGGCGCCGCGGGTGGCGAGGACGGCGACGAGGGCGGCCAGCCCGACCACGGCCAGGGCGGTGGGGGCGCCGGTGACGTCACCGCCCGAGGCGCTGAGGGTGACGGTGCCGCCGACGCCGGTCACGCGCCCCTCCGTCCAGGTGCGGCCGGAGGCGAGCAGGACGACGGCGGCGCCGAGCGCGCCGAGGAGCAGGGCCGCGGCGAGGCTGCGGCGGCCGCTGCGGGCGGTCGCCGCCTCGCCCTGGCCGGCGGCGCGGGGCTGGGGTACGGATGCGGCACTCACGCACCCACTATCCCCCATGCGCCTCAGACGCGGTTCATCCGGTTGGCGGTGTGGACGGCGCGGAGCACGGCGGCCGCCTTGTTGCGGCACTCGGTGTCCTCGGCGACCGGGTCGGAGTCGGCGACGACCCCGGCGCCCGCCTGCACGTACGCCGTGCCGTCGCGCAGCAGGGCCGTGCGGATGGCGATGGCCGTGTCCGAGCCGCCCGCGAAGTCCAGGTAGCCGACGGCGCCGCCGTACAGGCCGCGGCGGCTGGGCTCCAGCTCCTCGATGATCTGCATGGCGCGCGGCTTGGGCGCCCCGGAGAGCGTCCCGGCGGGGAAGCAGGCGGTCAGCACGTCGAAGGCGGTGCGTCCTGCCGCGACGCGGCCGGTCACCGTGGAGACGATGTGCATGACGTGCGAGTACCGCTCGATGGACATGAAGTCGACCACCTCGACGGAGCCCGGTTCGCACACCCGGCCGAGGTCGTTGCGGCCGAGGTCGACGAGCATCAGGTGCTCGGCGCGCTCCTTGGGGTCGGCGATCAGCTCGTCGGCGAGGGCCTGGTCCTCCTGCGGGGTGGCGCCGCGCGGCCGGGTGCCGGCGATGGGGTGGACCATGGCGTGCCCGCCCTCGACCTTGACCAGCGCCTCCGGGCTGGAGCCGACGACGTCGAACCCGTCGAGGCGCAGCAGGTACATGTACGGGGACGGGTTGGTGGCGCGCAGGACCCGGTAGACGTCGAGGGCGCTCGCCTCGCAGGGCGTCTCGAACCGCTGGGAGGGCACGACCTGGAAGGCCTCGCCCGCGCGGATGCGCTCCTTGATGTCCTCGACGGCCTCCTGGTAGGCCGCGCCGCCCCAGCGGGCGGTGTACGGGGGCAGCTCGGAGGGGGGCAGCACGGCGGGGCCGGACTCGGCGGGCCGGGTGAGGTCGGCCTGCATGGCGTCGAGCCGGGCGACGGCGTCCGCGTACGCCTCGTCCACGCCGGTGTCGAGGTCGTTGTGGTTGATCGCGTTGGCGATCAGCAGGACCGTGCCGTCCCAGTGGTCGAGGACGGCCAGGTCGGAGGTGAGGAGCATGGTCAGCTCGGGCAGGCCCAGCTCGTCGGCGCCGTGGTCGCCGATGCGCTCCAGGCGCCGCACGATGTCGTAGCCGAGGTAGCCGACCATGCCGCCGGTGAAGGGCGGCATCCCGGAGCCCGGCTCGCCGGCGCCTGCCGGGCCGTCGGGCATGGGGGGCGTCTGGAGGGTGTCCACGGTGGCGCGCAGGGCCTGGAGCGGGTCGCCGTCGACGGGGACGCCGACGGGCGGGGTGCCCAGCCAGTGCGCCTGCCCGTCCCGTACGGTCAGGGTGGCGGCGCTGCGGACGCCCACGAAGGAGTAGCGGGACCAGGAGCGGCCGTTCTCGGCGGACTCCAGGAGGAAGGTCCCCGGCCGCTCGCCGGCCAGCTTGCGGTAGAGGCCGACCGGGGTGTCGCCGTCCGCGAGGAGGCGGCGGCTGACGGGGATCACTCGGCGGTCGGCCGCCAGCTTGCGGAAGGTCTCGAGGTCCATGGCGCCCGACCCTACTGCCCGAGCGGCAGCACGTCGGCGTCGAAGCAGGTCCTGGCCCCGGTGTGGCAGGCGGCGCCCACCTGGTCGACCTTGACGAGGAGGGTGTCCGCGTCGCAGTCGAGGGCGACCGACCTGACGTGCTGGACGTGCCCGGAGGTGTCGCCCTTGACCCAGTACTCGCGGCGGCTGCGCGACCAGTAGGTGCAGCGGCCGGTGGTGAGGGTGCGGTGCAGGGCCTCGTCGTCCATCCAGCCGAGCATCAGCACCTCGCCGGTGTCGTACTGCTGGGCGATGGCCGGGATCAGTCCGTCGGGGCTGCGCTTGAGGCGGGCGGCGATGGCCGGGTCGAGATCGCTGGTCATGACGCCATTGTGCCGCGCGCCGGGGGGCGCCTCGGGCCGTGTCCACTGGGCGGACCGGAGCCGGTCCCCGTACGCTGGCGGACATGTCCACCCATGCCAAGCGTGAACGACTGCTCCTGGCCGATCTGTTGGAGGCGGCGGGTCCCGACGCGCCGACGCTCTGCGACGGCTGGACCACCCGCGACCTCGCCGCCCACGTGGTGGTGCGGGAGCGCCGGCCGGACGCGGCGGCGGGCGTGCTCCTGGGGCCGCTGCGGGACCGGCTGGAGCGGGTGCAGGCGGAGTTCGCCGCGAAGCCGTACGAGGAGCTGGTCCAGCTCGTCCGCTCCGGGCCGCCGCGGATGTCGCCCTTCTCCATCAAGCAGGTCGACGAGGGCGCCAACACCGTCGAGTTCTACGTGCACGCCGAGGACGTGCGGCGGGCGCAGCCGGACTGGACGCCCCGCGAGATCGACCCGGTGTTCGCGAACGCCCTGTGGGCGCGGCTGGAGAAGACGGCCCGCCTGGTGGGCCGCCGCTCCCCCGGCGGCCTGGTGGTGCGCCGTCCGAACGGGCAGACCGCCGTCGCGCACCGTGGCACGCCCGTGGTGACGGTGACGGGCGAGCCCGGCGAGCTGACGCTGTTCCTGTACGGGCGGCAGGCGGCCGCCCGGGTGGAGCTGGACGGCGACGAGGGGGCCGTCGCGGCCGTCCTGAAGGCGCGGCTGGGAGTGTGAGGCCGTGATCAGGATCGCGATGACCAGCGTGTACGTGGACGACGAGGAGAGGGCGCACGCCTTCTACACGGACGTCCTGGGCTTCGAGACCCGCACCCGCATCGACCTGGGCGGGGCGCTGTTCATCACGGTCGGCGCGCCGGGGCAGGACGTGGAGCTGCTGCTGGAGCCGGGCGACAGCCCGATCGCGCGGCAGTACACCAGGGGCCTGCGGGAGGCGGGACTGCCGTGCATCGTCTTCGGCGTCGACGACCTGCGGGCCGAGTACGAGCGGCTGCGGGGGCTGGGCGTGGTGTTCCCGCAGGAGCCCACCGAGCAGGGGCCGATCCTCACGGCGGTGCTGGACGACACCGTCGGCAACCTGGTCCAGCTCGCCCAGCCGCTGGGCTGACGCCGCCCGGCCCCGGTCGCCCGGCCCCTGCCGCCCGGCCCGGTGTGCGGGTACGGGCGGCCGGGGCCGGCGCGGGTCGGCCGGTACGGCGCGGTGGCCCGGCCGGCGGGCGCCGAGGCCCGGGCGGGGCCGGCGAGGCCGACCCGGGCGGGCCGGGCGGCCGGCGGACCGGCCCTGTTTCACCCGGCCGTGGCCGGGCGGCTCCGCGGACGAGGCGGCCTCGGCTCCCGGGGCGGGCGGCACCGGCCAGGAGCCGCAGGGGGCCGGGCGGCCCCAGCGGGCCGAGTGGTCCCAGCGACCGGGTGGTCTCAGCGGACCGGGTGGCCCGCCGCGCGGAGGGTGGCCTTGACCTCGCCGATCCGCAGGTCGCCGAAGTGGAAGACGGACGCGGCCAGCACGGCGTCCGCACCGGCGTCGACGGCCGGCGGGAAGTGGTCCAGCTTCCCCGCGCCGCCCGACGCGATCACGGGCACGGAGACCTGCGCGCGGACCGCCCTGATCATCTCCGTGTCGTAGCCGTCCTTGGTGCCGTCGGCGTCCATCGAGTTCAGCAGGATCTCTCCCGCGCCCAGCTCGGCGGCGCGGTGCGCCCACTCCACGGCGTCGATGCCGGTGCCCCGGCGCCCGCCGTGCGTGGTGACCTCGAAGCCGGACGGCGTGCCGGTGCCCTCCGGGCAGCGCCGGGCGTCCACGGACAGGACGAGCACCTGGCTGCCGAACCGCTCGGAGATCTCCCGGATCAGCTCGGGCCGGGCGATGGCGGCCGTGTTGACGCCGACCTTGTCCGCACCCGCGCGCAGCAGCCGGTCCACGTCGTCGGCGCTGCGGACGCCGCCGCCGACGGTGAGCGGGATGAACACCTGCTCGGCGGTGCGCCGCACCACGTCGTAGGTGGTCTCCCGGTTGCCGGACGAGGCGGTGATGTCGAGGAACGTCAGCTCGTCGGCGCCCTCGGCGTCGTACAGCCTGGCCATCTCGACGGGGTCGCCCGCGTCGCGGAGGTTCTGGAAGTTGACGCCCTTGACGACGCGGCCGTTGTCCACGTCCAGGCAGGGGATGACTCGGACCGCGAGGCTCATGACGCGGCACCTCCGTTCGTGCGGTACGCCTCGACCTCGACCTCGACGACCAGCCGGGAGTCGACGAAGCCGGAGACGACGAGCATCGACGCGGCGGGGCGGACGGCGTCGAACAGGTCCTTGTGGGCGCGTCCGACCTCCTCCACGTCGCGGGCGTGGGTGATGTACATGCGGGTGCGGACGACGTCCGCCGGGCCGAGGCCGAGCTGCCGCAGTGCGTCGAACGCCACGTTGAAGGCGTTGACGGCCTGCTCGTACGGGCCCGCGTCCACGACGGCGCCGTCCACGACGGACGTGCAGCCGGAGACGAGGACCAGCCCGTTCGGCAGCTCCACGGCGCGGGAGTAGCCGAACTGCTCCTCCCACGGCGCCCCGGTGACGACCCTGCGGGGCGTCCCGGTCATCCGGACACCACCGCGAGCGCCTCCTCCAGGGTGAACGCCTTCGCGTACAGGGCCTTGCCGACGATGGCGCCCTCGACGCCGAGCGGGACCAGCCCCGCGATGGCGCGCAGGTCGTCCAGCGAGGACACCCCGCCGGAGGCGACGACGGGCCGGTCGGTGGCGGCGCACACGTCGCGCAGCAGGTCCAGGTTGGGGCCCTGGAGCGTGCCGTCCTTGGCGATGTCGGTGACCACGTAGCGGGCGCAGCCCTCCCGGTTCAGCCGCTCCAGCGTCTCGTACAGGTCGCCGCCGTCGCGGGTCCAGCCGCGCCCGCGCAGGGTGGTGCCGCGCACGTCGAGGCCGACGGCGATCTTGTCGCCGTGCTCGGCGATGACCTTGGCGACCCACTCGGGGGTCTCCAGGGCGGCCGTGCCGAGGTTGACGCGGGTGCAGCCGGTGGCGAGGGCGGCGGCGAGCGAGGCGTCGTCGCGGATGCCGCCGGACAGCTCGACCTTGATGTCCATGGCCCCGGTGACCTCGGCGACCAGGGCGCGGTTGTCGCCGGTGCCGAAGGCGGCGTCGAGGTCCACCAGGTGGAGCCACTCGGCGCCCGCGCGCTGCCAGGCCAGCGCCGCCTCCAGCGGGGAGCCGTAGGACGTCTCCGTGCCGGACTCGCCGTGGACGAGCCGGACGGCCTGGCCGTTCCTGACGTCGACGGCGGGGAGGAGTTCGAGCGTGGTCATCTCAGCGGTCCTGGCCTCTCAGCGGAATGGGGCGGTGGTTCAGAAGGTCTTGAGCCAGTTGGTCAGCAGCTGGGCGCCGGCGTCCCCGGACTTCTCCGGGTGGAACTGGGTCGCCCACAGGGCGCCGTTCTCGACGGCGGCGACGAACCGCTCGCCGTGCGTGGACCAGGTGACCGCCGGGGCGCGCAGGGCGGGGTTGGCGGTCTCCAGGGACCAGTCGGTCACGGCGTAGGAGTGGACGAAGTAGAACCGCTCGCCGGGGTCGACGCCGGCGAACAGCTCGGAGCCCTCGGGCGGCTCGACCGTGTTCCACCCCATGTGGGGGATGACGGGCGCCTTGAGCGGGCCGACCGTGCCGGGCCACTCGTCCAGGCCCTCGGTCTCGACGCCGTGCTCGACGCCGCGGGCGAACAGGATCTGCATGCCGACGCAGATGCCCATCACGGGCCGGCCGCCGGAGAGCCGGCGGCCGACGATCCAGTCGCCGCGGGCCTCCTTCAGCCCGGCCATGCAGGCGGAGAAGGCGCCGACGCCGGGCACGAGGAGGCCGTCGGCGTTCATGGCGGTGTCGTAGTCGCGGGTGATCTCGACGTCGGCGCCCACGCGCGCGAGGGCGCGTTCGGCCGAGCGGACGTTGCCGAAGCCGTAGTCGAGGACGACGACTTTCTTCGCGGTCTTCATGCGGGTCATTCCCAGATTCCCTGGATCCTCAGGACGCCGGCGAGGAGACACATGCCGGAGGCGACGGCGAGCAGGACGATGACGCCCTTGGGCATCTTCTGCCGGGTGAAGGAGTACACGCCGCCGGCCAGGAAGAGGCCGACGACGATCAGGATGGTCGACAGCCCGGTCACAGGGCGCCCTTCGTGGACGGCAGGATGCCGGCGGCGCGCGGGTCGCGCTCGGAGGCGTAGCGCAGGGCGCGGGCGAGGGCCTTGAACTGGCACTCCACGATGTGGTGGGCGTTGCGCCCGTACGGGACGTGGACGTGCAGCGCGATCTGGGCCTGCGCGACGAACGACTCCAGGATGTGCCGGGTCATCGTGGTGTCGTACGCGCCGATCATCGGCGCCATGTTCTCGGGCTCGGTGTGCACGAGGTAGGGGCGGCCGGAGAGGTCGACGGTGACCTGGGCGAGGGACTCGTCGAGCGGGACGGTGCAGTTGCCGAAGCGGTAGATGCCGACCTTGTCGCCGAGGGCCTGCCGGAAGGCGGCGCCGAGGGCGAGGGCGGTGTCCTCGATCGTGTGGTGCGAGTCGATGTGCAGGTCGCCGTCGGTCTTGACGGTGAGGTCGAACAGCCCGTGGCGGCCGAGCTGGTCGAGCATGTGGTCGTAGAAGCCGACGCCGGTGGAGACGTCGACCTTGCCCGTGCCGTCGAGGTCGATCTCGACGACGACGGACGTTTCCTTGGTGGTGCGCTCGACCCGTCCTACGCGGCTCATGAGCTCTGCTCCTTCCGAATGGCGCGAACCGCGTCCAGGAACGCGTCGTTCTCTTGCGGCGTGCCCGCGGTGACCCGCAGCCAGCCCGGTACGCCGTTGTCGCGGACCAGGACGCCGCGGTCGAGGATGGCCCGCCACACGGCGTGGCTGTCCTCGAAGCGTCCGAACTGGACGAAGTTGGCGTCGGAGTCGGTGACCTCGTAGCCGGTGGCGCGCAGCTCGGTGACGAGCCGGTCCCGTTCGGCCTTGAGGTGCTCGACGTACCCCAGCAGCGTATCGGTGTGCTCCAGCGCGGCGAGCGCGGTGGCCTGGGTGACGGCGGACAGGTGGTAGGGCAGGCGGACGAGCTGGACGGCGTCGACGACGGCCCGGTGGGCGGCGAGGTAGCCGAGGCGCAGCCCCGCGGCGCCGAACGCCTTCGACATGGTGCGGGAGATCACCAGGTGCGGGCGGCCCTCGATGAGGGGCAGCAGCGACGGGCGGTGGCTGAACTCGACGTACGCCTCGTCCACGACCACCAGGGACGGCTTCGCGGCCTGGGCGGCGTCGTGGAGGGCGAGCACCGTGCCGGCGTCGACGGCGGTGCCGGTGGGGTTGTTGGGGGAGGTGATGAACACCACGTCGGGGCGGTGCTCGGCGATGGCCGCCGACGCGGCCGCCACGTCGATCCCGAAGTCCTCGCGGCGGGGCCCGGAGATCCAGCCGGTGCCCGTGCCGCGGGAGATCAGGCCGTGCATCGAGTACGAGGGCTCGAAGCCGAGCGCGGTCCTGCCGGGGCCGCCGAAGGTCTGGAGCAGCTGCTGGAGGACCTCGTTGGAGCCGTTGGCCGCCCACACCTGCTCCGTGCCGACCCGGTGGCCGGTGGTGCGGGTGAGGTAGCGGGCCAGCTCGGTGCGCAGCTCCACGGCGTCGCGGTCGGGGTAGCGGTTGAGGTGCCGGGCGGCCTCGCGGACGCGCTCGGCGATGCGCTCCACCAGCGGCTCGGGCAGCGGGTAGGGGTTCTCATTGGTGTTGAGGCGCACGGGGACGTCGAGCTGGGGCGCCCCGTAGGGGGACTTGCCGCGCAGCTCGTCGCGGAGGGGCAGGTCGTCGATGCGTACGTCGGTCACGGCCGCGGCGCCTTCCCGTCGCCGTTCTCCCCGGCGAAGCGGACCCTCACGGCGGCGCCGTGCGCCGGGAGGTCCTCCGCCTCGGCGAGGGTGACCACGTGGTGGGCGACCTCGGCGAGCGCCTCGCGGGTGTAGTCCACGATGTGGATGCCGCGCAGGAAGGACTGGACGGACAGGCCCGAGGAGTGGCAGGCGCAGCCGCCGGTGGGCAGGACGTGGTTGGAGCCGGCGCAGTAGTCGCCGAGGGAGACCGGCGACCAGGGGCCGACGAAGATCGCGCCGGCGTTGCGGACGCGCTGGGCGACGGCGGCGGCGTCGGCGGTCTGGACCTCCAGGTGCTCCGCGCCGTACGCGTCGACGACCCGCAGGCCCTCCTCCACGCCGTCGACCAGGACGATGGCGGACTGCTTGCCGCGCAGGGCGGGAAGGACGCGGTCGTCCACGTGCTTGGTCGCGGCGATCTGCGGCTCCAGCTCGCGCTCCACGGCGTCGGCCAGCTCGGCGGAGTCGGTGACCAGGACGGCCGCGGCGAGCGGGTCGTGCTCGGCCTGGCTGATCAGGTCGGCCGCGACGTGCGCCGGGTCGGCGGTGGCGTCGGCGAGGACGGCGATCTCGGTCGGGCCGGCCTCCGTGTCGATCCCGATGCGGCCGGTGAAGTACCGCTTGGCGGCGGCGACCCAGATGTTGCCGGGGCCGGTGACCATGTCGGCGGGGGCGCAGCTCTCCGTGCCGTACGCGAACATGGCGACGGCCTGGGCGCCGCCGGCCGCGTACACCTCGTCGACCCCGAGCAGGGCGCAGGCGGCGAGGATCGTCGGGTGCGGCAGGCCGCCGAACTCCTTCTGCGGCGGGGAGGCGAGGGCGATGGACTCGACCCCGGCCTCCTGCGCCGGAACGGCGTTCATGACCACGGAGGAGGGGTAGACGGAGCGGCCGCCCGGCGCGTACAGGCCCACGCGCCCGACGGGGACCCACTTCTCGGTGACCGTGCCGCCGGGGGCGACCTGGGTGGTGTGCGTGGTGCGGCGCTGCTCGCGGTGGACGATCCGGGCGCGCCGGACGGACTCCTCGAGGCCGGCCCGGACGGCCGGGTCGAGCTCCTGGAGCGCGCGGGTCAGCGCGGCGGCCGGGACCCGGACCTGGTCGAGGGTGACGCCGTCGAACCGCTCCGCGTAGTCGATCAGCGCCGCGTCGCCCCGATGGTGGACGTCCTCGCAGATGGGCCGCACCTTCTCCAGGGCGGCTTCCACGTCGAACTCGGCACGGGGCAGCAGGTCGCGCAGGGCGCCGCCCGTCGGCAGGGCGTCGCCTCGCAGATCGATTCGTGAGATCACAGGTCAATTCTCTCAGACGCGTTCGCGGCCCCGGCCGTCCGTATCACTGACTGATACACGCCACATCACCCCTTGGCCGTCACACCTGACCGTCAGCGTTCAGGCCGTCACTCAGCGGGAAGAACAGCAGTACGACCAGCGGAAGCGAGGGGGGCGGCAGTGACCGAGCCGCACGACGACCGCGACGGCCAGGGCGGCCGCCGGGTGGGCCGCCAGGGCGGCCGGCGGGACGCGTTACCGGCCGTCCCGCGGGACGCCTCCCAGGACGGGCGGCGGGACGGGGACGGCGGCTCCCGGGGCGGCACCGGGGGCGGCGGCCTCGGGGGCGGCGGCCTTCCGGGCGGTGCCCAGGACGGCGCTCCCGGGGGCGGCACCGGCGACGGCGGCCTCCGGGACGGGGCCGGGGACGGGGCCCGGGGCGACGCTCTCCGGGGCGGCGCCGGGGAGGGCCCGCGGGACGCCGCCGGGGACGGCGACGACGTGCCGGGGGACCTGACGGCGTCGGAGCTGGGGATGTGGCAGGCGTTCCGGATCGGCGCCTGGTACGACCTGCGCTCCGGCCATCCGATGCTGGACGACCCCTTCGTACCGCGGGCGTGGCCGCCGGAGCGGTCCATCCGGGCGCGCGTCGTGGCGCGGCTGCTGCTGGACGGGCCGCCCGCGCTGGCGGGGCGCGTCTCGGCGCTGAAACTGCGCGGGGCGCGGATCACCGGGCGGCTGGACCTGGCCGGCGGGACGGTCGGGCCGTACGTGGAGCTCCAGGGCTGCGTCTTCGACGACGAGGTGGTGCTGCCGGAGACCCGGTTCACCACGCTGCGGATGGCGGGCTGCGCGATCCCGCGCCTGGAGGCCGCCCGGCTGCAGACGGAGGGCGACCTGCACCTGCCGCGGTGCCGGGTGGAGCGGGGGGTGCGGCTGACGGACGCGCAGATCGGCACGGACCTGCTGATCAGCCAGATCCACGTGCAGCCGGACCGGCTCGGCCGGGCGATCGTCGCGGACGGCCTGTCGGTGGGGCAGGACCTCCAGGCCGAGCTGATCGAGACGTACGGCGAGTTCAGCATGCGCGGGGGGAAGGTCGGGGTGTCGCTGAGCCTGCGCGGCAGCCGGCTGCGCGGCGCGGAGGGGCGGCGCGCGCTGAACGCCCCGCAGCTGAGCGTGGAGCGGACTCTGTACCTGACGAGCGCGTGGGTGAGCGAGACGGCGGGCGGAGCGGGCGACCACCCGGGCGCCGCGCCGCCGTACGGGCTGATCGACGTGAACACCCCGGTGCGGGGCACGCGGATGCGGCCCTTCGAGTGCCGGGGCGGGGTGCGGCTGGACGACGGGCGGTTCGGTGACGCGGTGGACCTGCACCAGGCGCGGTTCGTGATGGCGTCGGCGCGCCGGGAGGAGCTGTCGCTGCGCAGGATCGTCACGCCGGAGCTGCGCTTCGCCTGCGAGCGGCCGGAGGAGGGGCGGGTGGTGCTGAACGGCGCGAAGGTGGTGACCCTCGTCGACCAGGCGTCGAGCTGGCCGGGTCCGGGCGGCCTCGCGATCGGCGGGTTCGTCTACGAGAACCTCGTGCCGTACGGGCACTTCCCGCTGGCCCGGCGCCTGGAGTGGGTGGCGGCGGCGACCCCGGAGTACGCCCCGGAGCCGTACGAGCGGCTGGCGGCGGTGCTGCGCGGGTGCGGCGAGGACGCCGACGCGCGGGAGGTGCTGCTGGCCAAGCAGCGGCGGCGCCGGGAGACCCTGCCGCTCGCCGCCAAGCTGTGGGGCCACCTCCAGGACTGGACGGTCGCCTACGGCTACCGGCCGGGCCGCGCGGCGGTGTGGATGGCCGTGCTGTGGGCGGCGGGGGCGCTGGCGTTCTCCTTCTACGAGCCGGTGCCCATCAAGGCCGACGAGTTCCCCCGGTGGGACGCGGTGCTGTACACGCTCGACCTGCTGCTGCCCGTGATCAACCTGGGGCAGGAGGGGTACTGGCGGCTCTCCCCGCCCTGGCAGTGGCTGTCCACGGCGCTGATCCTGGTGGGGTGGATTCTGGCCACGGCGGTCGCGGCCGGCGCGTCCCGGCTGCTGCGGCGGAACTGATGGCCGCCGGGCCGGGGAGCGGGCGGCGGGGCGTCCGGCGCGGCGCCCGCGCCGCCGCTTTCTTTACCTTCTCTTGACGTTCGCCAGGACAACCTTCCCACCGCTACGAAAGCTTCACAGACTGCTACTGGCGCGGCTCCGACCTGCGGTTTTCAATGGTCGGCACGATGTCTCTGCTCCGCGCCCTGCTGGGCAACGCGCGCACGGCCCGACCCGGTCAGCCGCCTCGCGACGGGCTGCCGCCGGACGGCTCCGTGCTGCTGGACGCCCCGGACGACCGGCTCGGCCCGGCCCTGGTCGCGGCCGCGCTGGGGGATCACATTCCGGCCGCGCGGCTGCTGGCCGAGACCCGGCGGGCCGCCGAGTGGGAGTACCGCGACCGGTACGCCGTGCGGCTCGCCGCCTTCGCGCACCGCCGGGAGGACTGGCTGACGGCGTGGCGGGCCGAGGCGCCCGGCGACCCGGACGGGCTGCTGGTCGCGGCGCAGCTGGCCGTGGACCGCGCCTGGGCGTCGCCCGCCCGCGCCGAACGGCTGCGGGAGGTCGAGCCGCTCCTGCACGCGGCGGCCGAGGCGGCGCCCCGCGACCCGGTGCCGTGGCGCGTCCTGCTGGACCACGCGCGGAGCGGGGGCGCGCCGACCGCCCTGTTCGAGGCGCTCTGGGAGCAGGCCGTGCGCCGCTCCTCGCACCACCACGGCTGCCATGTGTCGGCGCTGGAGTACCTGTCGGCCCGCTGGCACGGCTCGCACCGGGTCTGCTTCGACTTCGCGGAGGCCGCCGCCTTCGACTCGCTGCCGGGCTCGCTGGTGCGGGCGCTGCCGCTGCGGGCCGCGTACGCCCAGCTCGTGAGCGGCGCGGCGGGCGACGGGGGGCCGGTGGGCGCTGCCAGGGTGGGGCCGCGCGCTTTGCGCGGCGCTCCCGCGGGTGTGCCGGGCGGCGTTCCGGGGGGCGTGCCCGGCGGCGTTCCGGGGGCCCGGGTGGACGCGGCGGCGGACCTGGCGGCCGAGCTGTCCGCGCGGTATCCGGTGGGCGACCCCTGGCCGGCGGAGGTCCGCAACCTGCTGGCGTACGTGCTGATGGCGCGGCAGCGGTGGGGGGCGGCCCTGGAGCAGTTCCGGCTGATCGGCGCGCGGGCCACGTCCTTCCCGTGGTCGGCCGCGGCGGGCGAGGGCGGCGACGCGCTGGGGCGGTTCCTGGAGGCCCGCGACCTGACGCGGCGCGCGCTCGTCCGCGGGGGGCGGTGACGGGCGGGCACCCCGCGCGAGGGCGGCGCGGCGAGGCGGTACGCCGCGGGCCGTACGCGAGGGCGGCGCGGCGAGGCGGTACGCCGCGGGCCGTACGCGAGGGCGGCGCGGCGAGGCGGACGCCTCCGTACGCCGCGGCTGGACGCCGCCGGGCGGGGTGCCGGAGACGGGTGCCGGGCGGTGTGCCGGGACCGGTGCGCGGACGGCCGGACGCGCGGGGCCCGGCGGCCATTAGGCTTGACCGCTGTGACCACCGCTCGCCTGCCCCTCTTCCCGCTGAACGCGGTGCTTTTCCCCGGCCTCGTGCTGCCGTTGAACGTCTTCGAGGAGCGGTACCGCGCCATGATGCGCGCCCTGCTCGCGACGGACGAGTCGCAGCCGCGCCGCTTCGCCGTCGTCGCGATCCGCGACGGCCACGAGGTGGCGCCGACCGCACCGGGACTGCCCGACCCGACGGCGCTTCCGGAGCGTGGTCCCGCCGCGGGCTTCGGCCCCGACCCGGCCCAGGCGTTCCACCGGGTGGGCTGCGTGGCCGACGCGGCCACCATCCGGGAGCGCCCCGACGGCACGTTCGAGGTCCTCGCCACCGGCACGACGCGGGTGCGCATCCTGTCGGTCGACGCGAGCGGCCCCTTCCTCACCGCCGAGGTGGAGGAGCTGGACGAGCCGCGGGGCGAGGGCGCCGGAGCGCTCGCCGAGGGGGTGCTGCGGGCCTTCCGCGCGTACCAGAAGCGGCTGGCCGGCGCACGGGAGCGGACGCTGGCCGCCGGCTCCGAGCTGCCCGACGAGCCGTCCGTCGTGTCGTACCTGGTCGCCGCGGCCGCCGTGCTGGACACGCCGGCGAAGCAGCGGCTGCTCCAGGCGCCCGACACGGCGACCCGGCTGCGCGAGGAGCTGCGGCTGCTGCGCTCCGAGACGGCGGTGCTGCGCCACCTGCCGTCGCTGCCGGCGGCCGAGCTGACGCGGACGCCGACGAGCCCGAACTGACGCGGAGAGGGGCGAGGGATGGCGAAGAAGACCAGGAAGCAGACGGGCGGCACGCCCGCGACGGTGGCGCTCACCGCCGCGGGCACGCCGTTCACGGTGCACGAGTACGCCCATGACCCGGCGTCCCCGTCGTACGGGGAGGAGGCCGCCGAGGCGCTCGGCGTCACGCCCGAGCGGGTCTTCAAGACGCTGGTCGCCGACGTCGACGGCGCCCTGACGGTCGCGGTGGTGCCCGTCGCGGGCCAGCTCGACCTGAAGGCGCTGGCCGCGGCGGTCGGCGGGAAGCGCGCGGCGATGGCCGACCCGGCCGCCGCCGAGCGGACGACCGGCTATGTGCGCGGCGGCATCTCGCCGCTGGGCCAGCGCAGGAGGCTGCCGACCGTGCTGGACGCCTCGGCGCGGCGGCACGAGACCATCTGCGTGTCGGCGGGGCGGCGCGGCCTGGAGGTCGAGCTGTCCCCGGCGGACCTGGCGGAGCTGACCGGCGCGGTCGTCGCGCCCATCGGCCGGGCGTAGCGCACGCGCCCCGCGGTCAGGCGCGGGGGGCGTCCCCGGGCGGTGGGGGCGGCGTGCCGTAGGCGCCGGGGTCCCACTCGGGCTCGGGGTCGCGCGGTCCGAACAGCGCGGTGAGCGCCAGGTGGGCGATCATGGCGGCGACCGGCCAGGCCAGCAGCGCGCCGTACGCGTGCAGCTCCAGCGGCGCGTCGAAGCGGACGCCCTCGCCGACCTCCCGCGCGCGGGCCACCACGTCGTGCGTCGGGCCCAGCAGCGTGCCCGTGCCCCAGCCCAGCAGGGAGCCGATCACCCCGCCCAGGGCGAGGCCCACCACGACGGCGATGCCGCCCTGCCGGTGGAACAGGAACACCCCGAGCGCGCTGACCGCGCCGAACGCCAGGCCCAGCAGGATGAAGACCCCGTCCACGCCGACCGCGTGCTCCGCCTCCGACTCCAGCAGCAGCACCGACCGGCCGTCCGAGACCAGCGGCACGCGCGGCGCCAGCCACAGCCACAGCAGGCCGAGGGCGAACCCCGCGACCCCGACCGCGAGCAGCACCACGGCGCCCCGGCGCACCTCCGCGGCCGTCTCCGGCGCGTCCTTCCCGTCCTCTCCGCCCGTGGAGTGTGCCGACGAGCGCGGCGGCCACGCGGACGCGCCCGGCGCGTCGCCGTCGGAAGGGGTGCTGGATGCGGCGGAGTCGTTCGGCACGTGCTCACTCGGGGGCTGCTGGGACGGGGGAAGGGGTGCGGTCACGGTGTCATCGTGCCAGTCCGGGCCGGGCACCGCCTCACCGGACGGCCGCGCGGCGGTACGCCCAGGTGGCCGCGGCCAGGGAGGCGACGCCGACGGCGGCGCACACCGACAGGTCCAGGGCGACGGCCGCCCAGTTCGGGCTGGCGTCGAAGGTGCGGGCCAGCGCCTCCACCCCGTACGTCGAGGGGAGCAGGTCCCGCGCCCAGCCCACGGGGCCGGGCAGCCGGTCGGCCGGCAGGACGCCGAGCAGCAGCGCCGCCGACATGCCGAGCTGGCCGAGGAGGGTCGCCAGCTCCTGGCGGGGGGCCAGCAGGCCGAGCGCGGCGCCGACTCCCGCCAGGGCGGCCCCGGAGAGCGGGACGACCGCCGCGACGATCCACAGGTGGGTGAGCGGCAGCTGGAAGAGGAGCGAACCGGTGACGGCCGTGACGACCGTGCCGGGCAGCGTGAAGGAGGCGTACGCCCCGGCCGCGCCCAGCACCACGGCGGCCGGTGGCACGGGCAGCGTCGCGTAGTGGTCGAGCCCGCCGCTGGCGCGGAGCTGCCCGAAGTACTGGGCGAGCAGGTTCAGCGCGACGAACGCCACGACGAGGACGGACGACCCGGCGACGACCGCGCGCGCCTCGGCGCCGCCGTCGACCACGCCCCGCATCAGGACCATGATCCCGATGGACTGGAAGGTCGCGACGAACAGCAGCGGGATGCGGGCGACCCGGGCGCGGGAGAGCTGCGCCCGGTACACGGCGGCGAGCGCCGGCAGCAGCCGGGCACGGGGCGCCAGGGGCGCGGCGGTCCGTTCGCCCGCCCCGGCGGGCGCCGTCCTGACGGCGCCCGCAGAGAGCGCCTCCGCAGGCAGGGTGCTCACCGTTTCCCACTCCCGTCCTCGCCGGGGACGCCGATCGGCGTGCCGCCCGACTCCACCGCACGAACCACACCGACCACGCGCACCTCGCGTACCTCACGCCTCACGTGTCCTACAGAAGCCGCGGTGCCGGGGCGAGCCGGACCGCCGCGAGCCGCAGTGCCGGGGCGAGCCGGACCACCGCGAGCCGCGGTGCCGCGGCGAGCCGGACCGCCGCCCTGAGCCGCGGTGCCGTCGCGGCCCGCCGCCCGTCCCCGGGGCGCCGCGGCCCGGCACGTGCCCCGGCTCACGACTTGACCAGCCCCTTCGCGTCCCCGCCGAGCGCCAGGTAGACGTCCTCCAGGCTCGGCGTCGCCAGCGTGAAGTCGTCCAGCGCCGCGAACGCCTCGCCGCCCGTCACCGCCGCCACCGCCGCCCGGGCCTCGTCCGGGGCGAGGCGGAGCACCCAGCGGCGGCCCGACTCGTGCGCAAAGGCCCGCAGCGCGGCCACCTCCGGCACGTCCAGCGGCGCCCGCTCCCGCCACACCAGGTCGACGCGCACCTCGCCGGCCACACGCTCCTTCAGTCCGGCCGGGGTGTCGCAGGCGATGACCCGGCCGCGCTCCAGCACGGCGACGCGGTCGAGGACGGTCTCCGCCTCTATCACGTTGTGGGTGACCAGCAGCACCGTCGCGCCCTGTTCGGCGCGACGGCGGTCGACGGCGGCCCAGACGGCCCGGCGGGCCACCGGGTCCATGCCGGTCGTGGGCTCGTCCAGCACGAGCAGCGGCCGCTCGCCCACGAGGGCGGCGGCGAAGCAGGCCAGCCGGCGCTGCCCGCCGGAGAGCTTCTTGAGGGGGCGCGCGGCGAGTTCGCCGAGGCCCAGTTCGTCGAGGACGGCGTCGCGCGCCGCGCGGGCGTCGCGCGCGGTCAGACCGCGCAGCCGGCCGGTCGTCTCGGCGGCCAGCGCGACGGTCATCTCGTCGAGCGCCGTCGACTCCTGGCCCAGGTAGCCGATGAGCCGCGCGGCGCGGTCGGGGTGGCGGACCAGGTCGTGCCCGAGGACCTCGACGGTTCCGGAGTCGGGGCGCATCAGCCCGGTGAGCTGCCGTACGAGGGTGGACTTGCCGGCGCCGTTGGGGCCGAGCAGCCCGAAGATCTCGCCGCCCCGCACGTCCAGGCTGATCCCGTCGGTGGCCCGCACCTCGGGCGTCGGGGGCCGGCCGCGCCCGCCGCGCGCGGCGGGGTACGTCTTCACCAGATCCCGCACCACGCACACCGTACTCACGAGGGATGAGCCTAAGGGGTCGCGGCCCCCGGATCGCGCCCGGGGCACCGCCGCGCGGCCCGGCACCGGCGCCGCTACTCCCCCGCCGCCGGGCTCCCGGCCGCCGCGCGGACGTCGATCTCCCGCCAGAAGCCGGCTCGGATCGCGTACCGGTCGTGCTCGTCGATCTGGTCGTCCTTGTGGGTGAGGAGGCCGAACCTCGCCGCGTAGCGGAGCAGTTCGCCGTCGATGCGGTGCGGGATGCGCGGGTACATGGCGGAGAGCCGGTCGACGTGGGCCTGCTCGGGGAGCCGCTCCATCCAGCGGCGGGCGAAGACCTGGCCGACCTCGAACGGGTCGCCGCCGACCGTGGTGATGTCCTCCTCCCGGTCCGCCCACCGCTGTTCGGCGCTGGTGAGCTGGGCGAGCGTGGGGAGCGACGCGGTCTCGGGGGGTTCGCCGACGGGGCCGCCCGGGCGGTCGATCCAGCCCCGGTCGGACGACCAGCGGAGGGTGGCGTTGGCGGGGCCGGCGGTGTGGTGGGTGTTCTGGTGGGCTGCGGCGCGCAGCCCGGCGAGGTCCTTGGGGGTGGGTACGCCGCGCGACGGGCCGGAGGGGGCGGCGGCCGGGTGGGCCGGGCCGCCGTCGCCGGGCGCGGATGCCGGCCGGGCGGTGGTGGCGGAGGCGGCGGCCGGGGCGGGGGCGGGCGCCGCACCGTCCGGAAGCGGTCCGGAGCCCGTACCGGAGGAGCGTTCGGCGGCGGCGAGGGCGGCCTCGGGCAGGGGCGCGGCGAGGATGGCGGCGATCTCGGGACGGGGGGCGGGCGGCGGGGCGCACTGCCCGGTGAGGTCCTTCGCCCGTACGGCGCGGGTGATCCAGGCGCGGTCGAGGACGCGGCGCTCGTCCGCCTCGGCCACGAGGTCCTCGGACTGGTTGTAGTCGCCGTCGGCGGCCTGGACGGCCCACAGGTGGACGGCGACACCGTGTTCCTTGGCGGACATCAGGCCGGGCAGCAGGTCGCCGTCGCCGGTGACGAGGACGATGTCGGAGCAGGCGCGGTTGCGGGCCAGTTCGGTGAGCTCGGCGTGCATGGCGGCGTCGACGCCCTTCTGCGCCCAGCGCCCGTCGCTGCGGGTCAGGGCGCCGAGCCGGACGGTCACGCGGGGCATGACGCGGAGCCTGCGGTGCTCGGGCTGCGGGACGCGGTCGGGCGCTCCGTCGAACCAGTAGATGCGCAGCAGCGGCTGGTCCGTGTCGGCCTCGGCGCGTTCGCGCAGCCCCTGGATGAGGGCGGAGTGGTCGACGGTGATCCGGGAGCGGGCGGGCTCCCCGGCCAGCAGGCTGGCGGCGGCGCCGAGCAGATAGCCGGCGTCCACGAGCACGACGCAGCGGTCCACGTGTTCCACCCTCTTTCGGGAACCTCGGGATCGGAGTTGCTTCGGGTTTCCTTGGAGTCTGCCCGACTGCCGGGTTGTTAACGGCCGGAGCGCGATCATCGGCGTGGCGCCTCACCGTAGTACCTCCGGCGCGTTCTGACCACGGGCCGTGGCGGCGGCAGGCGACTACTGTCCGCAATGATCCAACATGCGCCGTGCATACCGGTATGTGAGTCTGGTCGCGGTCCTGGCCCCCACATCCCACAGGAGGCATCCCCATGGCCAAGAACAAGAAGAGCGAGCGCCAGCAGCGGCAGGGCGAGCGCGGCGCGCAGCAGTCCCACGACACGTCGATGGAGCGGCAGGCGGAGCAGCGGGCGAGCCAGGTGACGCCGGCGGACGTGGCGCAGAAGGGCCGGCAGAAGAGGTTCGGCCACAACTGACGCGTGGCCGTGTGACCGCTCACGTCACACGGAAGGGGCGCGCCCGTGACGACGGGCGCGCCCCTTCCGTGTGGCGCCTTCCGTGTGGCGCCTTCCGTGCGCACGCCCCTCGCGGGGGGACGCGTGCGCGACCGGCGGGTGCGGCGCACGGCGGCGGGGCGTTCAGGCCCCGCCTCGCGCGCCGCGCCGCTCAGCCGGCCAGGCAGGACGGGCCGAGGAGGACCTTCAGGTCTCCGTAGAGTGCCGGGTCCGGCTGGACGCGGTGCCGGTCGAGGCGGAGCACGGTGGTCTTGCGCGGGCCCTGGAGCTTGATCCGCACCTCGGTGTTGCCCTTGTGGTGGCTGAGGATCTCGCCGAGGCGGCTGACCATGGGCGGGGTCACCTTCACCGTGGGGATGGTGAGGACGACCGGCGCGTTGGTGCCCGCCGAGGACAGGTCGGGGACCATCAGCTCCATGGCGACCAGCCGGGGCACGTCCTCGCGCTTGTCGAGGCGCCCCTTGACGAAGACGACGGTGTCCTCGACGAGCTGGGTGGAGACCAGCTGGTAGGTGGCGGGGAAGAACATGCACTCGATGGAGCCGGCCAGGTCCTCGACGGTGGCGATGGCCCAGGCGTTGCCCTGCTTGGTCATCTTCCGCTGGAGGCCGGAGATGATGCCGCCGATGGTGACGACCGCGCCGTCCCCGTGCTCCCCGCCGGTGAGCTGGGAGATGGCCGCGTCGGTCTTGTCGGACAGGACGTGCTCGATGCCGAAGAGCGGGTGGTCGGAGACGTACAGGCCGAGCATCTCCCGCTCCTGGGCGAGCAGGTAGGACTTCTCCCACTCCAGGTCGGAGAACTCGACGTCCAGCCCGAAGCCGGGCTCGTCGGCGCCCTCCTCGCCCATCCCGCCGAAGAGGTCGAACTGGCCCTCGGCCTCCTTGCGCTTGACCGCGACCACGTTGTCGATCATCGGTTCGTGGTGGGCGACGAGGCTCTTGCGGGTGTGGCCCATCTCGTCGAACGCGCCGGCCTTGATCAGCGACTCGACGGTGCGCTTGTTGCAGACGACGACCTCGACCTTGTCCAGGAAGTCGGGGAAGGAGGAGTACTTCCCCTTCGTCTTGCGGCACTTGATGATCGACTCGACCACGTTGGTGCCGACGTTCCGCACGGCGGAGAGGCCGAAGAGGATCACGTCGTCGCCCTGGGCCGCGAAGTTCGCCTCGGACTCGTTGACGTTGGGCGGGAGGACCTTGATGCCCATGCGGCGGCACTCGTTGAGGTAGACCGCCGACTTGTCCTTGTCGTCCTTGACGGAGGTCAGCAGGGCCGCCATGTACTCGGCGGGGTGGTTGGCCTTGAGGTAGGCCGTCCAGTACGAGACGAGTCCGTACGCGGCGGAGTGGGCCTTGTTGAAGGCGTAGCCGGCGAAGGGGACCAGCACGTCCCACAGCGCCTGGATGGCCTCGTCGCTGTAGCCGTTCTTCTGCGCGCCGGCCTGGAAGATGGTGAAGTTCTTCGCCAGCTCGTCGGGCTTCTTCTTGCCCATGACGCGGCGGAGGATGTCGGCCTCGCCGAGCGAGTAGCCGGCGATGATCTGGGCGGCCTTCTGCACCTGCTCCTGGTAGACGATCAGGCCGTAGGTGACGTCCAGGACCTCCTTGAGCGGCTCCTCCAGCTCGGGGTGGATCGGCGTGATCTCCTGCTGCTTGTTCTTGCGCAGCGCGTAGTTCGTGTGGGAGTTCATGCCCATCGGGCCCGGCCGGTACAGGGCCGACACGGCGGAGATGTCCTCGAAGTTGTCCGGCTTCATCAGCCGCAGCAGGGACCGCATGGGGCCGCCGTCGAACTGGAAGACGCCGAGGGTGTCGCCCCGCTGGAGCAGTTCGAACGTCGTGGGGTCGTCGAGCGGGAGGCCGAGGAGATCGATGTCGATCCCCTTGTTCGCCTTCACCATCTTGACGGCGTCGTCCATGATCGTGAGGTTGCGCAGGCCCAGGAAGTCCATCTTCAGCAGGCCGAGCGACTCGCAGCTCGGGTAGTCCCACTGGGTGATGGTGACGCCGTCGGTGTGCCTCACCCAGACGGGGACGTGCTCCGTGATGGTCTCGCTGGACATGATCACGCCGGCGGCGTGGACGCCCATCTGCCGGACCAGGCCCTCGACGCCCCGCGCGGTGTCGATGACCTTCTTCACGTCCGGCTCGTTCTCGTACATCCCCCGGACCTCGCCCGCCTCGCTGTAGCGCGGGTGGGAGGGGTCCGTGATGCCGGAGAGCGGGATGCCCTTGCCGAGGACGTCGGCGGGCATGGCCTTGGTGATCCGGTCGCCCATGGCGTACGGGTAGCCCAGCACGCGCGCGGAGTCCTTGATCGCGTTCTTGGCCTTGATGGTGCCGTACGTGCCGATCATGGCGACCTTGTCGGCGCCGTACTTCTCCGTGACGTACCGGATCACCTCGACGCGCCTGCGCTCGTCGAAGTCGATGTCGACGTCGGGCATGGAGACGCGCTCGGGGTTGAGGAACCGCTCGAAGATCAGGCCGTGCGGGATCGGGTCGAGGTCGGTGATGCCGAGCGCGTACGCCACGATCGAGCCGGCCGCGGAGCCTCGGCCGGGGCCGACCGCGATGCCCTGGTTCTTCGCCCACATGATGAAGTCGGCGACGACGAGGAAGTACCCCGGGAACCCCATCTGGATGATGACGTCCATCTCGTACTCGACCTGCCGCCGGCGGTCGTCGGGGATGCCGCCGGGGAAGCGGCGGTGCATGCCGCGCTGGACCTCCTCGCGGAACCAGCTGACCTCCGTGTGCCCCTCGGGGATGTCGAACTTGGGCATGAGGTCGCGCTTCTCGAACATGCCGGCCGGGTCGACCATGTCGGCGATCAGGCGCGTGTTGGCGCACCCCTCCTGCCAGGCGTCCGAGGAGTCGATGGCGTACATCTCCTCCGTGGACTTCAGGTAGTAGCCCGTGCCGTCGAACTTGAAGCGGTCCGGGTCGGAGAGGTTCTTGCCGGTCTGGATGCACAGCAGCGCGTCGTGCGCCCCCGCCTCGTGCGCGTAGGTGTAGTGGGAGTCGTTGGTGACCAGCGGGCGGATGCCGAGCTTCCTGCCGATCTCCAGCAGGCCGTCGCGGACCCGGCGCTCGATCTCGATGCCGTGGTCCATCAGCTCCAGGAAGTACCGCTCCTTGCCGAAGATGTCCTGGTAGTCGGAGGCCGCCTTCAGCGCCTCGTCGAAGTGGCCGAGCCGCAGCCGCGTCTGCACCTCGCCGGACGGGCAGCCGGTCGAGGCGACGAGCCCGTCCGACCACTGGGCGATCGTCTCCTTGTCCATCCGGGGCCACTTCTGCAGCCATCCCTCGGCGTACGCGTCGGAGGAGAGGCGGAAGAGGTTGTGCAGGCCGGTGCTGTTGTACGCCCAGATCGTCTTGTGGGTGTAGCCGCCGGAGCCGGAGACGTCGTCGCGCTTCTGGTGCGGCTGGCCCCACAGGACCTTGCGCTTGTTGCGCCGGGACTCGGGCGCCACGTACGCCTCGATGCCGATGATCGGCGTGACGCCCGCCTTCTTGGCGGAGTGGAAGAAGTCGTAGGCCCCGTGCAGGTTGCCGTGGTCGGACATGGCGATGTGCGTCATGCCCATCTCGTTGCACGCGTCGAACATGTCCTTGAGCCGCGCGGCACCGTCCAGCAGGGAGTACTGGGTGTGCACGTGGAGGTGCGTGAACGGCGGCTTCGACACGGTTGCGGCCTCCGGGGTCGGGAGCGTCGGGAGGGAAGGGGGTCGACTCGGAAGTCTACGGCTCCCCACTGACAACCGGGTCCGCCACAGGGCGGCGCGGCGCGGGCGCTCGCGGGGGTGGGGCGGGGGTGTCCGCGGCAGTGGCGCGGGGGGGGCGGGGCGGGCGCCCGCGCGGTGCCGGCGTGTGGGCGGCGCGGGCGGTCGGGGCGTGCGCGCCCGCGGTGCCGGCGCGCGGGCGGGGCCGCGGGCTCCCGGGTGCCGCCGCTGGGCGCGGGGCGCGGGCACTCGGGAGCGGGCTCGCACGTTGGAGCCGTCGGAAGTCCGTCCCATGTGTCATGCACGCCACGCTGTGGCGTGCGCGTGTCAGGAGGCACCCCGCGATGCCGGTCCCGCAGCCCACCCCCCAGGAGCGCGGCGAGCAGATCCTCGCCGTGTTCGACACCGCCTTCGGGCAGCTCCTGGCGGCCGACCCCGCGGCCTTCCGGGTCAAGTTCCGGAAGATGGCGCACTCCGCGTTCGCCTTCTACCGGGGCTCCGCCTGCCTCTTCTACGCCGACCTGGAGGGGGAGCGCGAGGACGGCCCGTTCCTGGACGAGCGGACCGGCCGGGTGTGGATCCACGGGGACCTGCACGCGGAGAACTTCGGCACGTACATGGACGCCAACGGACGGCTGGTGTTCAACGTCAACGACTTCGACGAGGCGTACGTCGGCCCCTTCACCTGGGATCTGAAGCGCCTCGTCGCCTCCCTGGCGCTCCTGGGGTACGCCAAGGCGCTGAGCGACGACCAGATCACCGCGCTGGTGCGGCTCTGCGGGGCGGCGTACCGGGAGCGGATACACGCCCTGGCGGCCGGCGCCCGCGACGAGGAGGTGCCGCCCTTCACGCTGGACACGGCGGAGGGGGCGCTGCTGGGCACGCTGCGGGCGGCCCGGTCCCTGACCCGGTTCGGGCTGCTCGCCTCGATGACGGAGATCCGTGCGTACGAGCGCCGCTTCACCTCGGGGGGCGGCGCCGTCGACCTGGACGCGGCGACCCGGTACAAGGTGCTGGCCGCGTTCGACGGGTACCTGGAAACGCTGCCGCCGTCCAGCAGGAGGCGCCCGGACTCGTACCGGGTCAAGGACGTGGTGGGACGGCGCGGCATCGGCATCGGCTCGGCGGGCCTCCCGTCGTACAACGTCCTGCTGGAGGGCAACAGCGACGCCCTGGAGAACGACGTGGTGATCTACATGAAGCAGGCGCAGGTCCCGGCGGTCTCCCGGCACGTGACGGACCCGGCGGTACGGGACTACTTCCGCCACGAGGGGCACCGGACGGTGATCTCGCAGCGCGCCCTGCAGGCGCACGCGGACCCGTGGCTGGGGTGGGCGGAGCTGGACGGCGCGGGTCAGCTGGTCGCGGAGATATCCCCGTACGCGGTGGACCTGGACTGGTCGGACATCGACGACCCGGAGGAGATGGCGGCGACCGTCGCGGACCTGGGCCGGGCGGCGGCCACGATGCACGCGGCGGCGGACGACGAGAGCGGTCACTCGCTGGTCCCTTTCAACACGGAGCGCGCCATCGACGCGGCCATCGCCGCCGACGAGGAGGGGTTCACGGAGATGCTGGTGGACTTCGCCCACGTGTACGGGGCGCGGGCCAGGGCGGACCACCAGATCTTCGTGGACCTGTTCCGTAACGGTCGGATTCCGGGGCTGCGCTGATCATCATCTTTTAGGGACCGCTTACGGGCGGTCATGGCACACTCTCGGACGATGGACGACATGACCGGGACCCGGCTCAGGGGGGTGCGGGCAGCGATCTTCACGGCTCTGGTCGTGACGCTGTCCGCCGCCTCCCATGTGCTGCTGTCCAGGGTGCCGCTGCCGCTGACCGCGGTCCTGGCCGTCGCGGGCGGCGTCTTCGCCGTCGCCTACGCGCTGGCCGGCCGGGAGCGGGGCTTCTGGCCGATCGCCGGCCTGCTCGTCCCGCTGGAACTGGCGGCGGACACGGTCTTCACCGCCGGCCAGCACGCCTGCTACGGGCCGTCCGGCGGCCCCGTCGCCGGGTCGCTGCGCGCGGTCGGCGTGGACGTGCTGTGCGGTGACGCGGTGGGTACGCCCCTGCCGGGCGTCGCCGTGCCGGGCGTCGCCGCGCCGCAGAGCGCGGCGGCCTCGCTGCTGCACTCCGGCGACCCCGCGGTGCCGTGGCTGCTGCTCGCCGCGCACGTCACGGTCGGCCTGGTCGCCGCCGCCTGGCTGCGGCGGGGCGAGGCCGGGCTGGCGCGGGTGCTGCGGGCGGCCGGCGCGTCCGCCTTCCGTCCGCTGCTGGTGGCGTGGGCGGCCCTGACGGCGCGGGGGCTCACCCCCCGGCTGCTGCCGCGCGCGGGCGCCCGCCGGCGCGCCGCCCACCGCGCGCGCCTCCTGGTGCACTACGTCGGCCGGAGGGGACCGCCGTGCAGGGCCGCAGCGGCCTGACCACAGCACCCTTCGAGCACTGATCACCACCGGGTGATCCCCCCATATACGACGGAGAAGCAGAACACCATGAGCGCACGCAACAGCAAGGCCAACAAGGCGGCGGCCCGCGAACGGCTCCGGGCGGAGCGCGAGCGCCAGGCCAAGCGGGACAGGATGCGGCGGCGGCTGACCGTCGGCGCGTCCGTCCTGGCCACGCTCGCCCTGGCCGGCGGCATCGGCTACGCGGTCGTCCAGGCCAACAAGCCCTCCCAGTGGGAGTCGGCTAAGGAGGTCAAGGACGTCAAGGCGCCGAAGAACACGACGGGTGAGAACGGCACCACGGTCGTCATAGGCAAGCCGACCGCGAAGAAGACGCTCCAGGTCTTCGAGGACTCCCGCTGCCCGGTCTGCGCGGTCTTCGAACAGCAGGTCGGCCCGGTGATCGAGAAGGACCTCGAGGCGGGCAAGTACAAGGTCCAGTACGTGGGCGCCACCTTCATCGACGACGTCGCCACGGGCGAGGGCTCCAAGAACGCCCTCTCCGCCCTCGGGGCGGCGCTCGACGTGAGCCCCGACGCGTTCATGAAGTTCAAGGCCGCGATGTACTCGGCCAAGTTCCACCCGGAGGAGTCCAAGGACGACCTCGCCAAGGACTCCTACATCCTGAAGATCGCCGACAGCGTCCCGGAGCTGAAGGACAACAAGGAGTTCGAGAAGAACGTCGAGGAGGGCACCTTCGACGCCTGGGCGCTGAAGATGTCGAAGACCTTCGACGAGAGCGGCGTCACCGGCACCCCGTCCCTGAAGATGGACGGCAAGCCGGTCACGGACGCGGGCGGCAAGAACGCCCCGATGACGGCACCGGAGTTCACCGCCGCCGTCGAGAAGGCCCTCAAGGGCTGACCCGCCCACCCTGGACGCCCCCGCCCCCCGCGGCCGGGGGCGTCCCCCGTTCCCGAACCGCGCAGGGGGGACATGCGCACAGGAACCCGCCGGGCAAGGGCACTGACGGCCGCCCTCACCATCCTGGCCCTGACAGCTGGCGCCCTCGCCTACACCCACTTCTTCACCAGAGGAATCGACCGCCTCCCGGACCGACCGTGTGGGGGCGCGGTCGACCGGGCGCTCGTGGCGAGCGCCCTGCCGGACGCCCGATCGGCGAGTGAGCGTGGCCTGCTGCGAGAAGGCAGCAACGGCTTCACGTTCTTCTGCTACGTGCGGACCAGCGGTGACTCCACCATCTCCGGCGAAGCGGAAACCATGGATGGCGACGCGCGGTCCTGGCGCGCGTACTTCGCACCCAAGAGCAGGGAAGGGGATGCCGTCGAAGTCTCCTCCGGAGATGTCCGGGCACTCTCCATGGCCCCTCACTACGCCACCGCCTACGTGTCGTGCACGCCGCCCAGGGGCGAGCAACGAGGCAACGCTCTGATCGTGGATGCCCGCACCATCGGCCCCACCCGCGCGAAAGGCGACGAGTTGCGGCAGGTGGTGGTGGACTTCGCGTACCAGTTGCTGCGGCACGCCTACGAGGCCGGCGGGTGCGAGGAGGCCCGTGACTTCCCCGACGCGTTGCCGCGCCTGACCGAGGGACGCGTCGTCGAGGAGCCCGTCGGCTGAAAGGCGACCACCCCGCGCACCGGCCCGCTCCCCCCGGAGCGGGCCGGTGTACGTGTCTGCGAGGAGCGACATTCTCGCCACGGTCCGTGAGAGCGGTCCGTCCTCTGCCACAAGAATGACCCGTGCGACGAGCCACACAGGTAGGGGGACCCGCATGGCGTGGGATGAATGGGAGCAGTTGAAGGCAGAGGCACGCGCAGGTTCCGCGCGCATGCGGCTGAACCAGCTCGAACCGCAGCCGTCAGGTGGCGGGACTGAGGGCGACCTGCGGGTCGACCAGCAGGACCTCGCCGCCGTGGGGGACAGTGCCTTCAGGCTCTTCGAAGACCTGAGCAGGCATGGACGCGGCGCCGACTCCAGCACGCAGACCGCGGCGAGGGACCTCACGACCCAGGAGTTCGAGCTGGGAGCCGCCCTGGCCACGGTCCAGAAGCGCTGGGAGAAGCAACTGCGCACGCTGCTGGACGCCTGCGCCCACATCTCCAACCACATGGACTACACCCAGAACGCCCACGCAGGCGACGAGTACTTCATCGCCTCGACCGTCAGCAGCATCGAGGCGCTCGACAAGGGCTTCGACAAGGGAGCGCGGTGACATGGACCTCGAAGCCCTGAGGCACGGCAACTTCGCCACACTGGGCACGGCGATCAACGACTGGTCGACCATGCACAAGCAGCTCAAACAGCTGGAGACCAGAGCACGGGACGACCTACGGGCGAAGGCGTACCGGGCGAAGTGGGCGGGGGTGAACGCCACGGTCTCCCGCGAGTTCATCGGCAAGACCGCGGACGAGTTCGGTGACGCCGTCAGTCAGGCAGCCAGCATCCTCGCCATCCTGCGCGACACGCGCGACGAATTGGCCAAGTACCGCGACGAACTCAACGAGGCCATCGACCGTGCCTGGAACAAGAAGCTGACCGTCGTCGGCGTGGCGGGGGGCGGTTTCAAGGTCTATGTCAACGCCCACCCGGAGCCGCCCGGCAGCGAGCAGGCGATGAAGGACACGGTGGACGAGCTGCAGGGCATCCTGGACAAGGCGACCACCAGCGACTCCACAGCGGCCCGAGCCCTCACAGCCCTCGCCAACCAGGCGGACCACGGCTTCTCGGGCGCCAGGTACGGCGATCGCGACGCCGCGGCGAACGCCCTGAAGAAGGCGGACGAGATGGCCGCTCTCGCCAAGGACGCCAGGAAGCTCACCCCCGAGCAGCTGGCCGACTTCAACCGGACGCTGGCGCAGTACAAGAACGACGAGCTGTTCTCGGCCCAGTTCGCCACGAGCCTGGGCGCGAAGGGCACCCTGCAGTTCTGGACGGACATGTCCAGCCTCCACCTGGGAGCGAGCGGTTCCGAACTGCAGCAACTGCGGGAGTTCCAGAAGAACCTGAGCACGACGCTCGCGACGGCGACCCTGTCCGACAGCGACGGCATGACGGCCTGGAAGCAGACGGTCATCGACGAGAGCAGCAAGGTATACAAGTCCGACAACCCTGCATACCCGATGCGGGGGCCGATGAACGCCATGGGCTTCCAGGTGATGAGCAGCCTGATGGGGCACGGCAGGTACGACACCGAGTTCCTCGACGCGTACGGGAAGAAGCTCCTCAAGGTCGACATGGCACCGGGCGGCGGACCGGGCATGAGCACCAACGACGTCTGGAAGGCCCCCAACCAGCTCACGGACCTGGTCTTCGGCGACGAGGACGGTCAGGACCCGATGGTCGGCTTCATGAAGGCCCTCTCCCACAACCCGGAGGCCGCGACCAACACTTTCGCCGACAAGCAGGTCTTCGAGCACACCCTCGAGAGCATCCGGTACACGGACCGCGACACGGCGGTGGCAAGCGCCCTTGAAGCCGCTGTCACCGGAGTTCCGGAGGGCGAGAAGCTCACGGGTCCAGTGCAACCACACAGTCAGGCACAGGTGGGAATCATGCGGAACGTGATGGCTGCCGTAGCCGACCCTGATGGTGGTGCTTCCCTGGTGACCAAGGAGACAGCGGAGTCCTTCGGCGACATGGCCGCCGCCTACATGCCAGAGATCAGCAATACCCTTGCCGGGAACGGGGCGGAGTCAATCTTTCGAACCACCAGTGAGGACCCTGGAGGCCTTGAGCGCACCGATGTGCAGCGCTTTCTGTACGAGACAGCGAGATACGCGCCCGGACGGGCCGCCATCATTCTCGGCGAGAGTATCTACACGTCGAGTGTCATGGAGGCCCACATTGCCAATCCGGACCTGTACAAGGGTAACGGACACGATAAGGACGCGCTCCTCAAGACGATCGGACACAACGCGGGCCTGATTGAAGGAATCGTTGGCCGCTCCGTCGCAGACGCTCACATCGAGGGCGAGATAAAGGGGCAAAACGACGAGAACGACGCCTTGAAAAGGAAGGGGGACCTGATGAAGTCCTTCGTCGCGGCGGGCGTCGGGGTCGGGACCGTCGCCCTCGTGGGAGCCCAGACCTCGGCTCAAGCGATGACAGGGGCCGCCGCCAGCGGGTTCTTCGGCGGTGTGGCCGGCATGGCGATCGATCGAATCACCGAGGGACGCCAGCTGAGCGGAGCGCTGGATAGCGCGCTTTACCACTCGGCTAAGGACCTGGACAACTCTCGGGATTCAGTGATCACACAAACACAGCAGGCAGCGGTCGACTCCATCAATCGACACAAGTCGAACCTGGACGTCGAGCATGCACGAAACACCGTTCGCATGGCCGTGGAGGGAGGTTGGCTACAGAGCGACGGAGACCTGGAGAGCAGCCATGTTCGACCGAGCGCCTGAATAACGAGGACGAGAAAGCAACCATGACGAAACCAACGCGAAGACACGGGATGATCGCTTTCGGCATCGTTCTCGCCTCTTTGGGAGGCGTGTTCGGGTACTCCGAGATCTTCACCAAGGGAATCGACCGGCTACCGGATCGTCCGTGCGGGGGCGCCGTGGCACGAGACCTCGTGGCGCGAGCCCTGCCGAGCTCTCGAACTGCGGAGGAGCGGGGACGGCTGGTGCCCACGTCGAAGGACCTGGCGTTCTACTGCTCCGTCAGCACCAACGACTCAACCTTGTCCGGAGAAGTCAGAGGAACCGACTCTTCGGTGAGTACGTGGCGCGATCACTTCGCCGGACCGCTCGCCGGAAGGTCGGTCGAGGTGGCTGCGGCAGACATCAGGGCCATCTCGACACCCAAGCTCGCCACCGTGTACGTCCCCTGCACGCTTCCGCAGCAGAAGAAGGGCTCGGCGGCTGAGGCGTACTCGCTGACCGCGGAAGCCCGCACCATCGGCCCCACCCGTGCGAAAGGCGACGAGTTGCGGCAGGTGGTGGTGGACTTCGCGTACCAGTTGCTGCGGCACGCCTACGAGGCCGGCGGGTGCGAGGAGGCCCGTGACTTCCCCGACGCGTTGCCGCGCCTGACCGAAGGACGCGTCGTCGAGGAGCCCGTCGGCTGAAACCCGACCACCCCGCGCACCGGCCCGCTCCCCCCGGAGCGGGCCGTTCCGTTCTCAGCGCGGGAACAGATGGCATCTTCCCGCCAAACAGCGGGACTTGCCGCTTACCAGTCGGTAACGTGATCGGTAGTCTGCTCCGCCGTGACCAGTCGAAACCTCGTTCCCACCGCGCCCAGCCGACGCACCGTCGTCAAGGCCGCCGCCGTCTCCGCCGTCGCCGGGGCCGCGCTCGTCTCGGGTGGCGCCGCCTCGGCCGCGACCACCTCCGCACCCGCTTTCCTCCACGGCGTCGCCTCCGGCGACCCGCTTCCCGACGGGGTCCTGCTCTGGACCCGTGTGACCCCCTCCCCCGACGCCCTGCCCGGCTCCGGCAAGGGCGCCGACACCGCGGTGAGATGGGAGGTGGCCGAGGACAGAGGCTTCACCCGGACCGTCGCGCACGGCTCCGTCACCGCGAGCGCCGCAACCGACCACACCGTCAAGGTGGACGTGCGCGGGCTGCGGCCGGCGACGTCCTACTGGTTCCGGTTCACCGCCGGGGCGCCCGGTGCCGAGGCGGCCTCGACGGTCGGGCGGACGCGCACGACCCCCGCGTACGACGCCGCTCCGCCCAACATCCGGTTCGGCGTGGTGTCGTGCGCCAACTGGGAGGCCGGCCACTTCGCGGCGTACCGCCACCTCGCCGCCCGCGCCGACCTGGACGCCGTACTGCACCTCGGCGACTACATATACGAGTACGGCAGCGGCGCCTACCCGGCGACCACCACCGTCCTGCGCCCCCACGAGCCGCGCCACGAGATCGTCACCCTGGCCGACTACCGCCTCCGGCACGCCACCTACAAGTCGGACGCCCACCTCCAGGCGCTGCACGCCGCGCACCCGGTCATCGCCATCTGGGACGACCACGAGTTCGCCGACGACACCTGGTCGGGCGGCGCGGACAACCACACGCCCGGCGCCGAGGGCGACTGGGCCGACCGGGTGGCGGCGGCGAAGCGCGCGTACTTCGAGTGGATGCCCGTCCGCACCTCCACCGGGGGCACGGTCTACCGGCGGCTGCGCTACGGCAGGCTCGCCGACCTGCACCTGCTCGACCTGCGTTCCTTCCGCTCCCAGCAGGCGTCCACCGGCAGCGGCGCGGTCGACGACCCGGACCGTACGATCACCGGCCGCGCCCAGCTCGACTGGCTCAAGGCGGGCCTGGCCTCCTCGGACGCGACCTGGCGGCTGGTGGGCACGTCCGTGATGATCTCGCCCGTGGCCTTCGGCTCCCTCCCGGCGCACCTGCTCAAGCCCGTGGCCGAGCTGCTCGGCCTGCCGACCGGCGGACTGGCGATCAACGTCGACCAGTGGGACGGCTACACGGACGACCGCCGCGAGCTCCTGGCCCACCTCCGGGAACGGGCGATCCGCAACACCGTCTTCCTCACCGGCGACATCCACATGGCGTGGGCCAACGACGTACCGGTGACCGCAGCCACCTATCCGAAGTCACCCTCGGCAGCGACCGAGTTCGTCGTCACCTCCGTCACCTCGGACAACCTCGACGACATCCTGAAGGTCCCCGCCAACACCGCCTCCCTGGTCGCCTCCACCGCGCTGAAGGCCGCCAACCGGCACGTGCACTGGATCGACATGGACCACCACGGATACGGCGTGCTGGACGTGACGTCCGAGCGCTCGCAGATGGACTACTTCGTGCTCTCCGACCGCACGAAGCCGGACGCCTCGGCGAAGTGGACCCGCTCGTACCGGACGCTCGACGGAACACAGAAGGTCGAGCGCGTGTACACGCCGGTCGGATGAGATGACCACACGACGACAGCATGGGTGATTTTCAGCCAAGATCATCACACTGACTGAAGGTCACGACCAGGGTGCGGGTGGCGCGTTCCACCGATCGAATCCGGACACACCACCCGCCCGCGTCACCTCGCTCGTTACGTTCGGATCTCAACCACCGGGACGGACCGAAGGATTTCGCCCGTCCGCCTCCACCTCCTCAAGGATCGATTGGGCCGGAACACTCCTCCTCGACTTCTGACATGGCCACGTAATGTCCCGGCGTGGCGAGGAAGGGCCTCCCCACCACCCTCACGAGGAGTCACATATGCGCGCTCTCGTCCGGATATCCCCGAGAACGCACCGCCGGGTGCTCGGCACCGCGATGCTGGCCGGAACCCTGGCCCTGTTCCCGTTCTCCGCCCCGACGGGTGCCGCGGCGGCGACCGCGCCGCTCGCCGCCGCAGAGGAGTGCGTCGAGGAGACGGGCGCGAGCGCCCACGCGCGGGAGTCCCGCCCCTCGGGCGGCGTCCACGAGCACGAGCCCAACGAGGTCTCCGCCGCCAAGGCGCAGGCCATGGAGGCCGACCTCCAGAAGAAGCTGAAGGCCGCCAAGAGCAGGAACCTGGACAGCGGCCGCTTCGGCGCCTCCGCCGCCTCGGTGAGCATCCCGGTCTACTTCCACGTCATCCACGACGGCGCCAAGGGCAAGCTGTCGGCGACGGACATCGGCAACCAGATGGCCGTCCTCAACTCCGCCTTCGGCGGCCAGGGCACCGGCAACACCGCCTCCGGCTTCCAGTTCACGCTGGCCGGCACCACCTACACGGACAACGCCGCCTGGTACAACCTCTCCTCCGGCTCCGCCGAGGAGAAGGCGATGAAGACCACGCTCCGGCAGGGCGGCGCGAACGCCCTGAACTTCTACACCGCCAACCTCGGCGGCGGCCTCCTCGGCTGGGCGACCTTCCCGTCCTCGTACAAGTCCAACCCATCCATGGACGGTGTCGTCGTCCTCGACGCCTCGCTGCCCGGCGGCTCCGCCGCCAACTACAACCAGGGCGACACCGGCACCCACGAGGTGGGCCACTGGATGGGCCTCTACCACACCTTCCAGGGCGGCTGCAACGGCCAGGGCGACTACGTCGCCGACACCGCCGCCGAGAAGTCCCCGGCGTACGAGTGCCCGACGGGCCGCGACTCCTGCGCCCGCCAGGCCGGCGCGGACCCGATCCACAACTTCATGGACTACACGTACGACTCCTGCATGTACCAGTTCACCGCCGGCCAGGTGCAGCGCATGCAGGACCACTGGACCGCGTACCGGGCGGGCTGACCCCCCCCGGTCCACGGGCGGCCGTGAGGGCCGCCGGCACGGAGGCGACGAGGGGCACGGTGGGGCGGAGGACGCCGGCACCGTGCCCCTCGGCACGTTCCCGCACGGCGCGCACGGCGCGCACGGCTCCCAGCCGGTCCGCGGACGGCTCCCCGGCCGGCCCGCGTCCCGCCACCCTGCCGGCCCGCGGACGGCACCCCGGCCCACCGCCCGCCGTCAGAGCCCGCCGAGGAACTCCAGCGACGCCTCCCAGGTCCGCTCCGCCGCCTCCGCGTCGTGGTCGTCCAGGTCCGGGTCGGTGTACAGGTGCCCGGCGCCCCGGTACCGGTGCACCTCCACGTCCGCTCCCACCCGGGCCATCGCCAGGTACCAGGTGTTCAGCCAGTCGTCCGGCTCGAAGGGGTCCGGGTCGGCCACGTGCAGACGCACCGGCAGACCGTCCACCGACGCGTCCTCCGGCACGTCGTACGTACCGTGCAGGAGCAGCAGGCCGCGCGCCTTCTCGTCGGCGACCGCCAGCACCTGGGCGAGCGCGGCGCCCATCGAGAAACCGGCGTACACGAGCCCCCGGCCGGAGTGCGGCGCGGCGGCGGCCACGGCCCTCCTGACCAGTTCGTCCCAGCCGATCCGGTCCTTGATCTCCCGGGCCTCCTCCACGGAGGCGGCGGTTTGCCCCTCGTAGAGGTCGGGCACGTGCACCTGGTGCCCGGCGGCACGCAGCCGGTCGGCGGCCGCGTGGACGGCCGGGCGAGGCCCGTAGACCGAGTGGAACAGAATGATCTCCATCCGGTCATCCTGCCACTCGTCCCACTGTCACACATGAGTTCGGAGCCATGGAGAACGCACTGCGCCCGTTGATCGTCCTCGGTGGGTCGGTCGTGCTCACCCTGCTCGTCGTCTGGGTGGCCGACGTCCTGCTGCGGCGCGCCGACCTCCGCCACCCCGAGACGCCCCTGTGGGGGCTGCTGCGCCGCTGCCGGGTGCCCCTCCGGCTGGTCATGCTGGCCGGGCTGCTGCGCGGCGCGTACCGGGAGACGGCCTGGCAGATCATCCAGGACCACGAGGTGGGCATAGGCCGGACGCTGACGCTCGTCCTGATCGGGGCGAGCGCCTGGCTGATCGTGCGGATCGCCTCGGCCGTCGTCGAGGCGACCTACGCGCGGTACGCCGCGACGACCCGCCACGCCGACCGGCTGCGCCGGGTCCGTACGCAGGTGACGCTCATCATGCGGATCGTCACGGCCGTCGTCGGAGTGGTGGCGGTGGCGGCGATGCTGCTGACGTTCCCCGACTTCCGGGCGGTCGGCACCTCGATGCTGGCCTCGGCGGGCCTCATCGGCATCGTCGCCGGTGTGGCGGCGCAGTCGACGCTCAGCAACATGTTCGCCGGGTTCCAGATCGCCTTCGGCGACATGGTGCGGATCGGCGACACGGTGGTGGTGGACGGCGAGTGGGGCGTGGTGGAGGAGGTCACGCTGACCTTCCTGACCGTGCGGACCTGGGACGAGCGGCGGCTGACGATGCCCGTCTCCTACTTCACCAGCAAGCCGTTCGAGAACTGGTCGCGCGGCGGCGCGCAGATCACCGGCACCGTGTACTTCCACCTCGACCACGCCGCCCCCGTCGCCCTGATGCGCGAGCGGCTGCGCGAACTGCTGGAGAAGACCTCCGCGTGGGACGGCCGCGCCTGGTCGCTGGTGGTGACGGACACGACGCCGAGCACGATGGTCGTCCGGGCCGTGGTCACCGCGCGCAACGCGGACGACGTGTGGACCCTGCGCTGCGAGGTGCGGGAGCAGCTCATCGCCTGGCTGTACGAGCACCACCCCTACGCCCTCCCCCGCGTGGCCACCACGACCGCGCCCGACCGCGACCGGGACCTGGTCCCGGAAGACGACCGCGCCCCCGTACGGGACGACGACCACCGCCCCCCGCGGAGCGACGAGCGCCCCGCCGCCCCCGGCCCCGGCGGCGGCCACCGCGCCCACGCGGACGCCCGCGCCCGTCGCGACGACGCCCCGGCCGCCGGCCGCGGCACCCCGCGCCGCTTCCCGCGCCCCCGGGGCTGAACCCGGACGGCGGCCACCGGTCGGGCCGGGCCCGGCCCGGCCGGGAACCCCGCCCCGCGGCTCCGCCCTGCGCGCCGGCCCGGGAGCCGCGCCGGCCGCCCGGTCTCAGCGCAGGCTGCGGATGTCCAGCTGGTGCAGCACCCGGTCGACGACCTCGGGGTCGGCACCCGGTTCGGCGCGGGCGGCGAGCACCTCGTGGCGGGCCGCCGACAGCATCTCCTCCTGCACCCGGTGGGCGGTCGCCATCCGCCGCGCCCGCTGCTCGTACGCCGCCCGCCGCTCCTCGTCGAGCATGTCGGGGCTGATCCGGGCGCCCAGGTCGAAGGCCAGCCGCCGCATCCGCTCCACCAGATCGTCGGGCAGCTCCTCGGTGCTCCGCAGCTCGTCCAGGCGCCGTCTCGCGGCGGACGTGGCCCGCAGGGCGAGCCGCCGCTCCAGCCGCCGTTCGGCGTCGCTGTCGGCGCGCACCCCGAGCCGCCCCACCAGCCAGGGCAGGGTGAGCCCCTGCACCACCAGCGTCGCCATGATCACGCAGAAGGCGAGGAACAGGATCTCGTCGCGCCCCGGGAACCCCTCCCCCGCGTCCGTGGTGAGCGGGATCGCCAGCGCGAGGGCCACCGAGGCGACGCCCCGCATGCCCGACCACCACATGACGACGGTCTCCCGCCAGCTCATCGGGATCTCCTCGGCCGACGAGGAGGAGCCGGGCCGGTGCAGCCGCTTCGCCAGCCAGGTGGCGGGCAGCAGCCACAGCAGCCGCACCCCGACGACGGTCGCGGCCACGAGCGCGCCCCAGCCGAGCATCCGCGCCTCGCGGCCCTCCGCGAGCCGCACCACGGCGCTCAGCTCCAGCCCGACGAGGCCGAAGGCGACACCCGTGACCAGGGTGTCGACGATCTCCCAGAAGGTGCGGCCCGTCAGCCGCCCCGTCACGTCGTCCGCGTCCAGGGTGTACCCGGACACGGCGAGCGCCGTGACGAGGACGGCGAGGACCCCCGAGCCGTGCAGTTCCTCGGCGAGGGCGTACGCGGCGAACGGCAGCAGCAGCGACAGCCCCGTCCGCAGCGTCGGGTCGTCCAGCGCCACCGCGAGCCTGCCGCCCGCCTTCCCCAGGACCAGACCGGTGGCGACGGCGACCACGGCCGACAGCAGCAGCTCGACCCCGGCGCCCGGCCACGAGAACGCCCCGGCGACGACGGCGCCGACCGCCACGTGGTAGACGACGATGGCCGTCACGTCGTTGAACAGCCCCTCGCCCTCCAGGATGGAGACCAGGCGGCGCGGCAGGCCCACGGACCCGGCGACGGCGGTCGCTGCCACCGGGTCGGGCGGGGCGACGAGCGCGCCCAGCGCGACGGCGGCGGCGACCGGCAGGCCGGGGACGACCGTGTGCGCGACGGCGGCGACGGCGGCCGTCGTCACCAGCACCAGCGCGACCGCGAGCAGCAGGATGGGCCGGACGTTCACGGTGAACTGCCGCCAGGAGGTCCGCTGCACGGTCGCGTACAGCAACGGCGGCAGCACCAGCGGCAGGATCAGCTCGGGCGGGACGTCGACGTCCGGTACGAACGGCAGCAGCGCCAGGACCGCGCCGAGGAGCGTCATCAGCACCGGCGCGGGCAGCCGCAGCCGGTCGCCGAGCGGCACGGAGAGCACGGCGCCCAGCATCAGCACGAACAGCAGGGCCAACTGGTCCACGGTGCGGCGCCCTCCGCCCCCTCACGAACACGCGACAGGGCTCCCACCCTGCCACGCGCCGCCGCGGATCAGAGGACGCGGCGCATCGCCAGGTGGGGTATTCCCGCGTCGGGGAACTCGGAGCCGTACGCCTCGTAGCCGAGCCGCTCGTAGAAGCCCAGCGCGTGGGTCTGCGCGTGCAGGTCCACGGCCTTGAGGCCGCGCGCCCGCGCCGCCTCCTCGATCGCCCGTACGAGCGCGGCGCCCACCCCGAGGCCGCGCGCGGCCTGTGCCACGGCGAGCCGGCCGAGCGCGCCCACGCCCTCGTCGCCGCCCGTGTGGCAGGCGGCGTCCGGCCCGTGCAGCAGCCGCCCCGTGCCCAGGGCCGCGCCGTCGGCGGAGCGGACGGCCAGGAGGTGCACCGCCGTCGCGTCGAGCGCGTCGTACTCGATCTCCTCCGGGACGCCCTGCTCGACCACGAAGACCTGGCGGCGGACCGCGAAGGCGGCGGCGCGGTCCTGCTCGCCCACCGCCTCCCGCACGGTGTAGGCGCTCACGCGCTCTCCGCCGCGATGGTGTCCAGCGCGTGCTGGAGGTCGGCCGGGTAGCCGCTCTCGAACTCGACCCACCGGCCGTCCGACGGGTGCTCGAAGCCGAGGCGCACGGCGTGCAGCCACTGGCGGGTGAGGCGAAGCCGCTTGGCGAGCGTGGGGTCCGCGCCGTACGTCAGGTCGCCGACGCACGGGTGCCGGTGCGCCGCCATGTGGACGCGGATCTGGTGCGTGCGCCCCGTCTCCAGCTTGATGTCCAGCAGGGACGCGGCGCGGTAGGCCTCTATCAGGTCGTAGTGCGTGACGGAGGGCTTGCCCTCGGCGGTGACCGCCCACTTGTAGTCGTGGTTCGGGTGGCGGCCGATGGGCGCGTCGATGGTGCCGCTCATCGGGTCCGGGTGGCCCTGCACCAGCGCGTGGTACCGCTTGTCGACGACCCGCTCGCGGAACTGCGCCTTCAGCAGCGTGTACGCCCGCTCCGACTTGGCGACGACCATCAGCCCGGACGTGCCCACGTCGAGGCGGTGGACGATGCCCTGGCGCTCGGCGGCGCCCGAGGTGGAGATCCGGTACCCGGCGGCGGCGAGGCCGCCGATCACGGTGGTGCCCGTCCAGCCGGGGCTGGGGTGGGCGGCGACGCCGACCGGCTTGACGATCACGACGATGTCGTCGTCGTCGTGGATGATGTCCATCCCCTCGACCGGCTCGGCCACGATCTGCACCGGCGCGGGGGCACCGGGCATCTCGACCTCGAGCCAGGCGCCGCCCGTCACCCGCTCGGACTTGCCGACGACGGCGCCGTCGACCAGGACCTTCCCGGCGGAGGCCAGCTCGGCCGCCTTGGTGCGGGAGAACCCGAACATGCGGGCGATGGCGGCGTCGACGCGCTCGCCCTCCAGGCCGTCGGGAACGGGCAGCGTGCGGATCTCGGGAATCGTGCTCACCCGTCGAGTATGCCTTGTCGGCGGCCGTCCCCGGTCGGGCCTGTGGACAACCGGGCATCCGGGGGCCGACGGGCCTGTGGACGACCGCCCCGGGAAGCGGCCCGGTGCCGGGCGCCCGGGGCCGGAGCGCCCGGGGCCGGAGCCGCCTGGGGCGAGGACCCGGCCGGGCCGGGCGGTGCGCGCTCAGTCCTTGTGGACGGTCCCGTCGGGGTCGAGCCCCTTGAAGGACAGGATCACGATGAGGAAGCCACCGCAGACGATCGCCGAGTCGGCGAGGTTGAACACCGCGAAGTGCGCCGGCGCGATGAAGTCGACCACCGCGCCCTCGAACACGCCGGGGGCGCGGAAGATCCGGTCGGTGAGGTTGCCCAGCGCGCCGCCGAGCAGCAGGCCGAGGGCGACCGCCCACGGCGCGCTGTACAGCTTGCGCGCCAGCCGGATGATCACCACGATCACGGCGGCCGCGATCACGGTGAACACCACGGTGAAGGCCTCGCCGAAGCCGAACGCCGCGCCCGGGTTCCGTACGGCCTCGAACTTCAGCACGCCCTCGATGAGCACGATGGGGTCGCGGTGCTCCAGCTTCGCCACGACCAGCATCTTGCTGCCGAGGTCCAGCAGGTAGGCGACGATCGCCACGGCCAGGAGCGCCGCGACCCTGCGCGGACCCCTGGTCCGCTCGGCGGGCGCCCCGGCCTCGTCGTCAACGTCCGGCGTACCGATGCCGTGCTCCGCCTCTGCCACGTGAGTCCCTCAACCTAGGTACCTGACTGTGACGAGGGTACGGCACACGCGTGCGGATCAGCCGCGCCGCTCCTGCTTCTGCTTGTCCTCCACGCACAGGGTGGCCCGCGGGAACGCCTGCATGCGGGCCTTGCCGATGGGCTTCCCGCAGACCTCGCACAGCCCGTACGTCCCGGCGTCCAGCCGCTGGAGCGCGTGCTCGGTCTGCTCCAGGGTCGCGCGGGCGTTCGCGGCGAGCGCCATCTCGTGCTCGCGCGTGATGTTCTTGGTGCCCGTGTCGGCCTCGTCGTGCCCGGCGCCCTCGCCGGAGTCCCGCATCAGCCCGGACAGGGCCGCCTCGGAGGCGGCGAGCTCGGCCTGCAGGCGGCTGACCTCGCCCTCCAGCTCCGCGCGGGCCTCCGCGACCTCCTGCGGCGTCCACGGTTCCTCGCCCGGCCGCACGGCGAGCTCCCCGGGCGCGGCCTCGGCGAGCCCGGGGGCCGCGGAAACGGCGGCCCCGCCCGCGTCGGCCGCCGTGGTCACGTCCGCCGTCTTCTTCGCTGCCACCGTTCTGGCTCCTGTCTGCTCGGCATCGGCCGCACGCGCGGCGGCCGTCTTCCCACCCGTACGAGCGGCCCAAGCCGCTCTACCCGCCCGAGCGCCCTCGGACACCCCGGCCGGCTCCCTCTCCGGCCCCGCCCCCTCGGGACCGGCCGCCCCGGTGGCCGCTTCCCCGGCCGCCAGCTCCTTGGGGCCCGGCTCCGCCAGGGGCGGTGCCGCCGCCTTCCGGCTCCGGACCCGCCCGGCCGGGGCGCTCCCGGACGCCATCTTCGCGACCGCCTTCTTGGCCGGGGTCTTCTTGGCCGCGGTCTTCTTGACCGGGGCCTTCTCGGCCTCCGCCTTCTTCGACGGGGCCTTCTCGGCCGCCTTCTTCGACGGGGCCCGCTTCGCCGCCTTCTCCCCGGCCGTCGCCTTCTCGGACGTCTTCTTCGCCGCCGCCTTCTTCGCGACTGACTTCTTCGCGACCGCCTTCTTGGCCGGGGCCTTCTTGACCGGCGCCTTCTTCGCGACCGCCTTCTTGGCCGCGGTCTTCCTGACCGGGGCCTTCTTGACCGGCGCCTCGCCGGCGGGCGCGCTCGACGCCCGCTTCCCGGAGGCCGCCCCGGCGACCGGCACCCTGCCGGGGCCGGGCTCCGCTGCATCCCCCACGGACTCCTCCGCGGTCGCCTCGGTGGTGGCCGTCTCGCGGGGGGACCGCTCCTGCCGGGACGCCGTCTTCCCGACGGCGGTCTTCTTCGCCACCATGCCGCGGCCCCTTCACATATCGTGACCTTGCACGCGAATCGTTCTGGGACGATAAATCGACTCCGACCCGGCGGCAACGGGGCACGCCGCCCGTACCGGCCACCCGGTACCCGACCAGGCGAGCCCGCGCGTCCGCCGGCCGGGTCCCACCCGCACCCGCGCGCCCTGCGCCCCGTACCGGACGCGGCGCGCGCCCCCGTGGCCGTTCGGGGCACCCCCGTCACGGCCGCCCGCCGGCAAACCGGTCGGCCGGTGCCGGTGCGGGCCCTTACACTGGGCGCAGCGAAAGGCGTGGATGGGGACGAGTAGCGTCGTACGCGGCCGTGAGCGACCCGGGGACGGTGAGAGCCCGGGGGCGAGCCCGACGTGAAGCATCACCCCGGAGCCGCCGGAAGAACGCCTCGGACGTGGGCCCGCCCACGGGCACGAGGTCAGTAGAACCGGCTTCGCGACCCGAATGAGGGGGCTCCGGGCCGAGTGCCCGGCGCCAAGGAGGGTGGTACCGCGGGAGCACGCGCTCTCGTCCCTCCGACGGAACGACGAACCTGTCCGCCGGAGGAACCGATGTCGCAGTACCGCCAGGTACCCGCCCAGGTCGACCTGCCCGCGCTCGAGCACGCCGTGCTCGATTTCTGGCGCGAGAGCAAGGTCTTCGCCAAGAGCCTCGAACAGTCCGAGGGCCGCCCCGAGTGGGTCTTCTACGAGGGCCCGCCCACGGCCAACGGCATGCCGGGCGCCCACCACATCGAGGCCCGCGTCTTCAAGGACGTGTTCCCCCGGTTCCGGACCATGCGCGGCTACCACGTGGCCCGCAAGGCCGGCTGGGACTGCCACGGCCTGCCGGTGGAGCTCGCCGTCGAGAAGGAGCTCGGCTTCTCCGGCAAGAAGGACATCGAGGCGTACGGCATCGCCGAGTTCAACGCCAAGTGCCGCGAGTCCGTCACCCGGCACACCGACGCGTTCGCCGAGCTGACGACCCGCATGGGCTACTGGGTCGACCTGGACGAGGCGTACCGCACGATGGACCCCGAGTACATCGAGTCCGTGTGGTGGTCCCTCAAGGAGATCTTCGGCAAGGGCCTGCTGGTCCAGGACCACCGCGTCGCCCCCTGGTGCCCGCGCTGCGGCACGGGCCTGTCGGACCACGAGCTGGCGCAGGGGTACGAGACGGTCGTCGACCCGTCCGTGTACGTCCGCTTCCCGCTGACCTCCGGGCCCCTCGCGGGCGAGGCGTCCCTCGTCGTCTGGACGACGACGCCGTGGACGCTCGTGTCCAACACGGCGGTCGCCGCGCACCCCGACGTGACGTACGCCGTCGCGACCGACGGCCGGGAGAAGCTGGTCGTCGCCCAGCCGCTGCTGGAGAAGGCCCTCGGCGAGGGCTGGGAGGCCACGGGGCAGACCTTCACCGGCGCGGAGATGGAGCGCTGGACCTACCGGCGCCCCTTCGAGCTGGTGGAGTTCCCCGAGGCCGCGCACTTCGTGGTGAACGCCGAGTACGTCACCACCGAGGACGGCACGGGCCTCGTGCACCAGGCGCCGGCCTTCGGTGAGGACGACCTCAAGGTGTGCCGCTCCTACGGCCTGCCGGTCGTCAACCCGGTCCGCCCCGACGGGACCTTCGAGGAGGGCCTGCCGCTCGTCGGCGGGGTGTTCTTCAAGAAGGCCGACGAGGCGCTCACCGCCGACCTGGACGCGCGCGGCCTGCTGTTCCGGCACATCGCGTACGAGCACAGCTACCCGCACTGCTGGCGCTGCCACACGGCGCTGCTGTACTACGCGCAGCCGTCCTGGTACATCCGCACCACGGCCGTCAAGGACCGGCTGCTGGAGGAGAACGAGGCGACCAACTGGTTCCCCGACTCCGTCAAGCACGGCCGCTTCGGCGACTGGCTGAACAACAACATCGACTGGGCGCTCTCCCGCAACCGCTACTGGGGCACGCCGCTGCCGATCTGGCGCTGCGAGGAGGGCCACCTCACGTGCGTCGGCTCCCGGGCGGAGCTGACCGAGCTGACCGGCACGGACCAGTCGGACCTGGACCCGCACCGCCCGTACATCGACGACGTCGTCTTCGGCTGCACCCACGAGGGGTGCGCGCTCACCGCGACGCGCGTGCCGGAGGTCATCGACGCCTGGTACGACTCGGGTTCCATGCCGTTCGCGCAGTGGGGCTACCCGTACAAGAACAAGGAGCTGTTCGAGAAGCGCTACCCGGCGCAGTTCATCTCCGAGGCCATCGACCAGACCCGCGGCTGGTTCTACACGCTGATGGCGGTCGGCACGCTCGTCTTCGACAAGTCGTCGTACGAGAACGTGGTGTGCCTGGGCCACATCCTGGCCGAGGACGGCCGGAAGATGTCCAAGCACCTGGGCAACATCCTCCAGCCGATCCCGCTGATGGACCAGCACGGAGCGGACGCGGTGCGCTGGTTCATGGCGGCCGGCGGCTCCCCGTGGGCGGCCCGCCGCGTCGGTCACGGCACGATCCAGGAGGTCGTCCGCAAGACGCTCCTCACGTACTGGAACACGGTCGCCTTCCAGGCGCTGTACGCGCGCACGGCGGGCTGGGCGCCGTCCGCCGCCGACCCGGCCCCGTCCGAGCGCACGGTCCTCGACCGGTGGCTGCTGAGCGAACTGCACGCGCTGACCGACCAGGTCACGCAGTCGCTGGAGGCGTACGACACGCAGCGCGCCGGCAAGCTGCTCTCCGCCTTCGTGGACGACCTGTCGAACTGGTACGTGCGCCGCTCGCGGCGCCGGTTCTGGCAGGGCGACAAGGCGGCGCTGCGCACCCTGCACGAGGTGGTCGAGACCGTCACGCGCCTGATGGCCCCGCTGACCCCGTTCATCACCGAGCGGGTCTGGCAGGACCTGGTGGTGCCGGTGACGCCGGACGCCCCCGAGTCGGTGCACCTGTCGACCTGGCCGGAGGCGGACCGGGCGGCGATCGACCCGGCGCTGTCGCAGCAGATGGCGCTCGTCCGGCGGCTGGTGGAGCTGGGCCGCGCCACGCGCGCGGAGTCCGGTGTGAAGACCCGGCAGCCGCTGTCGCGCGCGCTGGTCGCGGCGGCCGGCTTCGAGGCGCTCTCCCCCGAGCTGCGCGCGCAGATCACCGAGGAGCTGAACGTCTCGTCGCTGGCGTCGCTGTCCGAGGTGGGCGGCTCGCTGGTCGACACGACGGCGAAGGCGAACTTCCGCGCGCTGGGCAAGCGGTTCGGCAAGGGCGTGCAGGACGTCGCCAAGGCGATCGCGGGGACGGACGCGGCGGGCCTGTCGCTGGCGCTGCGCGCGGGCGAGGCGACGCTCGACGTCGGCGGCGAGACGATCACGCTCACCCCGGAGGAGGTCATCATCACGGAGACCCCGCGCGAGGGCTGGTCCGTGGCCTCCGACGCGGGAGCGACCGTCGCCCTGGACCTGGAGATCACCCCGGAGCTGCGGCTGGCCGGTCTGGCACGCGACGCGATCCGGCTCATCCAGGAGGCGCGGAAGAACAGCGGCCTGGACGTCGCGGACCGGATCGCCCTGCGCTGGGAGGCGACGGACGGAGAGGTCGCCTCCGCCCTGGAGGAGCACTCGGGGCTCATCGCGGAGGAGGTCCTGGCCACCGACTTCGCCCGCGGCGAGGGCGACGGGGCGTACGGCGAGGCGTTCACCGACGAGGCGCTGTCCCTGACCTTCCGCCTCCGCAAGGCGTAGGCCGCCGCGGGGCACCGCCCCGCCCGCCAGAAGCCCCGGCCGTACGCGGCCGGGGCTTTCCGGCGTCCCGGCCCCCGGCCCCGTCCGCGTCGCACCCGCCGACGCGCCGCTCCGGCCCGCCGGCACCCCCGTGGCGGAGGCCGCCCCGCCGAGAGCCGACGTCCCGGTGGCCGCCCCAGGCGTACGGGCCCACCGGCAGCGGCACCGGGCGGCGTCGGCCGCGGGAGCGGGGGCAGGAGCGGCGGCGGGCACGGCCCCGGCCCACCGCCGCGCGCCCGCCCGACCGCCCGCCCGGCACGGGAGGCACGGCCGTACCGCGGGGACGGCAAAGGGCCGGGCCCGGGACGTCGTGTCCCGGGCCCGGCCCTCGCCGACTGCCTTCGGCTTTAGTTGTCGTCCTCGTCGATGAGGAAACCACGCATCGGCGACGGCGCCTGCTGCATCGGCTGCGGGGCCTGGGGCCGCACCGGTGCCATCGGCTGGGTCATCGCCGGCGACATCTGCTGCTGGCCGCCGTACGACGGGCCGCCGCCCATCGACGGGGAGCCGCCCATCGGCTGGTTGCCGCCGTACGACGGGCCGTTCGCACCGGCCGACGCCATCGACGGGGACGGCGGCAGCGACGGGGCGGCGGACGGCGTGCGCGGCGGGGCCAGCGACTCGTCGCCCTGGCTCTCCAGCTGACGCAGCTGGCTCTCCAGGTACGACTTCAGACGCGTGCGGTACTCGCGCTCGAAGCCGCGCAGGTCCTCGACCTTGCGCTCCAGCGTGGCGCGGGCCGACTCCAGCGAGCCCATCGCGACGCGGTGCTTCTCCTGCGCGTCCCGCTCCAGCGCGTCGGCCTTGGCGCGGGCGTCCCGCTCCAGGCCCTCGGCGCGCGACCGGGCCTCACCGACGATCTTGTTGGCCTCGGAGCGGGCCTCCGCGATCGCCTGGTCGGCAGTCTGCTGGGCCAGCGACAGAACGCGCGCAGCGCTGTCGCCGCCGGGCCCCTGCTGGGGCATCCCCGGACCGTGACCACCCATGGGTCCGCCCATCGGGCCGCCCATGGGGCCGCCCTGCATGGGGCCGGGGCCGTGCGGACCCTGCGGTCCGCCGTGGCTGGGACCGGCCGGCAGCTGGGGAGCACCACCGGGCAGCTGGGGGGGACCCATCTGCGGGGGCTGCTGCTGGACCGGCGGACCGGATATGGCGGCGGGCACCGGGCCCCCCGGACCGCCGGGGCCGACCGGGCGCTCCTGCTGCTGCTCCGGCGGTTTGCGCATCGCCTGCTGCTGGCTCTGCGCGGCGGCACGCGTCGCGGCGGCCAGCTTCGCGCGCAGGTCCTCGTTCTCTCGGAGCAGGCGGGTCAGCTCGGCCTCGACCTCGTCGAGAAAGGCATCGACCTCGTCCTCGTCGTAGCCCTCTCGGAGACGGACGGTCGTGAACTGCTTGTTCCGCACGTCCTCGGGGGTCAGCGGCATCTCTTCTTCACCTCTACGTAGTCGTCGGCAGTCGGCAGGACCGTATCGCTCACACCCTCATCGCGAAGGTACCCACGATGTTGAGCAGGATGTAGACGATGATCATCAGAACGAAGAAGGACAGGTCGAGTGCCACGCCCCCGAGACGCAGCGGTGGGATGAACCGCTGCAGAAGCTTCAGTGGTGGATCGGTGACAGTGTAGGTGGCCTCCAGGACGACCACCATCGCCTTGCCGGGTTGCCATGAACGGGCGAACTGGAAGACGTACTGCATGACCAGCCGGAAGATCAGCAGGATCAGGAAGCACATCAGCGCGATGTAGATCACCTGTAGTGCGATACCCATCCCGCGTTCCCTCTCCCCTGGCGCTCTGTACCGGCCTGTCGGCCGGGCCGTTCCCGGTGTCGTGTCTCAGCTCTGGTTGAAGAATCCGCCCTCTGCGATGCGGGCCTTGTCCTCCGCCGTGACATCGACGTTAGCAGGCGACAACAGGAACACCTTCTGCGTCACTCGCTCAATGCTGCCATGCAGCCCGAAGACGAGACCGGCCGCGAAGTCGACAAGTCGCTTCGCGTCCGTGTCGTCCATCTCCGTGAGGTTCATGATCACGGGCGTGCCCTCGCGGAAGTGTTCCCCGATGGTACGGGCCTCGTTGTAGGTCCGCGGGTGCAGCGTCGTGATGCGGTAGGGCTCCCGCTCGGACACGACCTTGGGCATGATCACCGGTGCGCTCTTCTCCAGGCTCGGGCGTTCAGGTGTGATGGACGCCACGGGGGCGATTCGGGCGGGTCGTCCGCTTTCAGCGGGAAGCGCAACAGGCTCGCGCTGGGCTGGGGGTTGCGCCACCGGCGCACGGACCGGCTCCTCACGCTCCACCTGCCGGGGGGGCTGGTGGTGGCGCCGGTCACGCTCGGGCTCCGGCTCGAGCTCGGGCTCGAAGTCGTCATCGGGGTCGAAGCCCCGCCCGTCGTACCCATCGTCCTCCACGAGGCCGAGGTAGACCGCCATCTTGCGCATCGCGCCGGCCATTCTCCGATTCCTCCGCTCTGTGGTGGATCGGCAACGTCAGGTCGCGCCCGCGATCCACTGGGCCTGTCCGCTATTTGGCGGAAATGACCATATTTTCTGCTGTGGTCCGACTTGCTTCGCGACGTTACCCGAGCCGGGGACGGACTCCGAGCACCGCCGTACCGATGCGCACATGTGTCGCCCCGGCCGCCACGGCGTCCTCGAGGTCCGCGCTCATCCCGGCCGACACCATGGTCGCAGCCGGGCGGGTCGCGCGCAGGCGCGACGACAATTCCATCAACCGGTCGAACGCCGCGCGTTGACGGCCCGCGTACGGCCCGGCCAGCGGCGCGACCGTCATCAGCCCGCCGAGCCGCAGTCCGGGCGCGTCGTCGACGGCCGCCGCCAACTCGGCGATCCCCTCGGGCGCGACGCCCCCGCGCGCGCCCCGCCCGGTCGCGTCGGCGTCGAGCGCCACCTGGATCAGGCAGTCCAGCTCCCGCCCGGTGCGGGCGGCGGCGGCCGAGAGGGCGGAGACCAGCCTCAACCGGTCGACCGACTGCACGACCTGGGCGTAACCGGCCACGGAACGCACCTTGTTGGTCTGGAGCTGACCGACGAAGTGCCACGTCAGATCGAGGTCGGCGCAGGCGGCGGCCTTGGGTGCGGCGTCCTGGTCGCGGTTCTCCGCGACATGCCGGACGCCGAGTTCGTGGAGGATGCGGACGTCACCGGCCGGGTAGGTCTTGGTGACCACGATGAGAGTCACGTCCTCGCGCGGGCGCCCGGCCGCCGCGCAGGCCGCGGCGATACGTTCCTCCACCCGCGCGAGGTTCGCGGCGAGTTCGGCCCTGCGGCCCTCCGCGTCCGTCATACCTGTCCCGCCTGCCTCGCCTGTCCCGCCCGCCATGCCTGTCACACCCGTCACGCCTGCCCTGCCCTGTCTTTCCCGGCCTCCGGCCGGGCGGTGGTGCCGCCGTCGAGCCAGACGTATCCCGCGAGCCGCCCCGTCGTGCGGTCGCGGCGGTACGAGAAGTGGTCGCCCGACTCGCGGGTGCAGACCGCGGAGGCGTGCCGGTCCCGGACGCCCAGCCGCTCCAACTGGGCGTGCACCCCGGCGACGACGTCGATCGCCGGCGTACCCCAGGACGTCTCCGCCGCCGCGGCCGGTTCCCGTGCGGCGACCTCGTCCCGCAGGGCCGCCGGGACCTCGTAGCAGCGGCCGCACACGGCGGGGCCGGTCCGAGCGACGGTCCGGGACGGCTCCGCGCCGAGCGCGGCCATGGCCTCGACCGCGGCGGGGACGACCCCGGCGGCCATGCCGGGCCGTCCCGCGTGGACGGCGGCCACGACCCCGGCGACCGGGTCGGCCAGCAGGACGGGGACGCAGTCCGCGGTGAGGACCGCGAGCGGCAGGCCCCGCCGGGCGGTGACGACCCCGTCGCCTTCGGGGACGTCCGCCCCCGCGGGCCAGGGACCGTCGACCACGTGGACGGCGCGCCCGTGCACCTGGCGCATCCAGACGACCCGCTCCGGGTCGAGCCCCAGCCGCCCGGCCGCGATGCCCCGGTTCCGCCGTACGGCGCCGGGGTCGTCGCCCACGGCGCCGCCGAGGTTCAGCTCCTCGTACGGAACGGCGCTCACCCCGCCCCACCGGTCGGTGAAGGCGAAGTGGGCGCCGTCCTCGGTGTCGTGCCGCTCTATCACGTCAGGTTCGCTTCGCGGCCGTCACTTCAGGAAGTCCGGGACGTCCAGCTCTTCGGCCTGGCTGTCCGGGTACGGGCGCGTCGTCGGGATCGACGGCGGGGCGACCGTCGGGAGCGGGGCCTCCGCGACCGGGGCGGGCTCGGCCGGGGCGGCCGGGGCCTCCTCGCGGACCGGGACGGTGCCGAGGCCGCTGCCCGCGGGGCGGGCGGACTCGGAGGGGCGGGGCGCCGGGGCCGCGGGCTCCTCGCGCTTGGCCGCCGAGGCGCCGAGCACGTTGTCCCGGCGGGCGGGCGGCTGGCCGCCGTCGAAGCCGGCCGCGATGACCGTGACCCGCACCTCGTCGCCGAGGGCGTCGTCGATGACGGCGCCGAAGATGATGTTGGCCTCGGGGTGGGCGGCCTCGCTGACGAGCTGGGCGGCCTCGTTGATCTCGAACAGGCCGAGGTCGGAACCGCCGGAGATGGACAGCAGCACCCCCCGCGCGCCGTCGATGGACGCCTCCAGGAGCGGCGAGGAGATCGCCATCTCGGCGGCGGCCACCGCGCGGTCGTCGCCGCGCGCCGAGCCGATGCCCATGAGCGCCGAACCGGCCTCCGACATGACCGACTTGACGTCGGCGAAGTCGAGGTTGATCAGGCCCGGCGTGGTGATGAGGTCCGTGATGCCCTGGACGCCGGAGAGCAGCACCTGGTCGGCGGACTTGAACGCGTCCAGCACGCTGACCTGGCGGTCCGAGATGGACAGCAGCCGGTCGTTGGGGATGACGATGAGGGTGTCGACCTCTTCGCGGAGCTCGGCGATGCCGTCCTCCGCCTGGTTGGCGCGGCGCCGGCCCTCGAAGGTGAAGGGGCGCGTGACCACACCGATGGTCAGCGCGCCGAGGGAGCGCGCGATGTTGGCGACGACGGGCGCGCCGCCCGTTCCGGTGCCGCCGCCCTCGCCGGCGGTGACGAAGACCATGTCGGCCCCCTTGAGGACCTCCTCGATCTCCTCGCGGTGGTCCTCCGCCGCCTTGCGGCCGACCGCCGGGTTGGCGCCGGCCCCGAGGCCGCGGGTGAGTTCGCGGCCGACGTCCAGCTTGACGTCGGCGTCGCTCATCAACAGCGCTTGCGCGTCCGTGTTGATGGCGATGAACTCGACGCCCTTGAGACCGACCTCGATCATTCGGTTGATGGCATTGACACCACCGCCGCCGACACCGATGACCTTGATGACTGCGAGGTAGTTCTGCGGTGCTGCCACGTCGAAGGCCTCTCGCCTCGAGTTACGTGCCGCCGCTGCGCGCTGCGTGGCGCGCCGCGTCGGCGGATGCCGAAGGGTCGGTCCGAATCGCCGACCCGAACCCTAACGTTCAAGTTTAGGGTTACCAGTGTGCCTGCTCCCTGGACTCTTCCGAACAGGACACTAGGTCGACGAGTGGCGCGCGTTCAACGAACACGCCGAACCTCCCGTTTTTCTTTTCACCCTATGTGATCACCCACGGCGCTGACCAACCAGGGTGCTGGCCAGGGCTTATGCACGTCAACTCCGCGACGCCGCCGGGGCGGTCGGGGCGCTGACGTCGAAGTGTCCCGCTTTGGGCGCCGCCTTCATCAGCGCGAGGAGCGCGCGCCCCTTCGCCTCGCCCTCCTCGCCGCTCCCCCAGAACACCGTGCGGTCGCCCGACAGCTCCAGGGTGACGGAGTCGTACGAGCGGACGCGGACCGCCCGCAGGTCGCGGCCGATCCGTTCCGGGAGCCCGGCCGCCACGGCCACCGCCTCGCGGGCCAGCCGGTCCGCGCCGAAGCGGCGCAGGCTGGGCGAGCGCCCCGCGTCGAGGCGGAGGACCGGCACCCCGGCGGGCGCCGTGGCGACCGTGGCGTAGCGGACCCCCTCCGCGTCCACTTCGACGTACTTTCCGCCCTGCCGGGCGATCAGAACCGGTTTCCGCTCGGTCACTTCGAGACCGATTCCGTGCGGCCACGAACGGACGACGTCGACCGACTTGATCCTCGGCAGGGCCCGGCGCAGCCGCGCCTCGATGGCGCCGGTGTCGACGGAGGCGAGCGGCTCACCGAGCGGGACGGCCGCCGCCGAGCGGACCTGCGACGGCGTCAGCACCCGAGTGCCCGACACGGACACCTGCTCGACCCGCAGCCAGGAGGAGCCGTACAGCAGCCAGCCGGTCCCGGCGGCGAGCGCGAGGACGGCGAGGGCCAGGAGCAGGACGCGGGGGCGCACGCGAAGGCGCCGTACGCCCTTGTCCCGCTCCGGGCCCCTGCCGGCGGCCGGCCGGCCCGGCGACGCGCCCGCGGGCCTCCTGGCGCCGCGCTCGGCGGTCGACGGTCCGGCCATGCTCCCTGCCCTCCTGAGCCGGGCGCGCCCCTAGCGGCGTGCCGCGATCGCCTCGTGGACCATGCCGACGAGCAGCTGGTCGGCGTCCCTGCGGCCGAACTCGGCGGCGGCGCGGGACATCTCGTACAGCCGGTGCGGGTCGGCGAGGACGGGCAGGACGTTGCCCTGGACCCACTCCGGGGTCAGCTCGGCGTCGTCGACCAGCAGGCCGCCGCCGGCCTTCACCACCGGCTGGGCGTTGAGCCGCTGCTCGCCGTTGCCGATGGGCAGCGGGACGTACGCGGCGGGGAGCCCGACGGCGGAGAGTTCGGCGACGGTCATCGCGCCCGCGCGGCAGAGCATCATGTCGGCCGCCGCGTACGCGAGGTCCATCCGGTCCACATACGATACCGGGACATACGGCGGCATCCCGGGCATGTTGTCGACGCGCGGCACCTCGTTCTTCGGCCCGACCGCGTGCAGGATCTGGATGCCGGACCGCTGGAGGACCGGAGCCGCCTGCTGGACGACCTCGTTGAGGCGGCGGGCGCCCTGCGAACCGCCGGAGACCAGCAGCGTGGGCAGGTTGGGGTCGAGGCCGAACGCCGCGCGGGCCTCGGGGCGGACCCGGGCGCGGTCCAGGGTCGCGATGGAGTGGCGCAGCGGGATGCCGATGTACCGGGCGTTGCGCAGCTTGCTGTCGGGGGTCGCCACGCCGACGGCCGCCGCGTACCGGGAGCCGATCTTGTTGGCCAGGCCGGGCCGCGCGTTGGCCTCGTGGACGACGATGGGCACCCCGAGCCGCTTGGCCGCCAGATAGCCGGGCAGGGCAACGTAGCCGCCGAAGCCGACGACGCAGTCCGCCTTGGTGCGCTCCAGGACCTGCTCGGCGGCCTTGATCGTGCCGCGCAGCCGCCCTGGCACGGTGATCAGCTCGGGCGTGGGCTTGCGCGGCAGCGGTACGGCGGGGATGAGCGCCAGCTCGTAGCCCCGCTCGGGCACGAGCCGGGTCTCCAGGCCCCGCTCCGTGCCGAGGGCCGTGATCCCCACGGTCGGGTCCTGCCTGCGCAGGGCGTCCGCGAGGGCGAGCGCGGGCTCGATGTGGCCGGCGGTCCCCCCGCCGGCGAGTACGACATGCACCGAAATTCACCGCTCTCCGGACGGGCGCTTCTTGACGCGCCGTCGCATCGACTTCCAACTCACCCCGGCCCGGCCGCCGGAACGGGGCCCCCGGCCGGCCAGGGCCGCTTTCGCGGCGGGCTCGTCACGCGCGAAGGCGATCAGCAGCCCGACGGCGAACATGGTCGGCAGCAGGGCGGAGCCCCCGTAGGAGAACAGCGGGAGGGGGACACCGGCGATCGGCAGCAGGCCGAGCACCGCACCGATGTTGACCACGGCCTGGGCCGTGATCCAGGTGGTCACACCTCCCGCGGCGTACCTCACGAAGGGGTCCTCCGTGCGTCCGGCCACGCGAATACCCGCATAGCCTAGAGCCGCGAACAGGGCGAGCACCGACAGCGTCCCCGCCAGCCCCAGTTCCTCCCCGGTGATGGCGAAGATGAAGTCGGTGTGCGGTTCGGGGAGTTGACCCCATTTTTCCACACTCGCCCCCAGCCCGGATCCGAACCATCCGCCGGACGCCAGAGCATAGATGCCGTGCACGGCCTGCCAGCAGGCGTCCCCCGGGCCCGGGTCCGTGGCGCCCAGGCAGGCCACCCGGGACATGCGGTTGGGGCTGCTGCGGATCAGCACCACGCCGATCACGGCGGCGACGCCCAGGACGCCCGCGAAGAGGCGCGTGGGCGCGCCGGTCAGCCACAGCAGGCCGAACAGGATGGCCGTCAGGATGATCGCGGTGCCCATGTCGCCGCCGAGCATGATCAGGCCGAGCAGCAGCAGCGCGCCCGGCACCAGCGGCACGAGCAGGTGCTTCCACTGGGTGAGCAGCCGCTTGTCCTGCTTGCGGGCGAGCAGGTCCGCGCCCCACAGGATCAGCGCCAGCTTGCCGAACTCGCTGGGCTGGAGCTGGAAGGGGCCGCCGAGGTACAGCCAGTTCTGGTTGCCGTTGACCGCGTGCCCTATCCCCGGCACCTGCACCAGGACCATCAGGAAGACGGTGACGACGAGCAGCGGGTAGGCCAGGGCCCGGTGCAGCCGGACGGGCATGCGGGAGGCGAGCAGCAGCAGGGCGGCGCCGATGGCGGCGGCGAGGAACTGCTTGCGGAAGAAGTACGTGGCGGGCAGGGACAGCTCCAGCGCCTTGATGATCGACGCGGAGTAGACCATGACGAGGCCCAGCACGGTGATGAGCATGCTGGCGCCGAGGATGACGTAGTACGCCGTGAGGGGCCGGTCCCAGGCGCGGCGCGCCCGCTCGTACAGCCCCCGCACTCCCCCGCCGCGCGGCGGCCGGGTCGAACCGCCGGGGGTCCGGGGGCGGGGCGCCCGGCCGCGCGCGGCGGCGGCGCTCTTGCGGGGGCCGGTCGTGCGGGTGCGCAGGGCGAGGCCGGGCGGCGGGGCGGAGCCGGGCACCGGGGCGGAGCCGGGCACCGGGGCGGAGCCGGGCGGCGGGACGGAGCCGGGCGGCGGGGCGTGGGGCTCCAGCCGGGCCGCGGGGCCGGGCCGCCGCGGGGTCGGGCCCGGCAGGGGACGCGGGCCGGGGGCGGGCCTCCACGCGCCTGGTGCGGGAGGCGCGGCGCTGCGGCGCCAGGGGGCGGCGGGCGGCCGGGCGGCCGGGTGCCAGGCCGGACCGCCCGCGGGCAGTGCGGCGGCCGGCGGGGGCGGGACGGCGCGCGGGAGCAGCTCCGCGAGGCGCCGCCCCGCGGTGGCGAGCCGCGCGGCGAGCGTGTCGGCGGCGGCCCGTGCGCGGACGGGCGCCGGGCCCGCGGTGTCGTCGGCCGGCATGGTCGCTGTCCCCTCCAGTCGTGTCCGGCGCCGCCGGACCCGGCGGCTCGGTCAGGCGTCCCCGGCGGCGAGGGCGCGGACGGCTTCCTCGAACGCCTCGCCCCGCTTGTTGTAGTTGACGAACATGTCCATCGAGGCGCAGGCCGGGGCGAGGAGCACGGTGTCCCCCGGCCGGGCCAGCCGCGCCGCCTCCCGGACCGCCGCCGCCATCGCCCCAGTGTCGGTCCGGTCGAGGTCGACCACCGGCACCTGCGGGGCGTGTCGCGCGAGGGCTTCGCGGACCAGCGCGCGGTCGGCGCCGATGAGGACGGCGCCCCGCAGCCGCCCGGCGGAGCGGGCGACGAGCTCGTCGAAGGCGGCGCCCTTGGCGAGGCCGCCGGCGATCCACACGATCGGGTCGTACGCGGCGAGCGACGCCTCGGCGGCGTGGGTGTTGGTGGCCTTGGAGTCGTCCACGTACGCGACCCCGTCGACCTCCGCGACGAACGCGATGCGGTGGGCGTCGGGCCGGAAGTTCCGCAGGCCCTCGCGGACGGCCGCCGGCTCCACGCCGAAGGCGCGGGCGAGGGCCGCCGCGGCGAGCGCGTTGGCGATGTTGTGCGGGGCCGGCGGGTTCACGTCGGAGACCTGCGCGAGCTCCTGCGCCTGCTTCTGGCGGTTCGCGACGAACGCGCGGTCCACCAGGATGTCGTCGACGAGGCCGAGCTGGGAGGGGCCGGGCGTGCCGAGGGTGAAGCCGATCGCCCGGCAGCCCTCCTCCACGTCGGCCTCGCGGACCAGGTCCTCGGTGGACGGTTTGTCGGTGGCATCGGCGTTGTAGACGCAGGCGACGGTGTTGCCCTCGTAGACACGGCCCTTGTCGGCGGCGTACGCCTCCATGGAGCCGTGCCAGTCGAGGTGGTCCGGGGCCAGGTTGAGCACGGCCGCGGAGTGGGCGCGCACGCTCGGCGCCCAGTGCAGCTGGTAGCTGGAGAGCTCGACGGCGAGGACGTCGTACCGCTCGTCGCCGAGGACGGCGTCGAGCAGGGAGACGCCGATGTTGCCGACGGCGGCGGTCCGCAGGCCGGCCGCCTCCAGGATGGAGGCGAGCATGCGGACCGTCGTCGTCTTGCCGTTGGTCCCCGTGACGGCGAGCCACGGGGCGGGCGCGCGGCCGTCGAGGTCCCGCAGCCGCCAGGCGAGTTCGACGTCGCCCCAGACGGGGACGCCGGCCGCGCCGGCGGTGGCGAACAGCGGGTGGTCCGGGCGCCAGCCGGGCGCGGTGACGACCAGCTCGGCGCCCTCGGGGAGCCGGGCCGGGGAGCCGTCCTCGCCGAGGCGGACCTCGATGCCCTCGGCCTCCAGTTCGGCCGCCTGGGCGCGGGCGCGCTCGTCGGCGCCGTCGTTGACGACGGTGACGTGCGCGCCCAGGCCGTGCAGGACGCGGGCGGCGGGGATGCCGCTCACGCCCAGTCCGGCGACGGTGACCCGCCTGCCCCGCCAGTCCGCTGCGCTGCTGCTCACTTGTCGGCTGCCCATCCCGCGTAGAAGAGGCCCAGGCCCACGATGACGCACATGCCCTGGATGATCCAGAAACGGACCACGACGAGCACTTCCGACCAGCCCTTGAGCTCGAAGTGGTGCTGGAGTGGCGCCATGCGGAAGACGCGCTTGCCGGTCAGCCGGAAGGAGCCGACCTGGATGACCACGGAGAGGGTGATCAGGACGAAGAGGCCGCCGAGGATCGCGAGCAGCAGCTCCGTGCGGGAGCAGATGGCGAGACCCGCGAGGGCGCCGCCGAGCGCGAGCGAACCGGTGTCGCCCATGAAGATCTTGGCGGGCGAGGTGTTCCACCACAGGAAGCCGAAGCAGGCGCCCATGAGGGCGGAGGCCACGACGGCGAGGTCCAGCGGGTCGCGCACCTCGAAGCAGGCGTTCGGGTTGGTCAGCGTCTCGGCGTTGGCGCAGGACTCCTGGAACTGCCAGAGCCCGATGAAGGTGTACGCGCCGAAGACCATCACCGACGCGCCGGTGGCGAGGCCGTCCAGACCGTCCGTCAGGTTCACGCCGTTCGACATCGCCAGGATCATGAACAGCGCCCAGACGACGAACAGCACCGGGCCGATGGTCCAGCCGAAGTCGGTGATGAACGACAGCTTGGTCGACGCCGGGGTCAGTCCGCGCTTGTCGGAGAACTGCAGCGCGAGCACGGCGAAGGCGATGCCCACGATGAGCTGGCCGGCCATCTTGGCCTTGGCGCGCAGACCGAGCGAGCGCTGCTTGACGATCTTGATGTAGTCGTCGAGGAAGCCGACGAGGCCCATGCCGGCCATCAGGAACAGCACCAGCAGACCCGAGTACGTCGGGTCCTCGCCGGTGATGACCTTGGCCAGGGCGTACGCGATGAGCGTGGCCAGGATGAAGGAGATGCCGCCCATGGTGGGCGTGCCCTTCTTGCTGCCGTGCGTGCGCGGGCCGTCGTCCCGGATGAACTGCCCGTATCCCTTGCGGGCCAGGAGCTTGATCAGCAGCGGCGTACCGATCAGGGTCAGGAAGAGCCCGATGGCCCCCGCGAAGAGGATCTGCCTCATCGGCCGGCGACCTCGCCCTCGGTGGTGTTCCCGAGCAGTGCCTGGGCGACCCGCTCGAGCCCGACCGACCTGGAAGCCTTCACCAGCACGACGTCACCCGGACGCAGTTCACTGCGCAACAGGTCGATCGCCGCCTGCGCGTCGGACACGTGCACCGACTCCTCACCCCACGAACCCTCGTTGTATGCGCCCAGTTGCAGCCAGGACGCTTCCCTGCCCCCGACCGCGACGAGCTTGCCGACATTGAGTCGGACGGCGAGCCGTCCGACCGCGTCGTGCTCGGCGAGCGCCTCGTCGCCGAGCTCGGCCATCAGGCCGAGCACCGCCCACGTGCGGCCCCCCCTGGCCCGTGCGGCCTCGCCCATGGCGGCGAGCGCGCGCAGGGCGGCCCGCATGGACTCGGGGTTCGCGTTGTAGGCGTCGTTGACGATCGTCACACCGTCCGGACGCTCGGTGACCTCCATGCGCCAGCGGGAGAGGGAGCCCGCCTCGGAGAGCGCGGCGGCGATCTCGTGCACGGGCATGCCCAGCTCATGGGCGACGGCGGCCGCGGCGAGCGCGTTCGACACGTGGTGCTCACCGTACAGGCGCATGGTCACGTCGCTGCACCCGGTGGGTGTGTGAAGGCGGAAAGCGGGCTGTCCGGCCGGGGTGAGACGGACGTTTTCGGCGCGTACGGACGCTTCCGCGGACTCCCCGAAGAAGACCACGCGCGCCTCGGTGCGGGACGCCATGGCCTTCACCAGGGGGTCGTCGGCGTTGAGGACGGCCACCCCGCCCCGCTCCGCGGACGGCAGGGACTCGACCAGCTCGCCCTTGGCCAGCGCGATCTGCTCCCGGCCGCCGAACTCGCCGATGTGGGCGGAGCCCACGTTGAGGACGAGGCCGATGCGGGGCGGGGTCAGCTGCGCGAGGTACCGGATGTGGCCGACGCCGCGCGCGCCCATCTCCAGGACCAGGTGGCGGGTCTCCTCGGTGGCGCGCAGCGCGGTCACCGGGAGGCCGATCTCGTTGTTGAGGTTGCCGGCCGGCCAGACCGTGGGGCCCACGCGCTGGAGGAGCTGCGCGATGAGGTCCTTGGTGCTGGTCTTGCCGGCCGAGCCGGTGAGGGCGACGACGGTGGCCCCGAGCCGCTCGACGACGCTGCGCGCGAGGGCGCCGAGGGCGGCGGTCACGTCGGGCACGACGACGGCGGGGACGCCGACGGGCCGGGTGGCCAGGACGGCCACCGCTCCGGCCGCGACGGCGCCTTCGGCGTAGTCGTGCCCGTCGACGTTCTCACCGGTGAAGGCGGCGAAGAGACTGCCGGGCTCGACCTGGCGGGAGTCGTAGACCACGGAGCCGGTGACCTGTACGTCCGGATCCGGTATGTCGTACGTCCGCCCGCCGGTGATGTCGGCGATCTCGCTGAGGGAGAGGGCGATCACTTCTTCATCCCTGACTGTTCTGGATGGCTTCCCGCAGGACCCGGCGGTCGTCGAAGGGCCGTACCACGCCTGCGATGTCCTGGCCCTGCTCGTGGCCCTTGCCCGCGACGAGGACCGTGTCGCCCGGCCGGGCGCGGGCGACGGCGGCGGCGATGGCGGAGGCCCGGTCGGCGTCGACCAGGACGGTGCCCCGCTCGTGGGCGGGGACCTGGGCGGCGCCGGCGAGCATGGCGGAGAGGATCGCGAGGGGGTCCTCGGAGCGCGGGTTGTCGGAGGTGAGCACGGCCGTGTCGGCGAGGCGCGCCGCGGCGGCGCCCATCGGGCCGCGCTTGGTGACGTCGCGGTCGCCGCCGCAGCCGAGGACGAGGTGCAGGCTGCCCTCGGTCACCTTGCGCAGGGAGCGCAGCACGGACTCGACGGCGTCGGTCTTGTGGGCGTAGTCGACCACGGCGAGGTACGGCTGGCCGGCGTCGACGCGCTCCAGCCGGCCGGGCACGCCGGGGACGGCGGCGACGCCGTCGGCGGCGGTCTGCGGGTCGATCCCGGCGACGGCGAGGGTGACGACGGCGGCGAGGGTGTTGGCGACGTTGAACGGGCCGGGCAGCGGCGCCTTGGCGGCGATCCGCTCGTCCTTCGGGCCGACGATGGTGAAGGTGCTGCCGAGGGGGCCGCTGCGGACGTCCTCGGCGCGCCAGTCGGCGTCCGGGTCGCCGTCGGCGGAGAAGGTGACGACGGGCACGGTCGCCTCGGTGACCAGCCTCCTGCCGTACTCGTCGTCGAGGTTGACGACGCCCTGGCGGGAGCGGCGGGGCGTGAACAGCTGCGCCTTGGCCTGGAAGTAGTCCTCCATGCCGGAGTGGAACTCCATGTGCTCCGGGCTGAGGTTGTTGAAGACGGCGACGTCGAAGACGCAGCCGTCGACCCGGCCGAGCACCAGGGCGTGGCTGGAGACCTCCATGGCGACGGCGTCGGCGCCGCGCTCGCGCATGACGGCGAACAGGGCCTGGAGGTCGGTCGCCTCGGGCGTGGTCCGCTCGGACTTGACGCTCTCCTCGCCGATGCGCGTCTCGACGGTGCCGATCAGCCCGGAGGCGCGTCCGGCGGCCTTGAGGCCGCCCTCGACGAGGTAGGCGGTGGTGGTCTTGCCGGACGTGCCGGTGATGCCGATCTGGAGGAGGTCGGCGCCGGGGCGGCCGTAGATCTCGGCGGCGAGTTCGCCCATCCGGCCGCGCGGGTCGTCCACGGTCAGGACGGGCAGGCCGGTCGCGGCGGCGCGGTCGGCTCCGGTCGGGTCGGTGAGGATCGCGACGGCGCCGAGGCCGGCGGCCTGCGCGGCGAAGTCGGCTCCGTGGACCCGGGCGCCCGGCAGCGCGGCGTACACGTCTCCGGGGCGTACCGCCCGCGAGTCGTGGGTGATGCCGGTGACCTGCCCCTCGTACGGCCGGTGCGGCTCGTGCGGAGCGGGGGCGCCCAGGCGGGCGGCCAGTTCGCCGAGGGGCGTGGGGCGGACCTGGACCGGACGGGGCGCTCCCGGCTGTTTCGCGGGCGCGCCCTGGTCGGTTGCTGGGGACTGATCAGGGTGTGGCACGGCGGTGAGCGTACCGGGCGCACCCGTGATCGGGCTAAATGAGGCCGCCGGGGCGCGGTCGGCGCCGGATCGGTTCCCGGGGTCGGGCGTGATGGTTGTCACTGGGGGCTCCCCTCGGCTCGGTCGCCGGGTGTGAAGGTGACCGGCATGCGCGGGGGCGGTGCTCCGGTCGGCGCGATGTGCAGGGTCTTCAGGGCGAACTCCATGACCTTCTTGTAGACGGGGCCGCAGATCTGGCCGCCGAAGTAGCTGCCCTGGGTGGGGTTCTGGATGGCGCAGTAGACGGTGATGCGGGGGGCGTCGGCGGGTGCGAAGCCGGCGAAGGAGGCGGTGTACCCCTTGTAGCGGCCGAGTCGCGGGTCGACGCGGTTGGCCGTGCCGGTCTTGCCGGCGACGCGGTAGCCGGGGATGGCGGCCTTGGTGCCGGTGCCCTCCCGGTCGTCGACGACCGATTCCAGCATGGCGGCGAGGGTCTGGGCGGTCTTCTCGCTGACGACACGCGTCCTCGCCGGTTCGGGCGCGGGGGTGAAGCGGCCGTCGGGGCCGCGGGTGCCGCGCACCAGGGTGGGTTCGACGCGGACGCCGCCGTTGGCGACGGTGGAGTAGACGGAGGCGGCCTGCATGGCGTTGAGGGACATGCCCTGGCCGAAGGGGATCGTGTACTGCTGCGAGGTGTTCCAGTCCTTCGGGTCGGCGAGGATGCCGGAGGTCTCGCCGGGGTAGCCGAGGCCGGTGGGGCTGCCCATGCCGAACTTGCGCAGGTAGGAGTGGAGGACCCGGTTGGCCTCCGCCTGGTTCTTCCCCAGCTGACCGGTCGCCAGGATGGTGCCGATGTTGGACGACTTGGCGAGGACGCCGTTGAGCGTCAGGTACCAGGTGGGGTGGTCGATGTCGTCCTTGAAGAGGCGGTCGCCCCGGTGGAGGCGGTTGGGGACGACGACGTGGGTGGAGGGGGTGGCGGCGCCTTCCTCCAGGACGGCGGCGATCGACATGACCTTGGCGGTGGAGCCGGGTTCGAAGGCGTCCTGGAGCGCCGCGTTGCCCATGGCGGCGGAGTCGGCCTGGGAGAGGTCGTTGGGGTCGAAGCCGGGCGCGTTGGCCATGGCGAGGACCTCGCCGGTGCGGGTGTCCTGGACGATGACGTATCCGCGGTCGGCGCGGGAGGCGGCGACCTGCTCGCTGATGGCCTTCTGGGCGGCCCACTGGATGTCGCGGTCGATGGTCAGCTCGATGTCGGAGCCGGGGACGGCGGGGGTCTCGCGGGCCTGGGCGGTGGGCACGCGGCGGCCGCCGGAGTGGGCGTACGTGATCTTGCCGTCCCGGCCGGCCAGTTCCTCGTCGAGCATCGACTCCAGGCCGCCGGCGCCGCGGCCCTCGGCGTTGACGTAGCCGAGTATCCCGGCGCCGAGGGAGCCGTTCGGGTAGACGCGCTTGGTGCTCTTCTCGCTGAGCACCCCGGCCAGGACGCTGACGCCGGGGCCGCCCTGGGCCCGGTCCTCGCGGGCCTTCCTGGCGAAGAGCGCCTTGAGGTCCTTGATCTGGTTCCAGACCTGGGGGGTCTGCTTGCGGGCGAGGACCGCGTACCGGGGGGAGGGCGGGGACTTGAGGGTGCGCACGAGCGCGGCGGGGTCCTTGCCGAGGATGGGCGCGAGGAGGGCGGCGGCCTGCTCGGGCGCGTCGGGGACCTTGCTCTCCTGCGGGGTGAACATCTTCGGGTCGGCGGTGATGTCGTACGCGTCGACGCTGGTGGCCAGGGCGATGCCGGCGCGGTCGGTGATCTCGCCGCGCTCGGCGGCGAGCTTGTGGCTCAGGTAGCGGTTCTTCTCGGCCTTGGCCGCGTACGCGGCGGCGTCGACGGCCTGGACCTGGAGGAGGCGCACGACGAAGGCCAGCATGACCAGGGTGAGCCCGACGCTGACCAGGCGGAGCCGGGGGCGGGGGCTGCCGAGCCGGAGCGGGCGGGCGGCCGGCGGCCGGGGCGGCGCCTGGCGCGGCCGGCGGGGCGTGGGGCGGCCGGCGGCGGGGCGGGGGCGGCCGGTGGCGGTGTCGCGGGGGGCGCGGGCGCCGCGGGTGCGGCCCGCAGGGTGCCGGGCGCCGCCGGCGGGGCGGGGGACGCGGCGGTGCGGAGGTTCCTGGGAGGGCACTGCTCACCTGCCGGGGGGCGTCGGGTCGGGGGCGGGGGCGGGGGGCGCGGGGGCGGCCGGGGGCGCGGGGGCGGGGGCACCGGTTCCGGGCGCGGCGGGGGCGTGCGGGGCGGGCGGGACCTGCGCCGGGCCGCCGTTCGGGGGCTGGGCGTACGGGGGCGCGTCGTACGGGGGCGCGTCGTACGGGGTGCGGGCGTACGGGTCGGGGCCGCTCGGGGGCTGGGCGCCGCCGGGTGGGAGGGCGTGGGGTGCGGGGGCGTTCGGCGCGGCTCCGTTGCCGGGAGCCGGGGCGTTCGGTACGGAGCCGTTCGGGGCCGGGGCGTTCGGGGCCGCCGCCGGGGACGGGTCGGCGCCGTGGGGGGTCTCGCCGGGGAGGGGCTCCGGGTCCGGCTCCGGGGTGGGGGCCGGGGAGGGGAGGCCGCGGACCGTGCCGTCCGGCTCCAGGAACGCCGGGCCGCCGCCGGGGACCATGCCCAGCTCACGGGCCCTGCGCTCCAGCGCGTCGGGGGCCGACCGGGCGTCGACGTCCCGCTGGAGGGCCTGCTCCTCGTCGGTGAGCTCGGTGGTGCGCTTCCTCAGCTCGGACAGCTTGAAGGACCCCTGGCTGAGGGAGGTGTTGAGGAGCAGGAGCCCGATGAGCCCCCCGCCCAGGAGGACGACGACGAGCAGGACGAAGGGGGTCCGGGCGGCGGTGGCCGGGCCGGACGGCATGAACCGGGCGAGCCGGGCCGCGCGCCCCTTCGGGTCTCCCGCCTTCGTCACACGTCCTCCCTGATCCGTTCCGCGCCGCGCAGACGGGCCGGCGCGGCCCTGCGGTTCTCGGCGACCTCCTCCTCGGTGGGGAGTTCGGCGCCGCGCGTCAGCAGCTTGAGGCGAGGCTGGTACCGCTCGGGGACCACGGGCAGCCCCGGCGGGGCCGTGGTGGCGGCGCCCGCCGCGAAGACCTGCTTGACCAGCCGGTCCTCCAGCGAGTGGTACGAGAGGACCGCGACGCGCCCGCCGACGGCGAGGGCCTTCACCGCGGCCGGGATCGCCCGCTCCAGCACGGCCAGTTCGCCGTTGACCTCGATACGCAGCGCCTGGAAGGTGCGCTTGGCCGGGTTGCCCCCGGTGCGCTTGGCGGCCTGCGGCAGGGCGTCGCGGATCAGCTCGACCAGCCGGGCGCTGCGGGTGAACGGCTCCTTCTCCCGCTCCCGCACGATGGCGCCGACGATCCGCTTGGCCTGCTTCTCCTCGCCGTACGCGCGCAGGATGCGGACCAGCTCGCCGGGCGGGTAGGTGTTGAGGACCTCGGCGGCGCTGATGCCCGCCGTCTGGTCCATGCGCATGTCGAGCGGGGCGTCCTGGGCGTAGGCGAAGCCGCGGTCGGCCTCGTCGAGCTGCATGGAGGAGACGCCGAGGTCGAACAGGACGCCCTGGACGCGCGGCACGCCGAGCCGGGCGAGGACCTCGGGCAGCTCGTCGTAGACGGCGTGGACGAGCGTGGCGCGGTCGCCGAAGCGGGCCAGGCGCTCGCCGGAGAGGCGCAGCGCCTCGGTGTCCCGGTCCAGCGCGACGAGCCGCGCCCCGGGGAAGCGGGTGAGCAGGGCCTCGCTGTGGCCGCCCAGGCCCAGGGTGCAGTCCACGACGACCGCTCCGGGCCGCTCCAGTGCGGGTGCGAGGAGGTCCAGGCACCGCCGGAGCATCACGGGGACGTGCCGGGTGTTGCCGTCCGGCCGCTCGCCGCCGTCGTTGTCGGGGAGCCGCACCGGGTCGGTACCGGCGGCACCCCCATCGCGCCCTGTCATCTTCCCTCTCAGGTCCGGCTCGGCGCACGTACCACCGGCCTCCGGCGCCGGGGAGGGCGTCGGCCGACCGGCGAGCGGAGGGGCCGAGCCGTACGTGCCACCGCACACGCGGAGGAGAAACCGCGGAAATCGCTCGGAATTCGCTCAATGTCTCCGTGAACTTCGCGCCACTCTAGTCGACTCGCCCGCCCGGTCAATCAACCGGCCAGCGCGTCGCCCGGCCCGCGCACACCCGGGAGCAAACCGGACAGATCACCCTTCCGGGTGCCGCTCCCCTCCGCCCTGTGGGTTACCTCACAGCCCGCGTCATTGACGTTCTTTGTCCGCTCTCACGGCGAGCCTCCCGCGGGCGTGCCCGTTAACGTCATAGCCATGTCGACTTCCGCACCCCTCCCCGCCGAAGCCCAGGGCGAGACGGTCACCGACCGGCTGGTCGAGGCCAACCGCAGCTACTCCGAGCAGTTCACCGACCCCGGCATGGACGCGCGCCCCGTGCTCAAGGTGGCGGTCGTCGCCTGCATGGACGCCCGCCTCGACCTGCACGCGGCCCTCGGCCTGCACCTCGGCGACTGCCACACCATCCGCAACGCCGGCGGCGTCGTCACCGACGACGTGATCCGCTCGCTCACCATCAGCCAGCGTGCGCTCGGCACCCGCAGCATCGTGCTCGTGCACCACACGGGCTGCGGCCTGGAGACCCTCACCGAGGGCTTCCGCGACGACCTGGAGCAGGAGGTCGGGCAGCGTCCGACCTGGGCCGTGGAGGCGTTCCGCGACGTCGACCAGGACGTGCGGCAGTCGATGCAGCGGGTGCGCACCTCGCCGTTCCTCCAGCACACCGGCGACGTGCGGGGCTTCGTCTTCGACGTGACGACCGGCCTGCTCCGCGAGGTCGACCCGGCCGCCTGACCCTCCCCGCACGGCCCCCGCCGGGCACGCCGACGACCTCGCGGGGACCACCGGACGGCCGCGGGCGGGCGGGACCGACCCGCCGAAGCACTGACATATCGCCCGCGGTTGTCCGGAGCCGAGTGACACCGCGCCGCACGGCAACAAGAATGCGGGGTGACACCCCTCCCGGGCCGCAGGAGACGCTCCGCGGGCGGTGTTGCACATCTCTGGGTGGGCCGTGCCGTCCTGCATCGCACCGGCCCGCGATCGAAAGGGCCGAGGAGGGCCGGGTGACCACCTATGACGACCGAGCGAGCCTCACAGACCTGACCACCACCGCGGAGTTGGTCCGCCGGTCGGTGGAGGGTGTGATCGAGGGCAAGCCCGAGGTCGTACGGGTCTCGCTGACCGTGCTGCTGGCCGAGGGGCACCTCCTGATCGAGGACGTGCCCGGCGTCGGCAAGACGATGCTGGCGAAGGCGCTGGCCCGGTCCATCGACTGCTCCGTGCGGCGCATCCAGTTCACGCCCGACCTGCTGCCATCCGACGTCACCGGCGTGTCGGTCTACGACCAGCAGCGCCGCGAGTTCGAGTTCAAGCCGGGCGCGATCTTCGCGCAGATCGTGATCGGCGACGAGATCAACCGGGCCTCGCCCAAGACCCAGTCCGCGCTCCTGGAGTCCCTGGAGGAGCGCCAGGTCACCGTGGACGGGCAGTCGTACGAGCTGCCGTCGCCGTTCATGGTGGTGGCCACGCAGAACCCGGTGGAGATGGAAGGAACGTATCCGCTCCCCGAGGCCCAGCGGGACCGCTTCATGGCGCGCGTCTCGATCGGCTACCCGAGCGCCGACGCCGAGCTGCGGATGCTGGACACGCACGGCGGGGTGTCACCGCTGGACGACCTCCAGCCGGTGGCGCACGCCCACGACATCGTGAAGCTGATCGACGCGGTGCGCGGTGTCCACGTCGCCGACTCGGTCCGCAGGTACGCCGTCGACCTGGTCGGCGCCACCCGCGTCCACCCGGATCTGCGCCTGGGCGCCTCGCCGCGCGCGACGCTGCACCTGCTGCGCGCCGCGAAGGCCTCCGCCGCGCTGGCCGGCCGCGAGTACGCCCTCCCGGACGACGTGCAGGCGCTGGCCGTGCCCGTGCTGGCGCACCGGCTGCTGCCGACCGCGCAGGCGCAGCTGGACCGGCGCACCGCCGAGCAGGTCGTACTGGACATCCTGCAGCGCACCCCCGTGCCGGCGGTGGCGCAGCGGCCGGCCGGGGAGGCGTTCCTCGCCCAGCGGCCCGGCCTGCGGCGGCTGTGATGACGGCCGCGACTCCCGCCGCCGCGGACGGGGCGGTCCGGGGCGGGCTGCGGGGCGCCTTCGCCGGGCTCACCACGCGGGGCCGGTCCTTCCTGGCGGCCGGGGTCGCGGCGGTGGCCTGCGCGTACGTGCTCGGCCAGCCGGACCTGCTGCGCGTGGGCCTGCTGCTGGCGGTGCTGCCGCTGGTGTGCGTGGCGGTGCTGTACCGCACGCGCCACCGGGTCGCGGCGAGCCGGCGGCTGGCGCCGCAGCGGGTGGCCGCGGGCTCGGAGGCGCGGGTGCGCCTGCGGCTGGACAACGTGTCGCGGCTGCCGACGGGGCTGCTGATGCTCCAGGACCGCGTCCCGTACGTGCTGGGGCCGCGGCCCCGGTTCGTGCTGGACCGGGTGGAGCCGGGCGGGAAGCGCGAGGTGTCGTACCGGGTCCGCTCGGACCTGCGCGGGCGGTACCCGCTGGGCCCGCTCCAGCTGCGGCTGAGCGACCCGTTCGGGATGTGCGAGCTGACGCGTTCCTTCGGCGCCTACGACCTGCTGACGGTCGTGCCGCGCACGGAGCCGCTGCCGGCCGTGCGGCTGGCCGGCGAGGCGCCGGGGTACGGCGACGGGCGGCACCGGGCGCTGGCGCAGGTGGGCGAGGACGACGTCATGCCGCGCGAGTACCGGCACGGGGACGATCTGCGGCGGGTGCACTGGCGCTCCACGGCCCGGTACGGGGAGCTGATGGTGCGGCGCGAGGAGCAGCCCCGCCAGGCGCGCTGCACGGTGCTGCTGGACACCCGCGCGGAGGCGTACGGGGGCGGCGGGCCGGACGCGGCGTTCGAGTGGGCGGTGTCGGGCGCGGCGTCGGCGGTGGCGCACATGCTGGGGCGCGGGTACGCGGTGCGGCTGCTGACGGACACCGGGGACACCCTGCCGGGCGACGGCTCGGACGGGTACGTGGCGCCGGGGCACGAGGCGGGGGACGCGGCGGGGATGCTGATGGACGCCCTGGCCGTGGTGGACCACTCGGACGAGCCGGGTCTCGGCCGGGCGCTCGACGTGCTGCGCGCCGGGGGCGAGGGTCTGCTGATCGCGTTCTTCGGTGAACTGGACGGGGCGCAGGCGGAGCTGGCGGCCCGGATGCGGCGGCGCAGCGGTGCGGCCGTGGCGTTCGTCCGGGACACGGGCGGCGGGGCCTCCGGCGGCGGGGCTTCCGGGGCGGGTGGGGACGGCTCCGGTGGTGCCGGTTCCGGCTCGGGGGCCGGTGGTGCCGGTGGGGCGGCCGGTGGCTCCGGTGCGGCGGCCGACGCGGTGCGGCGGCTCCAGGAGGCGGGCTGGTCGGCGGTCCCGGTGCGGCCGGGCGACTCGCTGGCCGGGCTGTGGCGGCACGCCGCGCGGGGCGCGGGCGCGGTCGCCGGTGGTGGTACGACGGGCTTCTCGGGGGGTTGGTCATGAGCGGCGGCGGACGCCTGACGGTGTGTGCGCTGGTCGCCACCCTGGCGGCGGCGTGCGCGCTGCTGCCGCTGGTCGGCGAGGTCGGCTGGATCGTCCAGGCGGCGGCGCTGCTGGCGGCCGTGGCGGGGGCGGGCGCGGCGGCCCGGCGGGTGCCGGCGGCGCGGTCGCTGACCGTGGCGGCGCAGCTCGCGGTGGGCCTGGTGCTGCTGACGCTGCTGTTCGCGCGGGAGCAGGCGGTGGCCGGGGTGCTGCCGACGCCCGAGGTGTTCCGCCGGTTCGGGGCGCTGCTGGAGGCCGGCGTGCGGGACGTGGGGCAGTACGCCCCGCCCGCCCCGGCCACGGACGGCATCCGGCTGATGCTGGTCGGCGGGGTGCTGCTGATCGGGCTGGCCGTCGACGTGCTCGCCGTGACGCTGCGCAGCGCGGCCCCCGCGGGGCTTCCGCTGCTGGCGCTGTACTCGGTGGCGGCCGGGCTGTCCGGCGGCGGCGCGAACTGGCTGTGGTTCCTGGTGGCGGCGACCGGCTACCTGGTGCTGCTGCTCGCGGAGGGCCGCGACCGGCTCGCCCAGTGGGGCCGGGTGTTCGGCGGGCCGAAGCCCCGGCCGGGCGGCCCCGGCGCGTTCGAGGCGGCCGACGGGTCGGCGCCCGCGCCGCTGCGCACCGGGCGGCGGATCGGCGCGCTGGCGCTGGGCATCGCCCTGGTCGTGCCGAGCGTGCTGCCGTCGCTGGACGGGGGCCTGCTGGGCGGCGGCACCGGCGACGGCGCGGGCGGCGGCACGATCTCGGCGGTGAACCCGCTCGTCTCCCTGAAGGACAACCTGAACCAGGCGCGGGACCGGGAGGTGCTGCGCTACCGGACGAACGCGCCGGACGGCCCCGGCCTCTACCTGCGGCTGGTGTCGCTGGACCAGTTCGACGGCACGTCGTGGCGGACCTCCGTACGGGGCGTGGAGGACATACCGGAGCGGCTGCCGGCGCCGGTCGGGCTGGACGGGCGGACCGGTGTCACGGAGATCCGCACCAACGTCTCGGCGTCGGGCTCGTACCAGCAGAAGTGGCTGCCGATGCCGTACCCCGCGACGGACGTGGAGATCGAGGGCCGCTGGCGGTACGAGCCGGTCGGGCGGATGGTCGTCGGCGACGACGGGCAGACCACGGGCGGTGCGCAGTACTCGGTGAGCAGTCTGGTCGTCCAGCCGACGCGGGAGCAGCTCGCGGCGGCCCCGCCGGCGCCGGGCCCGCTGCTGCGGGAGTACACGCGCGTCCCGCAGTCGCTGCCGCGCGACGTGCGGACCACGGCGCTGGAGGTGACCGCGGGCGCGAAGAGCGACTACGAGCGGGCCGTCCGGCTGCAGGACTGGTTCGCCACGGAGGGCGGCTTCCGGTACGACACGGAGGTGTCGTCGGGGACGGGCGTCACAGCGATCTCCCGGTTCCTGAAGGACCGGAAGGGCTTCTGCGTCCACTTCTCGTTCGCCATGGCGGCGATGGCCCGCACGCTGAACGTGCCGGCCCGCGTCGCGGTCGGCTTCATGCCGGGCACGCCGTCCGGGGGCGGCACGGTGTCGGTGGGCATCAGGGACGCGCACGCCTGGCCCGAGCTGTACTTCGAGGGCGTGGGGTGGACCCGCTTCGAGCCGACGCCGTCGCGCGGCTCGGTGCCCGAGTACGCGATGCCGGAGGCGCCCGCCGGTGCCGACCCGGGCGCGGAGGAGCCCCTGCCGAGCCCGTCGGCGGCGCCGTCGGCCGCTCCGTCGCAGCGGGCCGACTGCGCGCCGCAGCTCGCCGGACCGGAGGGGTGCGGCGGGTCCGCGTCGCCCGCCGGGCCGTCCGCCGGCTCCGGCCCGGCGCTCTGGCCGGTAGTGGCGGCCGTGGCAGGGGGCGTGGTGGTGGTGCTCCTGCCGCTGGCGCCGATGCTGTGGCGGCGGCGGGTCCGGGCGCGGCGGCTGCGGGGCGGGGAGCCCACGGCGGTGTGGGCGGAGGTCGTGGACGCGGCCTGGGACCTGGGCGTCCCTCCGGACGAGTCGCTGACGCCGCGCCGCACGGCCGCGCGGCTGGTGCGGGAGGGCCCGCTGGAGGGCGCCGCAGCGGAGGCGGCCCACCGGCTGGCCGGCGCCGTGGAGGAGGCGCTGTACGCGCGGGCGCCGCGTCCGGTGGAGGGCCTGGCCCGGGACGCGGCTGCGGTCCGCGCGGGGCTGGTGGCGGCGTCCGGCCGCGGGGCGCGGCTGCGGGCGGCGCTGGCCCCGCGGTCGGCGGCGCGGCTGGTGTGGGCGGCGTCCCGGCGCCGCTCGGCCGCCGCGGCGCGGTGGTCCGCCCGGTGGGCCGCCCTGACGCGCCGGCGGCCCCGGCCGTCCCGCCCGCGCGGCTGACGCCGGGACGCCGCCCTGCTTTGCGGCTTGCGCGGCTGCGCGGCTGCGCGGCTGCGCGGGGAGCCGGGCGGGCGGTGCCGGGCCGGTCTGTGCCTACCGGACGGTGCCCTGGCGGGGCGGTGCCGCGCCGAGCGGGGCCCGTGCCGGGCGGGCGATGGCGTGCGGGCGGCGGTGGTGCCGGGTGGGCCGCATCCGATGGGGGCCGGGCGGTGTCCGTACCGCCGCCGGGCCGGTGGGTGCGGGCCGCGACGCGCTCCGGCGGGCGGCCGGGGCGACGCGGGGCCCCCGTGGGCCGCGGCAGGGGGATCGGTACGGGGCCGGGGCGCCCTCGCGCCGGCGCGGGGCCGGGTGCGGGGCACACGGTGCGCCGCGGGGCGCGGCCTGGCGGCGGAGCCGGGCGGGTGACGGGGCGGACGCGGGAGGCCGGCGGGGGCGAGGAGCGGTGCGTGCGGGGCCGGGCGGCACGGGGACCGCGGCGGAGGCCAGGGGCAGCGGGGGCGGGACCGGGGACGCCTAAGGGGTGACCGCTGCTGCGGTCACCCCTCCGGCGTCGTGTGTGTCAGTGGCCCTGTTCGTCCTGGCGGCGCTGCCAGCGCTGCTCGATGCGGTCCATCATCGAACGGCGCTGCTGCCGGGTGCCCCGGCCTTGCGGCGCGGCTCCTGGAAGGGGCTGCTCCCCGGGCTTGGGTGCCTTGCGCCAGCCGGTGACGGCCAGGACCGCGCAACCGAGCATGACGAGGAACCCGACCACGCTGATCCAGATCTGCTGGGCGACCATTCCGGCCATGAGGAGCGCGATACCCACCAGGAATCCTGCGATCGCCTGGTAGACCCGTCGTCGGGTGTACGTACGCAGCCCGCTTCCCTCGAGCGCTGTCGCGAACTTGGGATCTTCGGCGTACAGCGCTCGCTCCATCTGCTCGAGCATTCGCTGCTCGTGCTCCGAGAGCGGCACGGAGTCCTCCTCATCGTCGGTCGCGGGGGCGACCGGTATGCGGCCCTTTCAGGATAGGCAGGGATTCGTCCCCGTGAAACCCGCCCTCAGTGCCAATTCGCCGATCGGACCGCCATGCCGGTTCACTGGTGAGGCGTTGATTCCCCGTCCTCCGAACCGTCATGCCGGATGGTGTCCTTCGATCATACGGGGATCCTGGCGCGATCGGGGCGGCTGTGGCGTACTCCATGTGCCGCTGCGGCGCTGTTCAGGCCCCTTCGCGGGGTCACTCCCGCTTCTCGCCCAGCACGTGCAGCTGCGAGGCCACCGAGTGGAAGGCGGGCAGCTCCGCCGCGGCGGCCTCCAGCCGGTTCAGGGCGTCGAGGGCGCCGGGCTCCGCGTCGACCAGCACGCCGGGCACGAGGTCGGCGAAGACCCGTACGCCGTGCACCGCGCCGATCCGCACACCGGCCGCCCCGACGGCCTCGGTGAGCTGCTCGGCGGTGAAGCGGCGCGGCACCGGGTCGCCCTCGCCCCAGCGGCCCGCCGGGTCGGACAGCGCGTGCAGGGCCTGGCTGAAATGGCCCGCGAGCGCGCGGGCCAGGACGGCGCCGCCGAGACCGGCCGCGAGCACGCTGAGCACACCGCCCGGGCGCAGGGCCTCCACCGCGTGGCGCACGCCCTCGCCGGGGTCGTCCACGTACTCCAGGACGCCGTGGCACAGCACCGCGTCGAAGCCGCCGCGCTCCGCCACGTCGAACAGGTCGTGGATGTCGCCCTGGACGCCGTGCACGCGGTCGGCGACACCGGCCTCGGCGATCCGGCGCTCCAGGGCGAACAGGGCGTTCGGGCTGGGGTCGACGACGGTCACCCGGTGGCCGAGACGGGCGACGGGCACGGCGAAGTTGCCGCTGCCGCCTCCGGTGTCGAGCACGTCGAGGCTCTCTTTGCCGGTCGCCTCGGCCCTGCGGTTCAGGGCCTCCTCAAGGACGTCCCACACGACGGCGGTACGGAGGGAGGCACGGGGGCGCTGCGGGTCGGACACGGCACTTGACTCCTCGGTGGCGTTGCGAACGGTCCCAGCCTATGGCCTCGGGCGCCGTCCCCGACCGCCGCGTGGGCCCCGGGGCGGGCCTCCGGGCGGCCCTCGCCCCGCCGTTCGCCGTTTTGCCTCGGGCGCCGGCCGCGTTATAGCTTTTGAACTGACTGGTCAGTTCAAAAGAGTTGGGGGAGGTTCGTGAAGAGCGCGGACAACCGGACCGGCGCGGGGCGGGCAGAGACGTCCCGCCCGGGAGCGGCCGTGAGAGCGGAGGGCTTCGGCGTGAAGGGCCCGCGCGGGTGGGCTTTCCGGGGCGTCGACGTGGCGGCCGGGCCCGGCAGCCTGGTCGCCCTGGCGGGACCCTCGGGCTCGGGCCGCACCTGCCTGCTGCTGGCGCTCACCGGGCGGATGAAGGTCCGTGAGGGGCACGCCGAGGTCGGCGGGGTGCGGCTGCCGCGGAAGATGGCCGCCGTACGGCGGTTCAGCGCCCTCGCGCACGTACCCGGTGTGAGCGACCTGGACCCGGCCTTCACCGTGGCCGAGCACCTGCGGGAGGCCGCGCTGCTGCGCCGCCGCTTCGCGGGGTCGCCGCTGGCCCTGCTGCGGTCGCGCTCCACGCGTACGGCGGAGAACCGGCGCCGGGTGGACGCCGCACTGGAGGCGGCCGGGCTGGACCCGCTGACGCTGCCCAAGGGCGAGCGCACGGCCGTCCGCGACCTGGAGCGGCTGGAGGCCCTGCGGCTCACCGTGGCGATGGCCCTGCTGGGCGAGCCCCGGCTGCTCGCGGTGGACGACACCGACCTGAAGCTCGGCGACGCGGAGGCGGCGGCCGCCTGGTCGATGCTGCGCTCCGTCGCCGACGGCGGGGTGACCGTGCTGGCGGTGTGCAACGAGGTGCCGGCCGAGGCGGACGTGGTGGTCCGCACCGGCGACGCGCCCGGCGGGGGTACCGCCGCCGGGTCGGCGGGCGCCGACGGGGCTCGGGGGGCCGACCGGGCCGGTGAGCCCGACCGGGGCGGCGGGTCGGACCGGCCCGGCGGGGCGGGTGACGCCGACGGGGCCGCACCGGCCGGGGACGGCGGGGACACCGGCGGGAAGGCCGGGCCCGGCGGGACTGCCGGGGGCGCCGCGGACACCGGGAGCGCCGGGGGCGCCGCGGACACCGGGGACACCGGGAGCGCCGGGGGCGCCCGGCGGGACGTGAACCACGAGGACGACGAGGAGGGGGCGGCCGATGCGTTCGCCGAGACTGGCCGCGCTTGAGCTGAAGCGGTTCGGGCGGGGGAAGCTGCCGCGCGCCGCGCTGGTGGCGATCCTGCTGCTGCCGCTGCTGTACGGCGCGCTGTACCTGTGGTCGTTCTGGGACCCGTACAGCAGGCTCGACCGGATACCCGTCGCCCTCGTCAACGAGGACAAGGGTGCCACCGCCGACGGCAAGAAGATCAACGCCGGTGACGACATCACCGAGAACCTGCGCGAGAGCGCGGTGTTCGACTGGCACGAGGTGAGCGACGCCGAGGCGCGCGCGGGCGTGGAGGACGGCCGGTACTACCTGTCGCTGACCATGCCCGAGGACTTCAGCGCCCGCATCGCGTCCAGCTCCGGCGACGCCCCGGACACCGGTGCGCTGCGGGTGCGGACGAACGACGCCAACAACTACATCGTCGGCCAGATCTCCCGGACCGTGTTCTCCGAGGTGCGGACCGCCGCGTCGACCAAGTCGTCCCGCTCCTTCCTCGACAAGATCTTCATCTCGTTCTCCGACATCCACGACGCCACGGAGAAGGCCGCCAAGGGCGCCAACGACCTCAAGGACGGCGTGGGCGAGGCCAAGAAGGGCTCCAAGACCCTCGCGGACAGCCTCGCGAAGGCGAAGAAGGGCACCTCCGACCTCGCCTCCGGCCTGAAGAAGATCGACTCGGCCGCCGGGGAGCTGAAGGGCGGCACCCGCAAGGTCGCGGACGGCACCCAGCAGCTCGCCGACCGCGTCAACGGCGTCGCGCCCAAGGTCCGCCCGTACCTCCGCGACAACGGCAAGCAGATCGGCGACACCGCCAGGCTCGTCGCCGACACCTCCAAGGCGGCCCGCAACAGCCTGGACTCCATCGTCCGCCTCGGCCCCGGCGCGCGGACCGGCGCCCACAAGGCGTCCGAGGGCCTCGACGGCCTGTACACCAAGCGGTGCGAGGGCCAGCCGGCCCCGGACGCCGAGGTGTGCGCCGAGCTGAAGAAGGCGAAGACGGCCGCCGCCGACGTCGCGGTCATCGCGGACGACATCCACGTGCTGGCGCAGGACTCGAACGGGGACCTGAAGAAGCTGGACGCCCACCTCGCCGACCTCCAGCACAAGGCCGAGGAGCTCGGCAAGCGCGCTCCGACCCTCAGCCAGGACGTCGACTTCGCGATCTCCCGCATCAACGAGCTGAACAGCGGCGCCCAGCGCGTCGCCAAGGGCATGTCCGAGCTGCACAAGGGCATCACCAGGAGCAAGACCGGCGCCGTCGACATCGACTCCGGCCTCGGGAAGATCAAGAAGGGCGCCAACGACCTCGACGGCGGGCTGTTCAAGCTCGCCGACGGCTCCACCGAGCTGGCCACCGGCCTCGACGAGGGCGTCGGGAAGATCCCCGACTACGACAAGCAGGACCGCGACCGCCGCACCGAGGTCATGGCCGACCCCGTGAAGCTCGCCTCCCAGTCCCTGCACAAGGCGGACAACTACGGCACCGGCTTCGCGCCGTACTTCATCCCGCTGTCGCTGTGGGTGGGCGCCATGGTGGCGTACATGCTCATCCAGCCGATGAACCGGCGGGCCCTCGCCGCGGGCGCCTCCGCCTGGCGGATCGCCTTCGCCGGCTGGCTGCCGGTCGCCGCGATCGGCCTGGTGCAGGTGGCGGCGCTGATGGCGGTACTCCACTGGGGCCTCGGCCTGGAGATGGCCCGCTCCGCCGGGACTGTCGGCTTCCTGGCCCTGGTGACCTGCTGCTTCGCCGCGATCATCCAGTGGCTCAACGCCCGCTTCGGCGCGGCGGGGCGCATCCTCGTCCTCGCGCTGCTGATGCTCCAGCTCACCTCGGCCGGCGGTACGTACCCCGTGCAGACCAGCCCGGGCTTCTTCAACGCGGTCCACCCGTACCTGCCGATGACCCACGTCGTCGAGGCGCTGCGCCGGCTCATCACCGGCGGCGGGCTGGAACCGGTGTGGCTGGCGTGCGCGGTGCTGGGCGCCTTCACCGCGGGCGCGCTGGCGCTGACGGCCCTGTCGGCCCGGCGCAAGCAGGTGTGGACGTTCGACCGTCTGCATCCCGAGCTGAGCCTGTAGGCGTGGAAGGAAGGTCCGGACCTGTGAGAATCGACGCCATGGACACCCAGAGCACCCGACGGCAGGCCACCCGCACCAAGCTGTACGAGGCGGCCGTCACCCTCATCGCGGAACAGGGATTCTCGGCGACCACGGTCGACGAGATCGCGGAGCGGGCAGGGGTGGCCAAGGGCACGGTCTACTACAACTTCAAGAGCAAGACCGAGCTGTTCGAGGAGCTGCTGCGGCACGGCGTCGGACTGCTCACCGCCTCGCTGCGCGACGCCGCCGACGAGACGGCGGCGCGCGGCGGGACGCGGGTCGAGGCGCTGGACGCGATGATCCGGGCCGGCCTGGTCTTCATCGACCGGTACCCGGCCTTCACCCAGCTCTACGTGGCCGAGCTGTGGCGCACCAACCGGGCGTGGCAGTCCACGCTCCTGGTGGTGCGGCAGGAGGCGGTCGCGGTCGTCGAGACGGTGCTGCGGGACGCGGTGGCGGGCGGCGAGCTGAGCGAGGAGGTCGACATCCCGCTGACGGCGGCGGCGCTGGTCGGGATGGTGCTGGTGGCGGCGCTCGACTGGCAGGCGTTCCAGCGGGAGCGGTCCATCGACGACGTGCACTCGGCCCTGTCGCTGCTGCTCCACGGCCGGGTCAGCGGACGCTGAGGCGCGGGGCGGTCCCCAGGGGCGTCCCCGGCGGGGCGTCCTTGGCGGGGTCAGGCCCGGCGGGGCCGTGCCCGGCGGGTGGGCCCGGCGCGCGGGCGGGCGGCCCGGCGTACGGGGGCGGTCCGTGGGAGGGCCGTCCCGTACGAGGTGGTCCGCACGGGGCGCCTGTGAAGGGCGGCCCCGTACCAGGGCGGTCTCCGTGCGGGCACGGCAGAAGCGCGGGACCGGTGAGGCTCGATCCCCCCGAGCCCCACCGGTCCCGCGCGTGCACCCCCGTGCTCTCCCCCGTGGTCCCCCCGTACGTCCCCCGTACTCTCCCCCGTGCACGGGCGGGTGCGCGGCGCCGTTCCGCGGCCCCGTGTCCGCGGTGCCGGCGGCGCGCCCCCTTCCGTGGCCCCCACTCTTCCTTCCGGGGCCGCGCCGGCCCATCCGCGTGGCTACTCATCCGGCGCCCTGAGTACGCGTACTCAGAGGCCGGCGCCCGGCCCCGGCGCGCGGGGCCGGGCGGTGCCGGCACGGGGAGCCGGCGGGGCCCGGAGGGGCTGCCGGAGGGCTCGCGGAGGGGGTCCCCGAGGGCTCTCAGGGGGCTTATAGAGTCGCCGCATGGCACGGATTGCGGTACTGGGCGCGGGCATGGGCGCCATGGCGGCGGCTGCCCGGCTGGCCGTCGCGGGGCACCGGGTGACGGTGTACGAGCGGACGGAGACGTACGGCGGCGCGGTACGCCGCCTCACACGGGAGGGCTTCGGCTTCGACACCGGGCCCGGACTGCTGCACCTGCCGGCCGTCTACCGCGACCTGTTCGTCAAGACCGGCAAGGAGCCGCTGGAGCGGTCCGTCGAGCTGACCCAGGTCGACCCGGCGAGCCGGCACGTCTTCGCGGACGGCACGGCCGTGTCCCTGCCCAACGCCTCGCGGGCCGGGGTCGTCGCCGCCCTGGACGAGGCGCTCGGCCGGGGCGCGGGCGAGCGGTGGGCGGCGTTCCTGAACCGGGCGCGCGACGCCTGGGACCGCTCCCGGCGGCCGCTGCTGGAGGAGCCCCTGCCGGCCGACACGGCGCCGTTCGCCCGCGACCCGTACCCGGCGCCGAGGACCGGGCTGCTGCGCCGCACCGCGACCTCCCTCGCCGAGGTGGGCCGCCGGGAGCTGGGCGACGCGCGGCTGGCCGCGCTGCTGGACGGGTACGCGCTGGCGTACGGGCTCGACCCCGCCGCCGCTCCCCCGTCGGCCGCGGTCCTGCCGTACATGGAGCAGACCTTCGGCACCTGGTACGTCGCCGGCGGGCTGCGGGCGCTGGCGGACGCGGTGTACGAGCGGTGCCTGGCGCGGCGGGTGGAGTTCGTCTTCGGCACCCCGGTGACCGGTGTGGTGGAGCGGGACGGGCGGGCCGCCGGCGTCGAGCTGGCCGGCGGGCGGACCGCCGAGGCCGACCACGTGGTGGCCGGGGCGCCGGTGCCCGCGCTGTACCGGGACCACGTGGTGGCGTGGGAGCGGCAGGACGCGTGGCCGCGCCACCAGACGGGCGTCGCGTCGGGCCGGGTGACCGTGTGCCTGGCGCTGCGCGGCGCGCGGGAGGAGGGCGCGGCGCACCGGACGGTGGTGCACTCCGCCGACCCCGCCGGGGAGCGGGCGGCCCTCGCGGGCGGCGGGCCGCCGTGCGCCCGGCCGACCGTGGTGGTGCTGCGGCCCGGCGACCCGGCCCTGCTCCCGGACGGGGACCACGAGGCGGTCACCGTGACGGCGGCGGTCCCCGCGGGGGACGCGGGCCGGACGGGCGACCCGTGGGGCGACGCGGCGGCCGTCGAGGCGTTCGCCGACCGGATGGTGGAGGCCGCCGGGGCCGCCGTGCCGGGCCTGCGGGAGCGGCTGCTGTGGCGTGAGGTGCGGACGCCGGCGCACACCGAGGCGGAGACCGGCAGCCGGATCGTGCCCGGCCCCGCCCTGGCGGGCGCGGGCGGCGCCTTCCTGCCCGCCGCGAACCCGGCACCGCTGCCGGGCCTGTACTTCGCCGGGGGCTGGGCGCACCCGGGCGGCGGGCTCGCCCACGCCGGGATGTCGGGCGCGCTGGTGGCGGGCCTGGTCGTGGAGGGCGCGGACTTCCGCGGGTCCCGCTAGGGCGGGGTCCGGCTGGGCGGGGTCCGGCCGGGGCGCGGCCGCCCGGCCGCCGGTGTCAGTAGGGCGCGCGGCCGCTCGGGTCGTAGCCGTGGGCGGCCGGGGGCTGCTGCGGGGGCGGCGGGAACTGCGGCTCGCCGTCGCGCTGGGGCGGCACCCACACCCCGCCGGGCGGGGTGTCGGCGGCGTACTGCTGGGCGTACGGGTCCGCGGGGTACGGGTCCGCCGGGTACGGGGCGGCGGCATACGGGTCCGCCGGGTACGGGGCGGCGGGGTACGGGTCCGCGGGGTGCGGCTGCCGCCCGTGCGGCTCGTGTCCGCCGTACTCACGGCCGCCGTCGGGGTCCGCGTACGGATCGGCGTACGCGGCGTACTGGTGGCCGGGGTCCGCGGCGGGCTCGTGGCCGGGGGCGTAGGCGGCCGGGTCGTACGCCGGGTAGTCGCCGTACGCGTCCCGCGGGGCGGACGGGGCCGTACCGGCGGGGTGCCCGGCGCCGCCCGTTCCGTACGCGGCGTACCCGCCCGTGTCGTCGGGCAGCGGCAGCGGCTCGTGGACGGGCGGGGTGCCCGGCACCGGCGGGGCCTGCGGCTCCTCGTACGGCGGCTCGGCGGCCTCGTACGGCGGCTCGGCGGCCTCCTCGTACGGCTGCTCGGCGGTCTCCGGGGACGGGGCCTGCTCCCGGCCCGCCTTCCGCACGGTCCTGCGGCGGCGGCTGGCACCGGGCTTGCCGCCGAGCGCCCAGCCGGTGGAGAAGCCGCGCAGGAAGGAGAGGGTGACGAGCGCCTGGCCGACGCCGAACGCCAGCGCACCCGCGATGATCAGGGCGCGCGACGACAGGACGAAGCCGACGACGACGCCGAGGAAGCCGAAGAAGGCCAGCAGCCGCCACCGCAGCCGCGCCTTGTACTGCAGGAGCACCTCGCCGAGAAGCCAGAGCGCCACGACGCCGAACGCGATGTAGAGGACCGTCCACCAGCTCCAGTCCATGCCCGCCCCTCTCGTCGGCCGAACCTCGGGACTTGAGGGTACGGCCGGTCAGGACTGCTGATGCAGTCCGAGATTCTCGTAGATCTCGAGCGTCGCCGTGGAGTTGTTCAGCGTGATGAAGTGCAGTCCGGGCACGCCTTCGGACAGCAGCCGCGCACAGAACTCCGTCGCGAACTCGATGCCCAAGGAGCGTACAGCGGTCGCGTCGTCCTTGACCGCGAGGATCCGGTCCCGGACCGCGGCGGGGAAGTGCGCGTTGCTCAGCTGCGGCAGCCGGTCCAGCTGGCGCACCGCCGTGACGGGCATGACCTCGGGGATGATCGGCGTGTCGCAGCCCGCCGCGGCGACCCGGTCGCGCAGCCGGAGGTAGCTCTCCGGCTCGAAGAACATCTGGGTGATCGCGTAGTCGGCGCCGGCGCGGCACTTGTCGACGAAGTGGCGGACGTCGGTGTCCCAGTCCGTGGACCGGGGGTGCATCTCGGGGAACGCGGCGACGCCGACGCAGAAGTCGCCGGCCTCCTTGATCAGGCGGACCAGGTCGGCCGCGTAGTCCAGGCCCTGCGGGTGCGCCACCCACTCGGCCATCGGGTCGCCGGGCGGGTCGCCGCGCAGGGCGAGGATGTTGCGGATGCCGACGTCCGCGAACTGGCCGACCATGTTGCGCAGTTCGGCGACCGAGTGGCCCACGGCGGTCAGGTGCGCGACGGGCGTCAGCGTGGTGTCGGCGGCGATCTGCTCGGTGGCCCGCACGGTCCCGGTGCGGGTGGAGCCGCCCGCGCCGTACGTCACGGAGACGAAGCTGGGGGCCACCGCCTCCACCCGGCGCAGCGCGTTCCAGAGGTTCCGCTCGCCCTTCTCGGTCTTGGGCGCCCAGAACTCGAAGGAGTACGTGGTGCCGTTCGCGAGCAGGTCACGCACCGTGCGCGCGCGGTCCGTCCTGGTGGAGGGGGTGCCAAGGGCCATACCGGCAGGTTAGCCACCCCGGTAAGGGTCACCCAACCGGAGCGCAGCTTTTCGGGCTCTTTGTCGGAATCTTGTCCAGGGTGCGGACAGCTCTGGGGGTGAAGTGCCGATTCGTCCCGGCTTCCGTCCCAGCATGTGGACGGTGGGTGGCTGTCGGCCGGCCGGTCCGCGTCCGGCCGGTGGTCAGCGGGCCGCCGCGGCGGCGGGCCCGCGCCCGGGGGCGTCGGCGGTGGGGTCGGCGGGGGCGTCGGCGGGGGCGTCGGCCGCGACCCGCTCGCGTACGCGGCGGGCCAAGTCGGCCGTCGCGGCGGCCGGGTCGTCCGCCTCCGTGATCGCGCGGACGACGACGATCCGGCGGGCCCCCGCGTCCAGGACCTCGTCCAGGGTCCCCGCGTCGACGCCGCCGATGGCGAACCACGGGCGGTCCTGGCGCAGGGAGGCCGCGTACCGCACGAGGCCGAGGCCCGGCGCGTACCGCCCCGGCTTGGTGGGCGTCGGCCAGCACGGGCCCGTGCAGAAGTAGTCGACGCCCGGCTCGGCGGCGGCCGCGTCGACCTCGGCCTCCGCGTGCGTGGAGCGGCCGATCAGCACCCCGCCGCCGAGGATCGCCCGCGCGGCGGGGACGGGCAGGTCGCCCTGGCCCAGGTGGAGCACGTCGGAGGCGGCGGCGTGCGCCACGTCCGCCCGGTCGTTGACCGCCAGGAGCCGGCCGTGCCGCCGGCAGGCGTCGGCGAGGACGGCGAGGTGCTCCAGCTCCTCGCCCGCCTCCATGCCCTTGTCGCGCAGCTGCACGATGTCCACGCCGGCGGCGAGGACCGCGTCGAGGAACTCCGGGAGGTCCCCCTGGCGCCTGCGCGCGTCCGTGCACAGGTACAGCCGGGCGTCGGACAGGCTCGCTCGGGCGCTGGTGGGCATGCGGGGCTCCCCCGGTTCGGTGCGGCTGCGGCGCGCGGCCGGGGCTTGCCTCCCCGGTCCGCGCACCGCCGGTGTCGTACGGTCGCTCGGTGTCGTGCTCGGTCGCCGCGGTCAGACGGCGAGCGCCTGGGCGCGGCGCTTCACCTCCGTGCCGCGGTTCTCCGCCAGGGCCTGCGCGGGCGTGCCCGGCAGGGACGGGTCCGGCGTGAAGAGCCACTCGAGCATCTCCTCGTCGGTGAAGCCGTCGTCCCGCAGCAGCGTCAGGGTGCCGGAAAGGCCCTTGACGACCTTGCCGTCCTTGATGAAGGCGGCGGGCACCTGGAGCGCCCGGTTCTCACCGCGGCGCACGGCGATCAGCTGGCCCTCCCTGACGAGCTGGCGCACCCGCGTCACCTCGACGCCGAGCAGCTCGGCGATGTCCGGGAGGTAGAGCCAGTCGGGGACGAGCGCGTCGGTCTTCGTGTCAATCTCGGTCACACCCCAAGCCTGCCATCCCGCGCTGACAGTGGGTAGCCGGGCCCGCCGTACGGGCCGGTCACCCGGGTCCGGCTCAGGCGCGGACGGCGGCTTTCAGCGGCACCTCGGGGTCCGCGACCAGCGCCGGGTCGACCGGCGTGGCCGCCTCGATGAGCCGCCGCCCCTGCGCCAGGTCGCGCGGCCGGCCCACGGCGAGCACCGCCACCGGGGCGCCGTCCCGCAGCCACACGAAGGCCCACGCGGGGCCGGACGGGTCGCCGCGCCGCACGGCCGTGTCGGCGGACGTGTGGTCCCCGGCGTACTGGACGAAGCGGCCGAACTGCTCGGACCAGAAGTACGGCACCGGGTCGTACGGGCGGGACTCCGCGCCCACGACGGCCGCGGCGACCGTGCGCGGCCCCTGCAGGGCGTTGTCCCAGTGGTGGACGTGCAGCCGCGAGCCGTAGCGGGCCGACGGGAACGAGGCGCAGTCCCCGACCGCGTACACGTCCGGCACCGAGGTGCGCAGGTGGTCGTCGGCGACCACGGTGCCGTCCGGGCCGAGGGCCACGCCGGAGTCGCGCAGCCAGCCGGTGGCGGGCCGGGCGCCGATGCCGACGACGACGGCCCCGGCGGGCAGCTCGCGCCCGTCGGCGAGGACGACCCGGCCGGGCTCGACCCGCTCCACGCGCGCGCCGGTGAGCAGCCGGACGCCGCCCTCCTCGTACCAGGCGGCCATCGGCTCGGCCGCCTCGGCGGGCAGTGCCCCGGCGAGCGGCCGGTCGGCGGCCTCCACGACGGTGACCGCGCAGCCCGCCTCGCGGGCGGCGGTGGCGAACTCGGCGCCGATCCAGCCGGCGCCCACCACGACCACGTCGTGCCGCCCGGCGAGGACCGGGCGCAGCCGCTCGGCGTCGTCCAGGGTGCGCAGCAGGTGGACGCCGGGGACGCCCTCCGTGCCGGGCAGGGTCAGCGGGACCGCGCCGGTCGCGATGACCAGCACGTCGTACGGGACGGGGCCGGCCTCCGTGTCGACCTCGTGGTCGCCGGGGCGCAGGCCGGTCACCTCGACGCCGAGGCGCAACTGGACGTCGAGGGAGTCGAAGTCCACCTCGAACGCGGCGCCCTCGGCCTTGCCGAGCAGGTACGCCTTGGACAGCGGGGGCCGGTCGTACGGCTGGTGCGGCTCGGCGCCGAGCAGCAGGACCGGGCCGTTGAAGCCCTGGTCGCGCAGGGCGACGGCGGTCTGGACCCCGGCCATCCCGGCCCCGACGACGACCACGCGCCGCCCGTCCGCCGGGGCGCCCCGCTCCGCCGGACGGCCCTCGTCCGCCGGGGTGCCCTCGTCCGCCGGGGTGCCCTCGTCCGCCGGGGCGCCCGAGGGGGCCGAGCCGTCCGGCGGGGCGCCCGTGGCCGAAGGGGCGGCGGCGGAAGCGGCCGGGGCGCCCGGCGGGGCGGCGGCCGAGGGGGACGGGACGCCCGGCGGGGCGGCCGGGGCCGCGTCCTCGCGCGCGGGTGCGCGGTCCTCGCCCGCCGGGGTCCGCCGGCGGTCGGTGGGCCGGCGGCCCGCCCGGTCCTCGTGCTGCTGCTCGCTCACGCGGTCACCTTACGCAGCCGCCGCACCGTCAGGAAGCCGCCGAGCCCGCCGCCCCGGCCGCGGCGGGCTCCCTTACCGGCCATCCGGGGGTGGGGTTAGTCTGGCCACGCCAGAACATCGCGGGAGCCCGGCGCACCGGGCTGAGAGGGAGGCTGGGCGGCCTCCGACCGTACGAACCTGATCCGGGTCATGCCGGCGAAGGGAGGGGCTGGACGCCCATGTCACGGAGCACGTCGGACGTCCTCGTCGTCGGGGGCGGGATCATCGGCCTGGTCACCGCATGGCGGGCGGCGCAGCGCGGACTGCGGGTCGCCGTGGCCGACCCCGAGCCGGGCGGCGGGGCGGCCCGGGTGGCGGCGGGGATGCTGGCCGCCGTCACGGAGCTGCACTACGGGGAGGAGACGCTCCTCGGGCTCAACCTGGCGTCGGCCGCGCGCTATCCGGACTTCGCCGCCGAGCTGCGGGAGGCGACCGGCCTGGACGTCGGCTTCCGGACGTCCGGCACGCTCGCCGTGGCGCTGGACGCGGACGACCGGGCGCACCTGCGGGAGCTGCACGCGCTGCAGCTGCGGTGCGGGCTCGCCTCGGAGTGGCTGACCGGCCGGGAGTGCCGCCGCCTGGAGCCGATGCTGGCACCGGGCGTGCGGGGCGGCCTGCGCGTGGACGGCGACCACCAGGTGGACCCGCGGCGGCTGGCGGCGGCGCTGGTCGCGGCCTGCGAGCGGTCCGGGGTGGTGTTCCACCGCGCGCGGTCGGACCGGCTGGCCGTCGTACGGGGCCGGGCCGCAGGCGCGGTCCTGGAGGACGGCGCGGAGATCGCGGCGGGCCAGGTGGTGCTGGCGGCGGGCAGCCTGAGCGGCCGGCTGGGCGGCGTACCGGAGGAGGTCCTGCCGCCGGTGCGGCCGGTGAAGGGGCAGGTGGTGCGGCTGTCGGTGCCGGGGGCGTACGCGCCGTTCCTGAGCCGGTCGGTGCGGGCGGTCGTGCGCGGCGGCCATGTGTACCTGGTGCCGCGCGAGAACGGCGAGCTGGTCGTGGGCGCGACGAGCGAGGAGATGGGCTGGGACACGACGGTCACGGCCGGCGGCGTGTACGAGCTGCTGCGCGACGCCCACGAGCTGGTGCCGGGCATCACGGAGCTGCCGCTGACCGAGACGTGCGCCGGGCTGCGGCCCGGCTCCCCCGACAACGCCCCGCTGCTGGGCCCCTCCGGGCTGCCGGGGCTCCACATGGCGACCGGCCACTACCGCAACGGCGTGCTGCTGACGCCCGTCACCGGGGACGTGATGGCCGACGTCCTGACCACCGGGGAACTGCCCGAGGTCGCCCGCGCCTTCACGCCCGCCCGATTCCGTCCCGTAGGAGTGTCATGACGAACCAGCCAGGCGCAGCCGTCACCGTCTCGGTGAACGGCGAGCCGCGCGAGCTGGCCGCGCCCGTCGCCCTCGACGCGCTGGTGGCCACGTTGACCGCCGCGCCCTCCGGGGTGGCGGCGGCGGTCAACGAGACGGTCGTCCCGCGCGGCGCGTGGGCGTCCACCGTGCTCGCCGACGGCGACCGCGTCGAGGTCCTGACCGCCGTGCAGGGGGGCTGACCGGTGGCAGACGACCGCCTCACCATCGCCGGGACCTCCTTCGACTCCCGGCTGATCATGGGCACGGGCGGGGCGCCCAGCCTCGACGTGCTGGAGCGGGCGCTCACGGCGAGCGGCACGCAGCTGACGACCGTCGCGATGCGGCGGATCGACCCCACGGTGCACGGCTCGGTGCTGTCCGTCCTGGACCGGCTGGGCGTGCGCGTGCTGCCGAACACGGCCGGCTGCTTCACGGCGGGCGAGGCCGTGCTGACCGCCCGCCTCGCGCGCGAGGCGCTGGGCACGGACTGGGTGAAGCTGGAGGTCGTGGCGGACGAGCGGACGCTGCTGCCGGACCCGGTGGAGCTGCTGGACGCCGCCGAGACCCTGGTCGACGACGGCTTCACGGTGCTGCCGTACACCAACGACGACCCGGTCCTCGCGCGGCGGCTGGAGGAGGCGGGGTGCGCGGCGGTGATGCCGCTGGGCTCCCCCATCGGCTCCGGTCTCGGCATCCGCAACCCGCACAACTTCCAGCTCATCGTGGAGCAGGCGCGCGTGCCGGTGATCCTCGACGCGGGCGCGGGGACGGCGTCCGACGCGGCGCTGGCGATGGAGCTGGGGTGCGCGGCGGTGATGCTGGCGTCGGCGGTGACGCGGGCCCAGGAGCCGGTGCTGATGGCGGAGGCGATGCGGCACGCCGTGGAGGCGGGGCGGCTCGCGTACCGGGCGGGGCGCATCCCGCGCCGCCACTTCGCGCAGGCCTCGTCCCCCGCCGAGGGCCGGGCCGCCCTCGACCCGGAGCGGCCCGCCTTCTGACCGGCCCTCCCCGGGGGCGCACGCGCGGGCGCCGTACGGGGCGGGCCGCCGCCGGCCGTCTCGGACGATCGCGGAGGACGCACACGGGCCGGAGGCGCCCCCGGGCACCCGTGCCGAGGCGCACCCGGGCGCCGCGCGCCGGGGCGGGACGGGCGCCGCGCGCCGGGGCGGGACGGGCGCCGCGTGCCGGGGCGGGACGGGCGCCGCGTGCCGAGGCGGGACCGCGCGGCCCGCACCCGGGCGCCGCGTGCCGGCCCCGTACGCCGACCGGTGGCGGGCGCCCGTGGGCCCGGAGCCGGACCGGGCGGGCCGTACCCGCGCACCGCGGGGCCGTACGCGCGAGGCGCAGGTCACGCGCCGGTGCGGCGCCGGTCGGGCGGGTGTGTCACAGGTCGGCTGCACCGGTGAAGCGGTCATGTACAGGGCGACGGGCGGGCGCGGCGGGGCTCGTAGACTCGACCGCGTGGATACGACCCTGCACGACCCGCTCGTCGGCCGGCTGCTCGACGGCCGCTACCGCGTCGACGCGCGCGTCGCCGTCGGCGGCATGGCCACGGTCTACCGGGCGGTGGACACCCGCCTCGACCGCGACCTCGCCCTGAAGGTGATGCACCCGTCGCTGGCGACCGACGCGACGTTCGTGGAGCGGTTCATCCGCGAGGCCAAGTCCGTGGCGCGGCTGTCGCACCCCAACGTGGTCGGCGTCTTCGACCAGGGCGCGGACGGGCCGTACGTGTACCTGGCCATGGAGTACGTCGCCGGGTGCACCCTGCGCGACGTGCTGCGCGAGCGCGGGGCGCTCTCCCCCCGCGCGGCGCTGGACGTGCTGGAGCCGATGCTGGCGGCCCTGGGCGCCGCGCACCGGGCCGGGCTCGTCCACCGCGACATCAAGCCGGAGAACGTGCTGATCGGCGACGACGGCCGGGTCAAGGTCGCCGACTTCGGGCTGGTCCGCGCGGTCGGCACGGCCACGCAGACGACCGGCGCGGTGCTGGGCACCGTGTCGTACCTGGCGCCCGAGCAGATCGAGCACGGCACCGCCGACACCCGCACCGACGTGTACGCGTGCGGGGTCGTGCTGTACGAGATGCTGACCGGCGGCAAGCCGCACGGCGGCGACACCCCCGCGCAGGTCCTCTACCAGCACCTGAACAACGACGTCCCGGCCCCGTCGGACGCCGTCCCCGGGCTGGCGCCCGAGCTGGACGCGCTGGTGGCCGGGGCGACCGCGCGGGACGCCGGGGAGCGCCCGCGCGACGCCGTGGAGCTGCTCTCCCGGACCCGCGCCGCGCGGTCGGTCCTCGGCGACGCCGCGCTGGACCTGCTGCCGCCCGGCGCGCGCGGCGGGGCCGGGGCGGGCACGGGCGCGGCGGCGGACGGGGCGGGCGCCGGGCCGGAGGACGTGACGAGCGTCATCGCCCGCCCGGCGGCGCCCGGCCCGGCCGAGGCCGCGCCCGGCTCCGGGGACGTCGAGCACACCAGCCGCCTCGATGTGCCGCCGGACTCCGGTACGCGCCCGCAGCCGCGCCCCGAACCGCCGGCCGGGCCGGCCGGACCCGGCGGCGCCCGCCGCCGCCTGGCCGCCCTGGCGTACGGCCCCCGGCGGGGGCTCGTGGCCGCCCTGGCGGCCGTGGCTCTGGTCCTCGGGCTGGGCGCGGGGGTCTGGTACATCAACTCCGGCCAGTTCACGCGGGTGCCCACCACGGGCGTGCTCGGCAAGAGCCCGGCCGACGCGGAGCGGCGGCTCGCGGACGAGGGCCTCGCGGTGGGCGCGACGCGCGAGGAGTTCAGCGGCGCGTACGAGCGGGGCACGGTCATGGCGACGGACCCGGCGCCGGGCGAGCGCATCCGGGGCAACGGCTCCGTGGACCTGGTCATCTCGCGCGGTCCGGAGATCGTGAAGGTCCCGGACGTGCGGGGCGAGCCGCTGGAGGCCGCCCGGGAGCGGCTGCGGGAGGCGGGCCTGGCCCCCGGCGTGGTCACCCACCGGTTCGACGCCGGGGTCGAGAAGGGCTCCGTCGTCGTCAGCGACCCGCCGGCCGGCACGGAGCGGTCGCCGGACGCCGCCGTGGCGCTGGTGGTCAGCAGGGGCGCCCCGATCGAGGTGCCCACCGCGGTCGGGCGCCCGCTGGAGGAGGCCCGTGAGACGCTGACGGACGCCGGGTTCGCGGTGCGGGTCGCCGAGGAGCGCGTCCACGCGCCCCACCCGGCCGGATCGGTCGCCGCCCAGTCCCTCCCGGCGGGCGCCCGCGCGGCCCAGGGTGACACGGTGACCCTGACGCTCTCCAAGGGCCCGCGCATGGTCGCCGTACCGGACGTGACGGGCAAGAGCACCGACGAGGCCACGCGGGAGCTGGAGGCGGCGGGCTTCGAGGTGAAGGCCGAGAAGACCTTCCCGTACCTCGGGGACACCGTCGGCGGCCAGTCGGTGCCCGGCGGCGAGACGGCCCCCGAGGGCAGCACCGTCACCATCAGGATCAAGGGGATCTGACCCGCCGTGCTCCCTGCCTCCGACCCCTCCCCCACCGCGGCGGCCCCGTCCTCCACCGGAACGGCGACCCCCACCGCGGCGGCCCCGCCCTCCACCGGAGCGGCGACCCCGACCGCGGCGGCGCGGCCGGCCACCGCGGCGGCGACCGCCGCCGTGCCGGCGCCGCGGCCCGCCGGGGCGGCGCCCCGTCCCGCCCGTGCCGGCTCCGGGCGGCGCCTCGTGGGCGCCCATGTCGCGGTGGCCGGCGGGCTGGCCACCACCGGTCTGGCCGCCGCCCGGCGGCTCGGCGCCGAGGCCGTGCAGGTCTTCGTCGCCAATCCGCGCGGCTGGGCGACCCCGGCCGGCGACCCGGCGCAGGACGAGCTGTTCCGCGAGCGGTGCGCCGAGGCGGGGATCCCCGCGTACGTGCACGCCCCGTACCTGATCAACTTCGGCTCGCACACCGAGGCGACCGCGGAGCGGTCCGTGGAGTCGCTGCGGCACTCGCTGCGCCGGGCCCGCGCGATCGGCGCGCTGGGCGTGGTCGTGCACACCGGGTCGGCGACCGGCGGGCGGCCTCGCGAGGTGGCGCTCGCACAGGTGCGGGAGCGGATGCTGCCGCTGCTGGACGAGCTGACCCACCCCGGCGACCCGTTCCTGCTGCTGGAGCCGACGGCCGGGCAGGGGTCGTCGCTGTGCTCCCGGACCCGGGACCTCGGGCCGTACTTCGAGGCGCTCGACCGCCACCCGATGCTCGGCGTCTGCCTGGACACCTGCCACGTGTTCGCGGCGGGCCACGACCTGGCCGCGGCCGACGGGGTGGGCAGGACCCTGGACCTGCTGGTGGAGGCGGTCGGCGAGGGCCGGCTGAAGCTCGTCCACGCCAACGACTCGAAGGACGTGGCCGGGGCGCGCAAGGACCGGCACGCCAACATCGGCGCCGGGCACATCGGCGAGGAGCCGTTCCGGGAGCTGCTGCGGCATCCCGCGACCGAGGGCGTGCCGCTGGTCGTCGAGACGCCCGGCGGCGAGGAGCGGCACGCCGAGGACGTGGCGCGGCTGAAGCGGCTGCGGGACGAGCCGGACCGCCCGCGCCCCGCCGGCGCCCCCGCGGCGGCCACCCGGCCCGCGGGGCACCCCTGCTGAGGGGTACGGGTCAGAGCTCCGGGCCGTCGCCCGGCTCCTCCTGGTACGAGTAGCGCTGCTCGGCCCAGGGGTCGCCGATGTTGTGGTAGCCGCGCTCCTCCCAGAAGCCCCGGCGGTCGGCGGTCATGTACTCGACGCCGCGGACCCACTTGGGGCCCTTCCAGGCGTACAGGTGGGGCACGATCAGCCGGAGCGGGAAGCCGTGCTCGGCGGTGAGCAGCTCGCCGTCCTTGTGGGTGGCGAAGATCGCCTGCTCGGAGGCGAAGTCCGCCAGCCGCAGGTTCGCGCTGTAGCCGTACTCGGCCCACACCATCACATGGGTGACACCGGGCGCCGGGGGCGCGAGCTCCAGCACCGTGCGCGCGGGGACACCCCCCCATTCGGCCCCGAGCATGCTGAACTTCGTGACGCAGTGCAGATCGGCGACGACGGTCGAGAACGGGAGCGCCGTGAACTCCTCGTGGCTCCAGCAGTGCTTCCCGCCGTCCGCCGTGGCGCCGAAGACCCGGAACTCCCACCGCTCGGGCCGGAACTTCGGCACGGGCCCGTAGTGGGTGACCGGCCAGCCGCGCTGCAGACGCTGCCCCGGCGGAAGCGTGGACTCCCCTGCTGCCCGGTGTTCCGCGCTCTCCGGCTGACCCATGGCTCAATGGTGACAGACCGGGAGGGGTGGTCACGACCGGGGTGTGGGGCTAATCGGGCATGTCCTACTAAGCATTGACTTACTGGACGGCCTCCGCCGGCGGTGCGAGGATGCGCCCATCCAGCCCTTCGCCCGTGGAAGGAGCCTCTGCGATGCAGGGCGACCCCGAGGTCATCGAGTTCCTCAACGAGCAGCTGACCGCCGAGCTGACCGCGATCAACCAGTACTTCCTGCACGCCAAGATGCAGGAGAACAACGGGTGGACGAAGCTCGCGAAGTACACCCGCGCGGAGTCCTTCGACGAGATGAAGCACGCCGAGGTGCTCACCGACCGCATCCTGTTCCTGGAGGGCCTGCCGAACTACCAGCGGCTCTTCCACGTCCGCGTGGGCCAGTCGGTCACGGAGATGTTCCAGGCGGACCGCGAGATCGAGGTCGAGGCGATCGACCGGCTGCGGCGCGGCATCGAGGTGATGCGCGCCAAGGGCGACATCACCTCGGCCAACATCTTCGAGTCGATCCTCGCCGACGAGGAGCACCACATCGACTACCTGGACACGCAGCTGGAGCTGGTGCAGAGGCTCGGCGAGTCGCTGTACCTGTCCACGATCATCGAGCAGCCGGAGGGGTAGGCGGCGACGCCCCGGGCAGCCGGACCCCGCAGGACCCGCGGGACCGCCGCCGGACCACAGGGCCGCCCGGCCCTTGGGCCGGGCCTCCCTGGGGGCGCTACGCCGCTTCCGGGAGCCCGGACAGGACGGGCTCGCCCCGGCCCGCGAGGTCGTTCGCGCCCGCCAGGCCGCCCTGGAGCGCGGGCTCGCGCCGCGGGGAGGCGCCCCGGCCGAGGATGGCCTGGATGCGGCGGACGCACGAGCCGCAGTCGGTGCCCGCTTTGCAGGCCGACGCGATCTGGCGCGGGGTGCAGGCGCCCGCCTCCGCGTGTTCCTTGACCTGCGTCTCGGTGATACCGAAGCACGAGCACACGTACACGCGGGCCACCTCCCTGCAGGTCGTCGGGCCGAAGCCCCCCGCTTGGTCGGTGAGGCTAACCTAACCTTACCCACCGGGTGCGGTGCGGGAAAGGCCGGGTGGGCCGGAAGAGCGCGAAGGGGCGCGGATCACATGGATCCGCGCCCCTCCGCGCTGTGCACGGCGCCTTCCGGCCGGGATCACCCCCGGCCGGCGGCCCGGGAGGTCACTGGGACCGGTACATCTCGGCCACCAGGAACGCCAGGTCCAGCGACTGACTGCGGTTGAGCCGCGGGTCGCAGGCCGTCTCGTACCGCTGGTGCAGGTCGTCGACGAAGATCTCGTCGCCGCCGCCCACGCACTCGGTGACGTCGTCGCCGGTCAGCTCCACGTGGATGCCGCCCGGGTGGGTGCCGAGCGCCTTGTGGACCTCGAAGAAGCCCTTGACCTCGTCCAGCACGTCGTCGAAGCGGCGCGTCTTGTGGCCGGAGGCCGCCTCGAAGGTGTTGCCGTGCATCGGGTCGGTGACCCAGGCGACGGTCGCGCCGGAGGCGGTGACCTTCTCGACCAGCTCGGGCAGCTTGTCGCGGACCTTGTCGGCGCCCATGCGGACGATGAAGGTCAGCCGGCCGGGCTCGCGCTCCGGGTCCAGGCGGTCGATGTAGGTGAGCGCTTCGTCCACCGAGGTGGTCGGGCCGAGCTTGATGCCGATCGGGTTGCGGATCCGGGACGCGAACTCGATGTGGGCGTGGTCGAGCTGGCGCGTGCGCTCGCCGATCCACACCATGTGGGCCGACGTGTCGTACAGGTCGCCGGTGCGCGAGTCGACGCGGGTCAGCGCCGTCTCGTAGTCGAGCAGGAGCGCCTCGTGGGAGGCGAAGAACTCGACCGTGCGGAACTCGGCCGGGTCCGTGCCGCACGCCTTCATGAAGTTGAGGGCGTTGTCGATCTCGCGGGCCAGCTGCTCGTACCGCTGCCCGGACGGCGACGACTTCACGAAGTCCTGGTTCCAGGCGTGCACCTGGCGCAGGTCGGCGTAGCCGCCGGTGGTGAAGGCGCGGACCAGGTTCAGCGTCGAGGCGGACGCCTGGTACAAGCGCTTGAGGCGCTGCGGGTCCGGGACGCGGGCCTCCTCGGTGAACTCGAAGCCGTTGACGGAGTCGCCGCGGTACGTCGGCAGGGTCACCCCGTCGCGGGTCTCGGTGGGCTTGGAGCGCGGCTTGGAGTACTGGCCGGCGATCCGGCCCACCTTCACGACGGGCACGGAGGCGGCGTACGTCAGCACGGCGCCCATCTGGAGGAGCGTCTTCAGCTTGGCCCGGATGTCCTCGGCGCCGACGGCGTCGAAGGACTCCGCGCAGTCGCCGCCCTGGAGGAGGAACGCCTCACCCCGGGCGACGGCCCCCATGCGGGCGCGCAGCTGGTCGCACTCGCCCGCGAAGACGAGCGGCGGATACGACTCGAGGTCGGCGATCACATCGCGCAGAGCCTCGGCATCCGGGTACTCGGGCTGCTGCGCCGCGGGCAGGTCTCGCCAGGTCGCCTTGGCGGCGACGGCGTGGGTGTCAGCGTTCACGGTCACCCCGACAACATTACGCGCTCGGGACAGATGGCCACGTACACGATCAGAAAGTGAGACGGCGGGCTCCGCGGGCCGGTCGTCCGCCCCGGCCGGCCCCGCCCCGGCCGATCACCCGCCCCGGTCGCCCGCCCCGGTCACCCGCCGTCCGGCCGCCGTCCGGCCGCCCACCCGCCCGGTGGGCGGCCGGGCGCGCGCCGTCGCGGCGAGCCGGGCGAACCACTCGCACACGGGTTTGGTAACGTCACGCGTCCTTGAAGCTTGAACCGTACATGCAGCCTCCAACTGCGCATCCAGGGGTGGGACTTGAGCGTCGGCCAGCGAAGAGAACGCAAGAAGAGAAGGATCCTGGTCCACACCGTCGCCGCGGCCGTCGCCGTCGCGGCGACCGCCGGGACGGTCGCCGCGGCGCCGCCCGGCCTCGTCGGCACCGCGCGTGCGCAGGCCGCCGCACCGGCGGCGGAGCTGCAGCGGGACTTCGCCGAGGCGGCCCGCGAGTTCGACGTGCCGCAGAGCGTGCTGATGGCGGTGTCGTACCGGCAGACCCGCTGGGAGAGCCACGACGGACTGCCGAGCACCACCGGCGCGTACAACGTGATGGGGCTCACCCAGGTCGACCCGGAGGACCTGGAGGACGGCCACGACGACCACGACGGCCACGGCCACGAGGGCGAGGAGGGCGACCACCGCCTCGCGCACATGAACCGCAGCGGCGACCCGGCCGTCGAGAAGCACTTCGACGCGCGGGAGGCGCTCCGGTCGGTCCGCGAGAAGCCGGTCGACACGAGCGACCCCCGGCTCCACACGCTGGACGAGGCCGCCCGGCTGATCGGCGCCTCCCCCGACGCGGTGCGCGAGGACCCGGCGCAGAGCGTGCGCGCGGGCGCGGCGCTGCTCGCCGCGTACCAGCGGCGGGCCACCGGGAAGCTGCCGGACGACCCCGGCGCCTGGTTCCCGGCCGTCGCCCGCTACAGCCAGGCGCCCGACCGCAAGGGCGCGCGGCTCTTCGCCGACCGCGTCTTCGAGTCGATCAGGAACGGCGAGCAGCGCGTCACCTCCGACGGCCAGCGGCTGGTCCTGCCGGCCGACCCGTCCGTGCAGCCGGCCCGGTCGGCGAAGGCGCCGCTCGCGGCCGCCGCCACCGGCACCGCCGCCACCTCCGCCGCCGCCCCGGCGCCGGAGTGCCCGGCCGGCCTGAACTGCGACTTCCGCCCCGCCGCGTACAAGCAGAACAGCGGCCCGGACGACTGGGGCAACTACAACGTCGCCTCCCGCCCCTCCGGCGGCCACGACATCCGGTACATCGCCATCCACGACACCGAGGGCAGCTACGACGGGGCGCTGGCCGTCTTCCAGAACTCGAACACGTACGCCAGCGCCCACTACATGGTCCGCGCCTCCGACGGTCTGGTCACCCAGATGGTGGAGAACAAGAACGAGGCGTGGCACGCGGGCAACAAGACCCTCAACATGCACTCGATCGGCATCGAGCACGAGGGCTACGCCATCAAGGAGGGGAGCTGGTACACCGAGCCGCAGTACGAGTCCTCCGCGGCGCTGGTGAAGTACCTGGCGGGCCGGTACGGCATCCCGCTCGACCGCGAGCACATCATCGGCCATGACGAGATTCCGGGCGTCCTGGACTCCAAGGTCCGCGCCCAGCACTGGGACCCGGGCCCCTTCTGGGACTGGAACCACTACATGTCGCTGCTGGGCGCCCCCACCGGGGCCGGCGGCGCGGGCGGCCCGGTCAAGGCCGGGCAGCTGGTCCGCTTCGTCCCGCCGTTCACCTCGGCCAACCAGCCGAAGCTGACGAACAACGGTGCCCCGGTCCCGGCCCAGCCGGCGAACTTCGGCTACCTGTACACGTCCCCGTCGACCACCTCGGCCACGATCGGCGACCCCTACCTGGGCACGCAGACCTGGTCCGAGGGGTGGAACTGGGGCAACAAGCTCGTCGCGGGCGGCACCTTCGTCGTCGCCGAGGCGCGCGAGGACTGGACGGCGATCTGGTACGGCGGCCAGAAGGCGTGGTTCCACAACCCGGGCGGCCAGTACACCGTGCCCGCGTCCGCCGGGACGGCGCTGCGGGCGAAGCCGGGCGTGAGCGTGAAGGTGTACGGGCGCAGCTACCCGGCCGACGCGGCGTACGCGGGCACCGGCGTGCCGGTGCAGGACCAGAACAGCGCGTCCCTGACCAAGTACACGCTCCCGGCCGGGCAGCTGTACACGCTCGCCGGGGACGCCGTGCCGGGCACGTACTACTACGGCGGCCTGATCGACGGCTCGGGCGCCGGCTCGCGGACCCTGGTCCAGGGCGGGACCCTGTTCTACCCGATCCGCTACAACCACCGCTTCGCGTGGGTCAGCGCCGACGAGGTGGAGCAGGTCCCCGGCACCGCCCCCGATCCGGCGACCGACCGCCACAACACCCTGGCCCGCGACGGCTCGGGCGTCCTGTGGCAGTACCAGGGCACCGGTGACGCGGCCTCCCCCTACCTCACCCGCTACCGGATCGGCAGCGGCTGGGACGCGTACGACGCGATCACGTCCATGACGGCGCTGCGCGCCGACGGCACCGGCGACGCGGTGGCCCGCGACGCCTCCGGCGGCCTCTGGTACTACCAGGGCAGCGGCATCCCGTCGGCGCCCTTCAAGGCCCGGCTGTACGTCGGCCGGGGCTGGCAGATCTACGACGCGATCACCGGCGCCGGCGACCTCACCGGAGACGGCCGCGCCGACCTCGTCGCCCGCGACACCGCCGGCTACCTGTGGCTGTACGAGGGCACGGGCAACCCGGCCGCGCCCTTCGCCGCCCGCACGTCGGTCGGCCGGGGCTGGCAGATCTACGACTCCCTGACCGCCCCCGGCGACGTCACCGGCGACGGCAGGGCGGACCTCGTCGCCCGCGACACCTCCGGCGGGCTGTGGCTCTACCAGGGCACGGGCGGCGCGGCGGCTCCGTACTCCGCCCGCTCGTCCATCGGCACGAGCTGGCAGATCTACGACGCGCTCATCGGCCCGGGCGACCTGAACCGGGACGGACGCCCGGACCTGGTGGCCCGCGACGCCCACGGCCAGATGTGGCTCTACCAGGGCAGGGGCAGCGCCACGGCGCCGTTCGCCACCCGCGCGGCGGCCGGCACCGGCTGGCAGGGCTACGACCTGTTCGTCTGACCCCGCCCCCGACGCGGTACGCGCGCGGCCCGTTCCACCTTCCGGAACGGGCCGCGCGTGCGCCGGGGGATGCGCTAGGGTCGGCGCCATGTTCGCGCAGACGACCCAGATCCAGTGGTGGACCGCCCATCCGGCGGCCCACTGATCGACGCGCGCACACCACGCGAAGGCCGCCCGGGGGGCGGCCTTCTCCCGTTTCCGGCGGGCCGTCCCTCCCCACCACGGAAGGAACCCGCCGATGGACCTCCGCTCCCTGCTCGACCCGTCAGGCCCCCCGTTCGCCCTGCTCCGCCGCCGCACGCCGGGCCGCGACCACGACACCGTCGAGGTGCTCACCGGCCCCGTCCAGGAGGTGGAGCGCCTCGCCGACCTGCCCGTCGGGGAGCGCCCCGCCCTGGCGCTCGTGCCGTTCCGTCAGCTGCGGGAGCGCGGCTTCGACGTCCGCGACGACGGCACACCGCTCAGCGTCCTCGTCGCCGAGGAGGCGCACGAGCTGCCGCTGGGCGAGGCCCTGGAGCGGCTGCCCGCGCACGGCGTGAGGGTGGAGGACGGCGGCTTCGACGTCCCGGACGAGGAGTACGCGCGGATCGTGCGGCGCGTCCTGGACGACGAGATCGGGCGCGGCGAGGGCGCCAACTTCGTGATCCGCCGCACCTACCGGGGGCGGGTGCCCGGCTTCGGCCGCGCCGACGCGCTGGCGCTGTTCCGGCGGCTGCTCGCCGGGGAGCGGGGGGCCTACTGGACGTTCGTCGTCCACACCGGCGGGCGCACCCTCGTCGGGGCCAGCCCGGAGGTGCACGTGCGGATGTCGGGCGGCACGGTCGTGATGAACCCGATCAGCGGCACGTACCGCTACCCGGCCGGCGGGCCCACCCCGGAGGGGCTGCTCTCGTTCCTCGCCAGCCGCAAGGAGACCGACGAACTGTCGATGGTCGTCGACGAGGAGCTGAAGATGATGTGCGCCGTCGGCGACATGGGCGGGGTCGTCGTGGGGCCCCGGCTGCGGGAGATGGCCCACCTCGCCCACACCGAGTACGAGCTGCGCGGGCGGTCCACCTGGGACGTGCGGGACGTGCTGCGGGAGACCATGTTCGCCGCCACGGTCACCGGGTCCCCGCTGCGCAACGCCTGCCGGGTCGTCGAGCGCCACGAGCGCGGCGGGCGCGGCTACTACGCGGGCGCGCTGGCGCTGCTCGGCACCGACGCGGGCGGCGCGCAGACGCTGGACTCGCCCATCCTGATCCGTACCGCCGACATCGGCGCCGACGGGGAGCTGCGGGTGCCGGTCGGGGCGACGCTGGTGCGCCACTCCGACCCGGAGGGGGAGGTCGCGGAGACCCACGCCAAGGCGGCGGGCGTCCTGGCGGCGCTGGGGGTGCGCCCCGGACGGCCGCGCGAGGAGGCCGCGCGGGCGCCCCGGCTGGCGGACGACCCGCGGGTGCGGGCCGCCCTGGACGCGCGGCGCGCCGACCTGGCGCCGTTCTGGCTGCGGATGCGGGGGTCGGGGCCGGCGGCCGGGGCGGCGGGGGCCGGGCCGGGCGCGGGAGGGGGCGCGGCGGCCGGGGCCGTGGCAGGGTCGTCGGCGGCCGGGGCGGCGGAGCCGGCGGGGCATGCCCTGGTGGTCGACGCGGAGGACGCCTTCACCTCGATGCTGGCGCACCTGCTGCGGTCCACGGGGCTGGAGGTGACGGTCCGCCGGTACGACGAGCCGGGGCTGCGCGGGGCCGCGCTGGAGCACCCCGGCCCCGTGGTCCTCGGGCCCGGCCCGGGCGACCCGGGCGACGGCGGCGACCCGCGGATGCGGCTGCTGCGGGACCTCGCCGCGCGGCTGCTGGACGCGCACCCGCACCCGCTGCTCGGCGTGTGCCTGGGCCATGAGCTGATCGCCGCGGAGCTGGGGCTGCCCATCGTGCGCAAGCGGGTGCCGCTCCAGGGCGCGCAGCTGGACGTGGACCTCTTCGGGGCGCGCGAGCGGGTCGGCTTCTACAACAGCTTCACCGCGCGCTGCGACGACGCGGCGGCGGCGCGGCTGGCGGGCCGCGGGGTGGAGGTGAGCCGCGACCCGCTCACCGGGGAGGTGCACGCGCTGCGCGGCGACGGCTTCGCCGGGGTGCAGTTCCACCCCGAGTCGGTGCTCACGCTCAACGGGCTCGCGCTCCTGCGGGGGCTGCTGCGTCAGCCGGCCGGGACGAGGACGTTCTCGCTGCGGCGGCCCTCGGCGTAGTCGGTGACGTTGCGCAGGGTGGCCGCGACGATCTCGCCGACCGCCTCCTGGGTGTAGAAGGCCTGGTGGCTGGTGACCAGCACGTTCGGGAAGGTCATCAGCCGGGCCAGGGTGTCGTCGTCCACGCCCGTCAGGGACCGGTCGACGTGGAACAGCCCGGCCTCCGCCTCGTACACGTCGAGGCCGACACCGGCGAACCGTCCGGCGCGCAGTGCGGCGACGAGGGCGTCGGTGTCGACCAGGCCGCCCCGGCTGGAGTTGACCAGGATGGCGTCGTCCTTCATGGCGGCCAGCGCGTCGGCGTCCAGCAGGTGCCAGGTCTTCTCGGTGAGCGGCACGTGCAGGCTGACCAGGTCGGAGGCGGCGAGCAGCTCCTCCTTGCCGACGTACGCCATGCCCAGCTCGCGGCAGGCCGGGTTCTCGGCCAGGTCCCAGCCGAGCAGGCGCATCCCGAAGCCGTGCGCGATCCGGGTGAACGCCTCGCCGATCTTGCCGGTGCCGAGCACGCCGACCGTGCGGCCCTGCATGTCGCGGCCGAGGAGGCCGTCGAGGCGGAAGTCGAAGTCGCGGGTGCGGTGGGCGGCGCGCACGACGCGGCGGTTCACGGCCATGGCGAGCGTCCAGGCGAACTCGGCGACCGAGTAGGGCGAGTAGTACGAGACGCGGGCCACGGTCATGCCGAGCTCGCGGGCGACGTCGAGGTCGATGTTGTTGAAGCCGGTGGAGCGCTGGGCGACCAGCCGGGTGCCGCCGGCGGCGAGGGTGCGCAGCACGCGCGCGCCGAGGTCGGCGTTGACGCTGGTGGAGACGGCCTCGTGGCCGGCGGCGAGCGGGGCGGTGTCCTCGGTGAGGAACACGTCCAGGCAGTGGAGGCCGTGGTGCCCGGCGAAGGCCCTCTCCAGCAGCGGCTTCTCGTCGGTCTGCACGCCGAAGGCCAGGACGTCCACGGTGCCTCCCCGGTGGTCGGTGTCCCGATGGTCGAGTCTCCCCGCGCACTATACGACCGCCCGCCGCGCCCCGCCCGGCGGGCGGCACGGGGCGCCGGCGGGACGGGACGGGGCGGGCGGGACGGCGCGGGGCGTCCCGGCGGCCTGGTCACCCGGTGGGCTGGTCACCCGGTGGGCTGGGGACCAGGCGGCCTGGGGACCCGGCTGCCTGGCTGCCTGGGGACATCCGGTGACCCGGCGGCCCGGTGGCGGGGCGTCAGACGTCGTCGAGGCCCGCCTCGATGGCGTAGCGGACCAGCTCGACGCGGTTGTGCAGCTGGAGCTTGCCGAGGGTGTTCTGCACGTGGTTCTGCACCGTGCGGTGCGAGATGACCAGCCGTTCGGCGATCTGCTTGTAGCTCAGGCCCTTCGCCACCAGCCGCAGCACCTCGGTCTCGCGGTCGGTCAGGCGCGGCGCGTTCGGGTCGGCGGTGCCCCGGTCGGGCGCGGGCTCGGCGGCCAGCCGCCGGTACTCCCCCAGGACGAGGCCCGCCAGGCCGGGCGTGAACACCGCGTCCCCGGCGGCGGTGCGGCGCACCGCGTCGAGCAGCTCCGCCGTGCTGGCCGACTTCAGCAGGTACCCGGTGGCGCCGGACTTGACGGCCTCCAGCACGTCGGCGTGCTCGCCGCTGGCGGAGAGCACCAGGACCCGCACGGCCAGGTCCCCGCCGCCGACCAGCTCCTTGCACACCTGGACGCCCGGCCTGCCCGGCAGGTTCAGGTCCAGGACCAGCACGTCGGGCGCCGTCGCGCGGGCCCGGCGCACGGCCTGGTCGCCGTCCCCGGCCGTCGCCACCACGTCGAACCCGGCCTCCGCCAGGTCGCGGGCGACGGCCTCGCGCCACATCGGGTGGTCGTCCACCACCATGACCTTGACCGGCTGCTCTGTCATCGTCGTTCCGCCTTCTTCCCCCGTGGGACCTTCAACTCGACTTCCGTGCCCTGGCCGGGCACCGAGACCAGCTCCGCCGTCCCGCCCAGGTCGCGCAGCCTGCCGCGGATGGACTGGGCGACACCGAGCCGGCCCTCGCTCTCCGCCTGGGCCAGACGCCCCTCGGGGATGCCGGGCCCGTCGTCGCGCACGGTCACGACGACCTCGTCCGGCCAGTCCTCGACGAGTATCCACGCGCGGGCGCCGTCCCCGGCGTGCCGGCGCACGTTGTCCAGGGCGGCGCCCACGGCCGACGCCAGCTCGGCCGCCGCCGGGCGCGGCAGCAGGACCGGCGCGCCCGGCTCGGCGAACGTCACCCGCGCCCCGGCGTGCGGCGCCAGCAGGGTCCGCAGGTCCAGCTCGCCGTCGCCGCTCCCGGCGCCGGGGCCGTCCTCCACCTCGACCAGGCGGACCACCGCGCCCTGCGAGGCGTCCTCGCACACGTGGGAGGGGCGGTTCAGGCCCCCGGCGACCAGGGTGCGCAGCGCGACCTCCTGCTCCCCCGCCATCCGGCCCAGCTCGGCCGCCTCGCCGCCCAGCGCGGTGGCGCGCCGCTGCACCATGGCCAGCACCTGGAGGACCGAGTCGTGGATGTCGCGCGCGAGGCGCTCCCGCTCGCGCGTGGCGGCCTCGATCTCCAGGGCCCGCGCGAGGGTCCGCTCGGAGGCGCGGGCGACCTCCACCACGTACCCGATGGCGATCGACGCCACCCAGACGAGCAGCACGTTGTGGAGGGTGTCCCGGCTGGGCTCCCCGCGCTGCACGATGTTGGCGACGGCGACCAGCGAGGAGGCGAAGCCCGCCCAGCGCCAGCCGCCCTTGATCGCGTACGCGAGGACCGCGCCGGCCGTCCAGATGGTCGGCAGCGTCGGCCCGTCCTGGAGCTGGGCGTGGCTGTCGGCGTACGGGGTGAGCAGGATGCCCGCCAGCGCGAGCGCGAGGTCCACGGCGAGGAACGGCCTGGTGCAGCGGGCCGCGCCGGACACCTGCGGCAGGGTCGCCAGCGTCCAGGCGCTCATCACGGCGAGGAACGCGGCGCCGGCCCAGGGGCGTTCGTAGTCGTCGCGGTTGAACGCGAACAGCAGGTCCGCGTAGAGCATGGTGAGGACGCGGTACGCGGTGAGCGCGCGCCACAGCGGCTGCTCCACGGACATGCGGACCACCCGCTCGCGCCTGGCCATCTCCCCACCCCCCGCCCGCGCGTGCCGGACGCCCGCCGTGCGGGGCGCCGGGTGCGCGTGGTCGCCTGTTCCCGTCCCTGTCCGCGTCCGCGTTCCCGGCCGCGCCGTCGCCGTGCCGGTGCCGTGCCGGTGCCGACGCCGCCCGGCCGTCCCCGTCAGCCGGAGGTGTGCCCCGTGGTGTCGCCGGGCGTTCGCTCCTGGCCGTCCCCGCTCGCCCCGCCGGGCGTCGTGCGCTCCGGCTCGGGGGCGGGCCGCGCGGCCTCGGACCGCGCGGCCTCGGGCGTCGTGCGCTCCGGCCTGGGACCGTGGTGGCCGTGCCTGCCGGCCGCCTTCTGCTCCGCCTTGGCGGCCTTCTCCGCCTCGGCGATGCGCCGCTTGGCGACCGTGGCGTAGATGTCGACGTACTCCTGGCCCGACAGCTTCATGATCTCGTACATCACCTCGTCGGTGACCGAGCGGAGGATGAAGCGGTCGTTGTCCATGCCCTGGTAGCGGCTGAAGTCCAGCGGCTTGCCGATGCGGATGCCGGGGCGCATCAGCTTGGGGACGACCTTGCCGGGCGGCTGGATCTTCTCCGTGTCGATCATGGCGATCGGGATGACGGGCGCGCCCGTCGCCAGCGCCACGCGCGCGAGGCCGCCGGTCTTGCCCCGGTAGAGCCGCCCGTCCGGGGAGCGGGTGCCCTCCGGGTAGATGCCGAACAGCTCACCGCGCCGGATGACCTCGATCCCGCTGCGCACGGCGGCGTCGCCGGCGCCCCGGCCGCCCGAGCGGTCCACGGGGAGCTGGCCGACGCCCTTGAAGAACGCGGCGGTGAGGCGGCCCTTCACCCCGGGCGAGGTGAAGTACTCGGCCTTCGCGATGAAGGTGACCTTCCGGTCGAGGACCGCCGGGAGGAAGAAGGAGTCGGAGAAGGACAGGTGGTTGCTCGCGAGGATCGCCGGCCCCTCGGCGGGAATGTTCTCGAGGCCCTCCACCCAGGGCCTGAAGGCGAGCTTCAGCGACCCTCCGATGGAGAACTTCATAGCGCCGTAGATCAACTCGTGTTCCTCCCGTGTTCCGTCGCACAGACCTTAACCCGTGCGCCGCTCCGGGCACCCGCCCGTCCGCCGCGGACCGCGGCCGTCCGCCGCGGGCCGCCCTCCGTCCGCCGTGGCCCCCGCCATCCGCCGCGGGTCGCTCTCGGGCCGCCGTGGGACCGTCCCGGCGCCGCGCGGGCGCCCGTTGTCGTGCCGGGGGCCGGCGGGCCCGGCGGGGGCGCGACGGCCCTGGTCGGTGTCACCCCGGTCGCGTACGGTGAAGTACACGCGTGTCGTGACGCATGTCGTGACACGCGTCCGACGCTTGTCGCGTCTCACGTCGTGTCCCGCGTCGTATCCCAGTCGTATCCCACCGAATCCGAACGGGAGACCTTCCGTGCCGGTCCTTCCTGGAGCCGAGCCGTACCGCCACGAGGGCGGCGACGTCGGCGTACTCCTCTGCCACGGCTTCACCGGGTCGCCCCGGTCGATGCGCCCCTGGGGCGAGTACCTCGCGGAGCACGGCCTGACCGTGTCGGTGCCCCTGCTCCCCGGGCACGGCACCCGCTGGCAGGACATGCAGGTCACCGGCGGGGAGGACTGGTACGCGGAGGTCGACCGGGAGCTGCGCGCGCTGCGCGCGAGGTGCGCCCGCGTCTTCGTGTTCGGCATGTCCATGGGCGGCGCGCTGACGCTGCGGCTGGCCGCCCGGCACGGCGACGCGGTGTCGGGCATCGTCCTGGTGAACCCGGCGAACAAGGTGCACGGCGTGGCCGCGCACGCGCTGCCGGTCGTCCGCCACCTGGTGCCGACGACGACCGGCCTCGCCAACGACATCGCGAAGCCCGGCCAGGACGAGGTGGCCTACGACCGGGTGCCGCTGCACGCCGCGTACGAGCTGCGCCGGTTCCTGCGCCGGGTCGACGGCGAGCTGCCGCAGGTGACGCAGCCGCTCCTGCTGCTGCGCTCGCCGCAGGACCACGTCGTGCCGCCCGCCGACTCGGCGCGCATCCTCGGCCGCGTCTCCTCCACGGACGTCACGGAGATCCTGCTGGAACAGAGCTACCACGTGGCGACGTTGGACCACGACGCGGAGCGGATCTTCGAGGAGAGCCTGGCGTTCGTCGGCCGACTCGCTCCGGGGGCCGGCGGCACGGCCGTCCCCGGCGGGACCAGAGGAGGGGGCACGACCGGTGGCTGAGCAGCACGACGCGGACGCGGGCGCGGACCGCGGGGAGAGCGTGGACCGGCCGGGCGGCCGGGAGGACCGGCCGGACCCGGCGCCCGCGCCCCCGCCGGGCGGGACGCCCCTCGACGAGGAGGCGGCCTGGGCGGCGATCGTCGCGGCGTACGGGGAGGAGCCGCCGGACCCGCCGGGCGCGAAGCCGTTCCGGCCGGTGGAGGACCTGGCGCTGCCGGAGGACGGCGCGCCGGGCGGGGACGCGGTGCCGGACGGCGGTGCGGGGCGCGGGAGCGGCCTCGGCGGGGCCGCCCCGGAGCGGACCGGCGGAGAGCGGGACCGCGCCACCGGTGGCGGCGACGGCGACCGGGACGGCGGCGGTGTCCGGGACGGCGGCGGTGTCCGGGACGGCGAGCGCGAGGGCGCGGCGGGCGACGGCGCCCCCGCGCGGGAGGCCGGGGCCGGGGACGGCGGCCGGGACGGCGGCGCCGGAGGCCGGGACCGCCCCACCGGTGGCGGCGACGGCGGCCGGGAGGACGACGGGGGCGGCGGGCCGGTGGGCAAGCCGTCCGTGCTGGGCGGTTCGGTGGTCTTCGCGCCCGGTGTCGGCCCGCGTCCGCGCGGCCCGCGCGACTACGAGCTGGCGGACCCGGACGACGCCGCCGAGGACGGCACGGGCGGCGGTCCGCGCCGGGGCGGCGCCGACGACGACGGCGAGGGCCACTTCGTGCCGCCGGAGCCGCCGCCGCTGCCGGAGGCGGACCCGGCGGTGAAGTTCGGCTGGCTGGGCGTCGTCGGCGGGCCGGTGCTGATGCTGCTCGCCGTACTGCTCCAGTGGGACATGACCTGGTGGCTGACCACGCTGTGCGTCGGCGGCTTCCTGGGCGGCTTCGCGACGCTGGTGGCGCGGATGCGGCCCGGCGACGAGGAGGACGACGACGATCCGGGGCGCGGCGCGGTCGTCTGACCCGCCGGGCCACGGGCCGTCAGGCGGCGGCCGGTACGCGGAGGGCGGCGAGCACGGGCAGGTGGTCCGTCGCCGCCCTCAGGTCCGCTTCGGCGACTCCGGGCAGGCCGGCGGGTACGCCGCAGCCCAGCACCTCCACGCCCCGTGTGGCGAAGACGGCGTCGATCCGCTGGTACGGGTCGGCGGGCGTCCAGGTGTGCTCGCCGCCCCAGGGACGTACGGCCCGGCAGTCCTGGAGCGCGGCGGCGAGCCTGCTGAACGACCGGCCGCCGGGCCGTTCGTTGATGTCGCCGCCCGCCACCGCGTGCGGCACGTCGAGGGCGGCCAGTTCGTCGAGGAGCATGCCCGCCTGCGCGTACCGCTCGTCGCCGCGCAGGCTGAGGTGGCAGCTCAGGACGCCGAACCGGGCGCCCCCGACCCGGACGACGGCGGTGGCGAAGCCGCGCCGGTGCTGTCCGGGGGTGAGGGGCAGCAGGACGTCGCGGGTGCGTTCGACGGCGACGCGCAGGGAGCACAGCAGCAGCGGCCCGGCCGCGGGGGCGCCGCCGCCGAGGACGACGAGGTCGCTCTTGGCCGCCAGCCGCGCGGCGTGCTTGCGCCAGCGGAAGAAGCGGGGGGCCTCCTGGACGAGGACGACGTCGGGGGCGCAGGCGCGCACGACCCGTGCCAGGGCGTCCTCGTCGTCGCGCAGCGAGCGGACGTTGTAGGTGAGCACCCGGATCACGGCCGATCCGTCCGGCTCGGTGCGGGAGTCGGGCAGTGCGGTGAGCGCCATGCGGGCACCCTACGGCAGCGCCCGCCGCGTCCCCGGGGGGACGCGGCGGGCGAAGTCCCGCGGCCGGCGCGGGCACCGGCGGGGTGCGGCGCCGGCCGGGGGAACGGCACGGGGGCGGGGCCGGGCGAGGGCGCCGCCGCCCCGGACGGCCCGGGGGCCGGTCCGGAGTCGGCCGGGGGTCAGCCCTGGCGGGCCAGGTCGGCGGCGCCCACCAGGCCGGCCTTGCCGCCGAGCTGGGCGGCGAGGACCTGGGCGTGCGGACGGTACCGGCCGCCCACCAGCCAGCGGCGGAACGACTTGCGGATCGGGTCGAGGACCAGGTCGCCCTCGTCGGAGACGCCGCCGCCGACGATGAACGCGGACGGGTCGAACAGCGACGCCAGGTCCGCGAGGCCGGCCCCGGCCCAGCGCGCCAGCTCGCGGAAGGAGTCGACGGCCACCTTGTCGCCCCGGCGGGCGGCGTCGCTGATGTGCTTGCCCTCGATGCCCTCGGGCGTGCCGTCGCCGAGGGAGAGCAGGATCTCGGCGTTCTCCGGGGTGGCGTTGGCGCGCTGCTTCGCGTACCGGACGAGGGCGCGGCCGGAGGCGTACTGCTCCCAGCAGCCCTGGCTGCCGCAGCCGCACAGCAGGCCGTCCGGGACGACCCGGATGTGGCCGAACTCGGCGGCGACGCCGAACCGGCCGCGGCGCAGCTTGTTGCCGATGATGATGCCGCCGCCCAGGCCGGTGCCGAGCGTGATGCAGATGACGTCCTCGTGGCCCTGCCCGGCGCCGAAGCGGTACTCGCCCCAGGCGGCGGCGTTCGCGTCGTTCTCCACGACGACGGGGAGCCCGACGCGCTGCTCGACCTTGTCCTTCAGCGGCTCGTGCCGCCAGTCGATGTTGGGCGCGAACAGGACGGTCGCGCGCTTGTCGTCGACGTAGCCGGCGGCGCCGATGCCGACGGCCTCGATGTCATGGCCCTTGCCCGCCGCGGAGACCGCCGCGCAGATCGCGTCGACGATGCCCTCGGGTGTCGAAGGGGTCGGCACCTTGTGGGTGTCGAGGATGGCGCCCTCTTCGTCGACCACGCCCGCCGCGATCTTCGTGCCGCCGATGTCGACGCCGATGGTGAGTCCCATGTGTCCCTCAGTATTCGGTCGAGCCCCGCTACGCCCAACCGTACCCGAGGGCGGGCCCCCGGCCGCCCGCTCCGGCGTCAGTCGAGGTCGATGCGGTGGCTGCCCGCCGGGCCCTCGTCGTCGCCGCCCCGCTCGTGCGCGGCCGGGCCGTCCGCGGGCGGTCGCGCGGGCCCCTCGGCCGCCTCGCCGCGCGTCCAGCGCCGCTCCTGGCCCTGCACGGCGGAGCGGTAGGCGGCCAGCAGTTCACCGCCGGCGGCGGCGAGGTGGTCGAAGACCTCGGGGTTGCGCTCGACGACCGGCTCGATCGCGGACCTGGCCTGTGCGACGGCCTGCCGGACGGCGCTCTGCGCACCGGCGCCCAGCAGCGGCGTGCCGAGCGAGGAGACCTTGTCGGCGACGGCGTCCACGAGCTTGCGCAGCTCCTCGGCGGCGGAGCCGGGCGGAGGGCCGCCGTGGCCGCGGCGGCGGGCGCGCTCGGCCGCCAGGTCCTCGGCGCAGGCCCGCGCCCAGGCGTCGTCCTCGGGAGGGCCGGGGCGGTGGGTGGCATCGCTCATGCCATCGACGGTACCCGACCGGCGGCCGGGTGTTCAGGGCGTACGCGGTGGCCGTCAGGGCGTGCGGGGCCACAGCCCCGGATCGGGGGCGAAGCGTACGCGCAGCTCGCCGTCGCGCAGGGCGGCGCCGGTGACCGTGCAGCGGCGCAGCGCGGAGGGGAGCGGGACGAGGCGGCGGAACGGGCCGACGGTGAGGGCCAGTTCGTCGCCGCGCCGGACGAGCCCGAGGTCGGACTTGACGGCGCCGGGCAGGGGCACGCGCCAGACAAGGGCGCCCTCGGTGGCGCGGAGGTCCTCGACGGGCCACGGCGGCGCGGGCGCGGCGGCGTCGGCCGGGTCGGGGGCGAGCGGGCCCAGGAGGGCCAGGTCGGCGGGGGTGCGGGGGTCGCGGCCCAGGTGGGGCACCTCGCGCACGGGGGCGCCGTCCTCGTACAGCTCCTTGAGGTGGGCGCGCTGCCGGTCGGCGAGGTCGGCGAGCCAGGGGTCGGGGGACGCGGTGGGCAGCAGGCGGTTGGCGACGACCGCGTCGAGGGGGAGGCGGTGCAGGGCGAGTCCGGCGCGAGCGGTGCGCAGGGCGCCGGCCGCGGCGGGGCCGGGTTCCACGACGAGGCGGACACGGGTGGTGGGTGCGGCGAGGAGGTCCGTCACGGCGGCGAGGTCGGCGTCCTTGCGGGCGGCCGCCTCGTACAGCCCGTCGGGCGGCATGGGCACGCCCGCGAGCTGGGCCAGCATCGGGCGCAGGGCGCGGGCGGCCCGCCGCTCGGGCGGGAGCAGGCGGCGCAGGTAGCGGCGGAGCTGCTCGGGCAGGGCGAGCAGGGCGACCGCGTCGGGCAGCGCGGGCAGGTCGGCGACGACGAGGTCCCACTCCTGGCGGGCGGCGTCGCGCAGGGCCGCCAGGTACGTGAAGGGGGCGCCGCCGGGGAGGGGGGTCAGCTCGTCGTCGTCGAGCGGGGCGGCGCCCAGCAGGTCGAGGGCGGGACCGGCATGGACCTGGAGTGCGAGCAGCTCGCGGCGGAAGTGGGCGGCGGGGTCGAGGCGGCGCACGGTGAGCCCGGCCGGGGCGGGCGGGGCGTCCGTGGCGGCCGGGGAGCCGTGGGCCGGGCCGGGTCCGGGGGCGGAGCCGGGACGGGCGCCGGCGGCCGGGGCGGGGAGCGGGTCAGGGTCGGAACCGGGGCCGGGGGCGGGACCGGCGGGGAGGCCGGGGGCCGGGTCGGTGGTCAGGAGGAGGACCCTCCGGCCGTCACGGGCGGCTTCCAGGGCCGTCGCGGCGGCGATGGTGGTACGGCCGGACCCGCCGGGCCCCATGACGAGAAGGGTGCGCATCCCCGCACGGTAGCGGGCCGCGCCGACAGCTCCGAGGGCCGGGCCGCCGGGCCGGCGTGCGACGGGGCGGCCCGGCCGGGCGGCGGACCGTCCGGCGTTCCGCCGCCGCCCCGCGGGCACCTCAGGACGGGGCCAGGGGCCGACGGGTCAGGGCCCGACGGGGCCAGGGGCCGTCAGGCGCCCGGCGCGGACTCGACGCGCTTCTTCAGGCCCGCCAGCGCCCGGTCGATGATCACCTTCTCGGCCTTGCGCTTGATCATGCCCAGCATCGGGATCTTGACGTCCACGGTGAGCTGGTAGGTGACCTCCGTGCGGGCGCCGCCCGCGAGGGGGGCGAGCCGGTACGAGCCGTCGAGGGCGCGCAGCATCTGCGACTTCACCAGCGTCCAGCTCACCTCGCGGTCGCCGGTCCAGGTGTACGCCAGGGTGTGGTCGTCCTTGATGGCCCCGGCGTCCAGCAGCAGGCGGACCCGCTCGGCGCGGCCGGCGGCGTCCTCGGACAGCACCTCGGCCTCCTTGACCTCGCCCGTCCACTCCGGGTAGCGCGCGAAGTCGGCGATCACCCCCATGACCTCGGCGGGCGCCGCCTCGATCGTGATGCTCGAGCTGGTGTGTTCCGCCATCGCTGTGGCTCCTCCGGAGGGCTCGGTACGTCGGGGGAAGGCTATCGCGTGCCCACCGGTCACCACTCCAGGGCCCACGGCCGCCCCGAGGAGGCGAAGTGGCCCACGTTCACGCACTCCGTTGCGCCCACCCGCATGCGCCGCACCAGCGGCTGGTGGACGTGCCCGAAGAGCGCGTAGCGGGGCCGTACGCGGCGGATCGCGTCCAGCAGGGCGGTGGAGCCGCGCTCGAACCGGCGGGCGACCGTGTCGTACGTCAGCTCCGGCAGGTCCGGCGGGATGTGCGAGCACAGCACGTCGACCTCGCCGAGCGCCTCGACCTTCGCCGCGTACTCCTCCTCCGGGACCTCGTACGGGGTGCGCATCGGGGTGGGCAGCCCGCCGCCGACGAAGCCGAAGACGAGGCCGCCGATCTCGGCGCGCCCGCCGTCCAGCACGGTGGTGCCGGGGCGGGCGTACTCGGGCCACAGACGCGGGATGTCGACGTTGCCGTACGTCGCGTACGTCGGCGCGGGGAAGGCGGCGAACAGCTCGGCGTACTGGGCGCGGACCGCCGACTCCACCGCGGTGGCCTGGTCGACGCCCCGCTCGGCCAGCTCGGCCCACAGCCCGCGGGCGAGCACGCGGGCCTCGTCGAAGCGGCGGTCGGTGCGCAGGGCGACGTAGCGGCGGGTGTTCTCCTCGCCGAACAAGTCCGGGAAGATCCCGCGCGCGTGGTCGGCGTAGTCGAGGAAGAGCACCAGGTCGCCGAGGCAGAGCAGGGCGTCGGCGCCCTCGCCGGCCGCCGCCAGGTCGCGGGCGTTCCCGTGGACGTCGCTGACCACATGAATGCGCATGGCAGACCACCCTAGGGCCCCGGAGGGCGTCCGGGGCAGGGGTCCCGCGCGGTGCGCGGGCCGGGAGCCGGGGACCGTGGGGCCGGGGGCCGTGGGGCCGGGGGCCGCCGGGGGCGGACCTGCGGTTACTTCCAAGTCGTGACGAGAGTGGACTACTGTGCGCGAAGTAGTGCCAAAGACGTGTGACGCAGCGAACATCTGGCCAGGACCCCCTATCGGGAACCAGGTACTCGTGGGTAACGTCCGGGCAGTCCAGTCGTGCTCACCCCACTGAGCACGTGACCGTTTGGACCGCGAACCGACGCATCACACAGAGCCGTGGCGTCGGCGCCCGATGAGGAGCAGCAGTCTTGCGCGAGTTCAGCCTTCCGGCCCTGTACGAGGTCCCCGCGGACGGCAATCTGACGGACCTCGTCCGCCGCAACGCCGCTCAGCATCCAGACGTGGCCGTCATGGCCCGCAAGGTCGAGGGCGGGTGGCAGGACGTCACCGCGCGGGAGTTCCTCGCCGAGGTGCGCTCCGCCGCCAAGGGCCTGATCGCCGCCGGCGTCGGGCCGGGCGACCGGGTCGCGCTGGTCTCGCGCACCCGCTACGAGTGGGTGCGGCTGGACTTCGCGATCTGGAGCGCGGGCGCGGTCACCGTGCCGGTGTACGAGACCAGCTCGCCGGAGCAGATCCAGTGGATCCTCGGCGACTCGGGCGCGGTCGCCGTGGTGGTGGAGAGCGAGGCGCACGAGAAGGCGGTGGAGTCCGTACGGGACCGGCTGCCGGAGCTGCGCCACGTGTGGCGGATCGACGCGGGCGCCCTGGACGAGCTGGCCGAGGCCGGCCGGGACGTGCCCGACGCCACGCTCGACGAGCGCGGCGGCACCGCCGGGGCCGACGACGTGGCCACGATCGTCTACACCTCGGGCACGACCGGCCGCCCCAAGGGCTGCGTGCTCACGCACCGCAACTTCTTCGCCGAGTGCGGCAACGTCGTCGAGCGGCTGAAGCCGCTGTTCCAGACGGGCCGCTCGTCGGTGCTGCTGTTCCTGCCGGCCGCGCACGTCTTCGGCCGCATGGTCGAGGTCGCCTCGGTGCTGGCGCCGATCCGGCTCGGCTGCGTCCCCGACATCAAGAACCTCACGGACGACCTGGCGTCGTTCAGGCCGACGCTGATCCTCGGTGTGCCGCGCGTCTTCGAGAAGGTCTACAACTCGGCGCGGGCCAAGGCCCAGGCGGACGGCAAGGGCCGGATCTTCGACCGGGCGGCGCAGACCGCCATCGCCTACAGCCGGGCGAAGTCCTCGCCGGGCGGCCCCTCGCTCGGGCTGCGGCTGAAGCACAAGCTGTTCGACGTGCTGGTGTACTCCAAGCTCCGCGCGGTGCTGGGCGGCCGCTGCGAGTTCGCGATCTCGGGCGGCGCGCCGCTGGGCGAGCGGCTCGGCCACTTCTACAGCGGCATCGGCTTCACCGTGCTGGAGGGGTACGGCCTGACGGAGTCGTGCGCGGCGACCGCGTTCAACCCGTGGGACCGGCAGAAGATCGGCACGGTGGGCCAGCCGCTGCCGGGCTCCAAGGTGCGGATCGCCGACGACGGCGAGGTGCTGCTCCACGGCGAGCACGTCTTCACCGGCTACTGGGGCAACGAGGCGGCGACGGCGGAGGCGCTGTCGGACGGCTGGTTCCACACCGGCGACATCGGCACCCTCGACGAGGACGGCTACCTGGCCATCACCGGCCGCAAGAAGGAGATCCTGGTCACGGCGGGCGGCAAGAACGTCGCCCCGGCGGTGATCGAGGACCGCATCCGCGGGCACGCCCTGGTCGCGGAGTGCATGGTCGTCGGGGACGGGCGTCCCTTCGTCGGCGCGCTGGTCACCCTGGACGAGGAGTTCCTGGCCCGCTGGGCGGCCGAGCACGGCAAGCCGGCCGGTTCGACGGCGGCCCAGCTGCGGGAGGACCCGGAGCTGCTGGCGGAGGTCCAGCGGGCGGTGGACGACGGCAACGCGGCGGTGTCGAAGGCCGAGTCGGTGCGCAAGTTCCGCGTGCTGCCCTCGCAGTTCACGGAGGAGGCCGGCCACATCACGCCGTCGCTGAAGCTGAAGCGCAACGTCGTCGCGAAGGACTTCGCCGACGAGATCGAGGCCATCTACCGGGGCTGAGCCCCCCGCTGGAGCGGCGCGGTGCCCGCCGAGACCCACGCGGTCCGGCGGGCGCCGCGCGTACGAGGGTCCGGCGGGCAGACGGTCGTCCTCCAGACCACGGAGGGGGCCGGGCGCCGCACGTACGAGGGTCCGGCACACGCGCACCCCACCGCACACAGCGCAGCGCACGCACTCCGCCGCAGCGCACGCGCCGCGCCCCGCAGCAGCGCCCCACCGGGCACGTACTCCGCGGGACAGGGGGGCGCCCCGCACGGCGCACGGACTCCCGCCCGGGGGACGCGGACACGACACCCCGCAGGGGCCCAGGCCCCCGCACGGACACGACACCCCGCACGGGCCCCGCGCACCGACGCGCCCCCACCAGGCGCCGCGCCCCCACCGGGCGCCGGGCACCCCACCAGGAGCCGGCACCCCGCCGGGGCCGCCCGGCCGCCACGGGCCGCGCCCACCCGGCGAGGGCCCGCCGCCTACAGCAGGTCCCTCAGGCGATCCGCGAGGAGGTCCCAGCGCCACGTCTCCTCCACCCAGAGACGCCCCCGCTCCCCCATGCGGCGGCGCAGCTCCGGGTCCTGGAGCAGCGGCACGATCCGCTCGGCGGCCGCCGCCGGGGAGCCGCCGCGCACCACCCAGCCGGTCTCCCCGTCGAGCACCGCGTCGGGGGCGCCGCCCGAGTCGCCGGCGACCACCGGGAGGCCGGTCGCGGACGCCTCCAGGTAGACGATGCCGAGCCCCTCCACGTCGAGGCCGCCGCGCCGGGTGCGGCACGGCATGGCGAACACGTCGCCCGCCCCGTAGTGCGCGGGCAGCTCCTCCCAGGGCACGGCCCCGGTGAACCGCACGGAGCCGGCCACCCCCGTCTCGCGGGCGAGGCGGTGCAGGTCCTTCGCGTAGGGGCCGCCGCCGACGATCAGCAGCACGGCGTCCGGGACGGCGGCCAGCACCTCGGGCATGGCCCGGATCAGGGTGTCCTGGCCCTTGCGCGGCACGAGGCGGGAGACGCACACGACGACGGGCCGGTCGGCGAGGCCGAGCCGGGCGCGCACCTCGTCGCCCCCGGAGCCGGGGTGGAAGGTCTTCTCGTCGACGCCCGGCGGGAGCCGCACCATGCGCGCCGCGGCCTGCGGGGTGAGGGCGCCCGCGATCCGGGACCGGGTGTACTCGCCCAGGTACGTGAGGGTGTCGGTGTCCTCGCCGATGCGCCGCAGCAGCCGCCGCGCGGCCGGCAGCTGCGCCCAGCCCGCCTCGTGGCCGTGGGTGGTGGCGACCAGCCGGCGGGCCCCGGCGCGGCGCAGCGCGGGCGCCATCAGGCCGAGCGGGGCGGCGGCGCCGAACCAGACGGAGGTGCAGCCGTGCTCCCGCAGCAGCGCGGCGGCCCGCGCGGTCACCCGCGGGGTGGGCAGCAGCATCGTCGTACGGTCCCGCACCACCTGGAACGGCTGCTCCGCGTCGAACCGCGCGGTCGCCTCCGCGCCCTCCCGCCCGCGCTTCCACGTGGAGGCGTAGACGACGACCCGGTCCGGGTCCAGGCGCAGTGCCATGTTGTGCAGGAACGCCTGGATCCCACCGGGTCGGGGCGGGAAGTCGTTCGTTACGATCAGCGTCTTGTGCATCGTGGCCGACAGTACCGAACGGCCCGGCCGCACCGCTCGCGCCCCGTACCGCCCCACCCGCAGACCACCACGAACCCGGACGAGGTACCGATGAAGCTCACGAGCGGACCGCGGCCGACCCTGGCCGCCCTGTGGCTGCTCACCAGGGCCGTCCTGCTGCTCTACACCTTCAGGGTCGTCTTCGTGCCCGGCCCGGACGTCACCACCGACGTGTCGGTGATCTACCACGGCTGGTACGAGGTGCTGCGCGGCGGCACGTACCCGCTCGACGACGTGACGTGGCAGTACCCGCCGGCCGCCGCGTTCGCGATCCTCTCCCCCGGCCTGCTGCCGTTCCTCCAGTACGCGCACGCCTTCTTCCTGCTGGCCCTGGTGTGCGACGCGGTGGTCTTCGGGCTGCTGGTGTACGCGGGCGGGCGGCCCGGCAAGAGCCACGCGGGCGCCTGGGTGTGGCTGGCGGGGGTCCCGCTGCTGGGGCCGACGGCGTACGCCCGCTACGACATCATGGTCACCGCCGTCGCGGTCGCCGCGCTGCTGGCCGGGGCGGGCCACCCGCGCACGATGGGCGTCCTCACCGGGGTCGGCGCCCTGCTGAAGGTGTGGCCCGCGCTGCTCCTCGCGGGCACCGCGAAGGGCCGGGTCACGCGCCGGGCGTGGGCCGCCGCCGCGGCGGCGGGCGCGGCGGTGCTGGCGGCCTGCGTCTGGGCGGCGCCGGGCGCGCTGGCGTTCCTGACGTTCCAGCGGGACCGGGGCACCGAGGTGGAGTCGCTGGGGGCGATGGTCTTCCACGTGGCGCGGTTCCTCGGCGCCTGGGAGGGGGAGGTGCGGCTGAACTACGGGTCGGTCGAGTTCCTCGGCCCGTACGTGCCGCTGGTCAGCAAGGCCGCGATGGCGCTGTCGGCGCTGGCGCTGGGCTGGCTGGCGCTGTGGCGGCTGCGGGCGCGGGTGTTCGGCCCGACGGCGCTCGCCGACGCGGCGTTCGTGGCGGTGCTGCTGTTCACGACGACGAGCCGGGTGATCAGCCCGCAGTACATGCTGTGGCTGGTCGGGCTGGCGGCGGTGTGCCTGGTGTGGCGGGGCAGCCGGATGCGCCGGGCGGCGGTGATGGTGGTGGTGGCGACCGGGGTGACGCTGCTGGAGTTCCCGCTCTGGTTCTCGCACGTGGTGGCCAGCGACGGGCTGGGGCTGGCGCTGCTGTTCGTCCGCAACGGGCTGCTGGTGGCGGCGTCGCTGGAGGCGGCGCGCCAGCTGTGGCGGCGGACGGTCACCGAGCCCCGGCTGCGCGCCGGCGGGCCCGGGGCGCGGGTGCCCGCGCAGGATCAGCGCGACGGGGCGCTGCTCAGCTCCTGACGCAGCCGCTCCCGCCAGGCGCGGGTGAAGTCCTCCTCGGTGGTGCCGAGGACGTCCTGGAAGGCGCGGGGCGCGCCGGTCCCGCCGGCGGCCCGGTAGAAGGCGGCGAGCCGGTCGCCGCCCCACCGGTCGGCGATCAGCTCGCAGGCCAGCCAGGCGCCCTCGTAGGCGCGGGCCGCGGCGGCGGGGTCGCCGCCGAACGCGAAGTCCCGGTCGGCGGGCAGGGCCGCCGGGATCCGACCGGCGCGCACGGCCCGTGCCAGTGCGGGCGCCGCGTCGGCGGCGGCGCGGCCCGTGCCGGTGTGGGCGATCCGGTCGGCCAGGCCCTCGGAGAGCCACAGCGGGGTGGCGGCGGTGGTCGCGGCGCGGGTGGCGACGTGGGCGGTCTCGTGGGTGAGGACGAAGGTCCGCCCGAAGTCGCCGAGCCCCCGGTACGCCTCCGGGTTGAGCACCACGCGGTCGGCCGCCCCGCCCCCGGTGCGGCCCGTGGTGACGGCGGCGACGCCCCGGAAGGCGGCGGGCGCGTCCCCGAGGAGGGCGGCCATCGCGTCGAGCCCGGCCGGTACGAGGACGACGACGGTGCCCTGCCAGGTGGCGTCCCGCCAGGCGCCCGCCACGGCGGGGACGGCCCGGTCGGCGAGGGCGGCGACCTCGCGCAGGCGCGCCTCGGGCTGTCCGGCGCCCAGGACGAGGCTGCGGGCGCCGCGCACCGCCCGTACCGGGCCCTGGTCCCACAGTTGGGGCGGGTGGCCCTCGGCGGGCCGGTCGGCGGTGACGCTCCACCGGCCGTCGCGCAGCGCCAGGTCGAGGCGGCGGCGGGCGGTGGCCGGCGCGGTGTCGTGGCCGTCGAGGGTGTAGGCGAGTTCGGCGTCGGCCGTGGCGCGGTCGGGGCCGTCGCGGTGTACGGCGAGCGTCCGGTACGACCAGGACCGCAGCGGCGCCCCGCCGAGGAGGCCGGGCAGCAGGTCGGCGCGGGCGGCGACGGCCTCCCGGACGCCGTCCCCGGCGCCCGCGGGGCCGCCCGGCCGGGGGGCGCACCCGGCGACGGCGACCGCCACGGCCAGGGCCACGAGGGCGGCCCACCGCCCGAGTACACGCATCCGCCGATGGTAGGCGCCCGCCGCGGCCCCCGGCACGCCTCCGGTCGCGGCGGGAGGCGGCGCCCCCGGCCCGGCGCGGGTCCGGGCACCCTGCACTCCGCGGGACGCGTCCCCGGGCCGGGCCGTCGGCACTCCGCCGGACACGCCCGGAAGCCGGCCATCCGGCACACTCCCGGACACGTCGCGAAACCGGGCACCCGGCACGCTCCCGGACGTGACCCGAGGCCGGCGCCCCGCCACCGCGGCCGACCGGGCGGCCCGCGGCCCGGCAGCGGCGGGGTCGGCGGCGGGCGCCGGCACGGCCCGCGCGCCGTCCGCAGCCGGCCGGGCACCGGGCACTCCCCCGCTCACGGCTCCCCACCGGGGGCCCGCGTCCGCCCCACGCGGCGCCTCGTGGCCCCCGGGCCCCGCAGCGCCCACCGCGGGCCGGGCCCCGGGCACGGGCCGGGCACCGGCCTGGGCTGGCCCCGGGCACCGGCCGGGCCGGGCCTCAGACGCGGGTCACCGCCGAGATGGGCATCATCCCCACCGGGTCGTAGCGGACCGGGGCGCCCGGCCGGGGGGCGTGGATGACCTGGCCGCCGCCGACGTACAGGGCCACGTGGCTGGCGTCGGAGCGGTAGGTGACGAGGTCGCCGGGCCGGGCCTGCGCCAGTGGCACATGGCGTCCGGCGTTCCGCTGGGCCTGGGAGGTGCGCGGCAGCCCGACCCCGGCGCGGGCGTACGCCCACTGCACGAGTCCCGAGCAGTCGAAGGCGTCCGGCCCGTTGGCGCCCCACACATACGGCTTGCCGAGCGCCGACCGGGCGGCCCGCACGGCGGCGGCGGCGCGGGCCGAGGCGGCCCCGTCGGCGGACGGCGGCGGTGCGGCGCCGTCGCGGCCCGAGCGGTCCGCGCGGTCCGCCCGGTCGAGGGCGGCCCGCTCGGGCGACGTCAGGGAGCCCAGGAGCACCCGCGCGGCGGCGAGCCTGCGCTCCACCTCCCGCTTGTGCCGGGCCACGGCCGCGCGGCTGCGCTCCAGTTCCGCGAGGGTGCGGGTGGCCTCGGCCCGCTCCTGGGCCAGCCTCCGCTGCGCGAGGCGCAGTTCGCTCAGGGCGGCGGCCTGCCGGTCGCCGAGCCGGTCGAGGAGGGCGGCCTTGTCGAGGTACGCGTCGGGCTCCTCGGAGAGCATCAGGGCGAGGGCCGGGTCGATGCCGCCGGAGCGGTACTGGGCGCCCGCGACGGCGCCGAGGGCGCCGCGCATGCGGTTGATGCGCTCCTGGCCGCGCGCCACGCTCCTGCGGGCGGCCCCGGCGGCCGCCCGGAGGGTGTCGGTGCGCTCGTCGGCGGCGTTGAACTCCTCGGTGGCCCGCTCCGCCTCCACGTAGAGCCGGTCGACGCGGGCGCGTACGGTGTCGGCGGGGCCGGCCGGGTCGGCCCGCACCGGGGCGGCGCCGAGGGCGGCCACCGCCGTGGCCACCGCGGCGGACAGGACGGTGGCGCGGGTGGCACTCCGGGTGGGGCCCGGTACGGGGGGACGGCGGTGGGACGCCACGGGCCGCGCTCCCTTCAGCTGGTCGAGGGGTGGTGCGCGGCAGACAGTAGCCGGGCGGTCACAGCCTGACCAAAGACCTCGGGGGCGCCGGGCGGGCGGCGCCCCGCCGGGAACCACAGGTCACCGGCGGGGCGAAGCGTCAGCACGGGCGGCGGGAGTTCCCCCGAACGGGCGCGTGTGCGGGGCGGCTCGTCTTCGGCTCGCCGCGCCTCCGGACGCCCTGGACGCGCCCCCCGCTCGCGCGCCGGACCCGCGACGGGCCCGGCGCGTCGCGCCCACGAGACGCCCTGGGGCGCCGGGCGCGGCCGGGACGGGGCACGGACGCCGCGGGGCACGGACGCCACGGGACCCGGCCGGCGGGTTGCCGGAGGGGGACCCGGACGCCGGGCCGGGCGCGGGCGCCGCCGGCGCGCGGCCGGGGTGGCTCAGATGCGGACGCCGAACTGGAACGTACCGAGGTAGTTCATCGACTCGTAGCGCACGTTCGCACCCGGCTTCGGGGCGTGCAGGACGGTGTTGTTGCCCGCGTACAGGCCGACGTGCGCCAGGTTGTTGAAGAAGACGAGGTCGCCCGGCTTGAGCTGGCTGCGGCCGATCTTCACGCCGTCGTTGTGCTGCGTGAAGGTGGTGCGGGAGATCTGGACGCCGGCCTGGCGGTAGGCCCACTGCGTGAGGCCGGAGCAGTCGTAGGAGTTGGGGCCCTCGGCGCCGGAGACGTACGGCTTGCCGATCTGCGTGGCGGCGGCGCTGAGGGCGGCGGCGCCGCGCTGCGAGGCCGGGACCTCGTTGCCGAGCTCGACGCGCTCGGTGGCGTCGCGGCTGGCGCGCTGCTCCTCCTCCTGCATCTTCCGCCGCTCCTCGGCGGTGAGGGTGTTGAGCAGCTTCTGCGCCTCGGCGAGCTTGGCCTGGTACTTCTTCTTCTTCTCGCCGAGGGACTTGCGGACGTCCTCGAGGTCGGTCAGCTTCGACGTGGCCTCGGAGCGCTGCTGGGCGAGCGTGCGCTGCTTGGCCTGGATGGTGCGCAGCGTCGCGGCCTGCTTCGCGGAGAGCTGGTCGACGGCGGACGCCTTGTCCAGGTAGTCCTCCGGGTTGGAGGAGAGGAAGAGCTGGAGCGAGGGGTCCATGCCGCCGTTGCGGTACTGGGCGCTGGCGACGGCGCCGATGCTGTCGCGCAGCTCGTTCAGCTCCTCCTGGCCGCGGGCGACCTGGTCCTGGAGGGCGGTGACCTCCTGCTGGAGCTTCTCGCGGCGCTCGTCGGCGAGGTTGAACTGCTCGGTGGCCGCCTCGGCCTCGTGATGGAGCTTGTCGACCTTCTCCTTGACCTGGTCCTTGGTGGGCTGCGGCGTGGCCGAAGCGGTCTGGCTGGTCAGGGCGACGGCAGCGGCGGCGGTCGCGGTGAGCACGGTCACACGGGCGCGGCTCGGCTGCTTGGGTCGACGGTGGGACGCCACGGAGGCGAGCTCCTCTTCCTCGTTCGAGCCGCCTGCCGGGTCGACGGTCAACTGCCCCGGTTGCGCGCTGGGCGTCCGGACACTCCCCCGTGTTCCACATCCGAACAGCACGGTTCAGGCGGTGCCTTCGCTGCCGCCCCCGATGGACGGTCAACCGCGCGAAGGTTCGAGCCCAGACCCTAGTGACCACATTGTGATCAGTTCAAATCCTCATGAGAAAAATCTCGCCCGCCGGGCACTTTCTTTACCGTGATCGCACCGTGGGTCATGCGCGGTTGACGTTGCGTTCACCGGACGGACCGCCAAACCGGGCATGACGCCCAGGAGTTACGAGAGCCGCGAAAGCCGCTTCAGCAGCATCACGGACGCGACCGGCCGGGCCCCGGACCTGGCGACCCCGTCGGCCACCTCGCGGTCGCTGGAGACCACGACCACCGGCCGCCCCGGCGGCTCGGCGCGCACCAGCTGCCGGATCAGCTCGTCGGCCGTCACGCCCGGCTTGGAGAACAGCACCCGCACCCCGCGGGGCGGGGCGAGCAGCACCGGCGCGGCCAGTTCGGCGCCGTCGAAGACGCAGGTGACCTCGGCGCCGGTGCGCGCGGCGAGCGCGGAGAGCCCGCCGAGGAGCCGCAGCCGCTGCTTCTCCAGCGGCATGGTCGGATAGCCGGTCTTGGTGACGTTGTAGCCGTCGACGACCAGATGGGCCTGCGGCAGCGCGAGGAGCTGGTCGAGGAGGGCCGGGTCGGTCTCGGACAGCGCGCGGGCGGCGATGTCCTTCGGCGACATCCGGCCGGGCTCCACCGCGTCCACCGAGTCGGCGGGCCGCACGGAGACGGGCGGCAGGGCCAGCTCGCGGCGCAGCCCCTGGGCGGCCTCCAGGACCGTGTCCAGCAGCAGCCGCAGGCGTACGTCCTCCACCGAGCGGCCCTCGCGGGCGGCGCGGCGGCTGGCCTCCAGGGCGGCCTCGACCTCCCCGAGGCGGGACCTGAGGCGGCGCGTCTCGCTCTCGGCGGCCGAGGCGCGGGCGGCGCCGTCCGCCCGGACCGCGTCGATCTCCTCGCGGGCGCGGCGCAGGGCGGCCTCGCCCCGCTTGACGTCGCTCTGGGCGCTGCGCAGCTTGCGGTGAAGCGATTCGGCTTCCCTGCGGGCGGCCTCCAGCTCGGCGCGCAGCCGCTCGGTCTCGTCGCGGGTGTGCGCGCGGGCCTCGGCGAGCTCCTCGCGCAGCCGCTCCAGTTCGCGGCGGCCCGCCTCGTCGGCGCGCTCGGCGTCCGCCCGCTGCACCTCCTCGCCCGCCGCGGCGACCAGCTTGACCCACCCGGCGGGGCGCAGCACGTACGCGGCGGCCGCCACGTCCACGGGGTCGGCGGCGGCCGGCGGCGCGCCCGACTCGACGGCGGCGGCCAGCTCGGGCTGGCCGGAGCGCAGCCGGTCGCCGATGCGCCCGCGGAACGCCGCGTCCGCCTCCAGGGCGGCGGCCATCGCGTTGCCCGCGAAGCGGGCCCGCCGGGTGGGGGTGAAGCGGGCGTACTGGCGGAGCTGGGCCGGCAGCTCGGCGACGGTCAGGCCGCCGAACGCCTCCGCGACGAGCGCGACGACCCGGCGCCGTACCGCCTCGGGCAGCGGGCGGTCGAGCGCCTCGGCGGCGTCACCGGCCGCACCGGCCGACTCAGCGCCGCTTGCCGGCTGCGCCACGATCCGTCACCCCACTACCCGTCGTTCTCACTGTGCCGGGACGCCCGCCGGCCCCGGGCGGGCCTCAGGAGCCGGCGCCCGGCCTGTCCACCAGCTCGATCTGGTCCACCGCGTTGCACCAGCGGCAGCGGACCGACTCGATGGTCTCACTGACCACCTCGCGCTCCTCCACCGTGGGCTCGCCCGCGAGGTCCAGATGGACGTACTCCACGACCTTGGAGGAGCGCGTCACGTCGAAGCGCGTCAGGTTGCCGCAGAGCGCGCAGCGCCAGCGGGTCTCGGCGGTCGGCTGGGGAACCGTCGTCATGGTGCCGTCCTTGTCATGGTCCGGTTGTGCCAGTTGTTCGACCCGCGGTGCGCCCTCGGACTGCGGGTGCCCCGGGAGCGGCCCGGGCACGCCCGTTACCCTACGGCCTCCCCCCTCGCGCCCGTGCGGACGGCCGGGGAAGACCGCGGGAGGGTGCACCCGGCCCCGGCGAGGCGCTCTGCCCCGCTCGCACCCCGTACGTCATGATCTGTGCGTGATCGCTTGGCGTGGAGCGTTGCGGCGTGCCGCCACCGGGCCGACGGTGACGTACGGCGTCATCGGGGTGTGCGCGCTGGTCTTCGTGGTCGGCCCGGCGTCCGGCCTCGCGGCCTCGTACGGCACCGGGGAGGACCTGGTCGCCGCCCAGAGCGCGTACTTCCGGCGCTGGGGGGTCATCCCGGCGGACCTGCTGAGCGGCGCCCCGCCCGCGCTGCTCACCCCGCTCAGCGCCCTGTTCGTGCACGGCAACTGGCTGCACCTGCTGGGGAACATGCTGTTCCTGTTCGTCTTCGGCGCGATGGCCGAGGAGCGGATGGGACACCTTCGGTTCGGGGTGTTCTACGTGGTGTCCGGCTACCTGGCGCTGGCCGGGTACGCGATGGTGCACGCGGACAGCGCGCAGACCCTGGTGGGGGCGTCCGGCGCGATCTCCGCGGTGCTCGGGGCGTTCCTGTACCTCTTCCCCAGGGCGCGGGTGACCAGCCTCTTCCCCTTCCTGTTCTTCCTGCCGCTGCGCTTCCCGGCCTGGATCGTCCTGGTCTTCTGGTTCGTGCTCCAGTGGCTGGCCGCGCGCGGGGCGGGCAGCGGGCCGGGGGTCGCCTACCTCGCGCACCTCATCGGCTTCGCGCTGGGGTTCCTGTACGCGTGGGCGCGCTACCGGGGCATTAGAGTGAAGGCCCCAGCAGCGGCCACCGAGGGAGAGGGACAGCCGTGATCACCGCGATCGTGCTCATCAAGACCAGCGTGGACCGCATCCCGGAGATCGCGGAGGCCATCGCCGCGCTCGACAGCGTGAGCGAGGTCTTCTCCGTCACCGGGACGTACGACCTGGTCGCCATGGTCCGCGTGCCCAAGCACGAGAACCTGGCCGACATCATCCCCGGCCGCATCAGCAAGATCCCCGGCGTCGTCGCCACGGACACCCACGTCGCGTTCCGCACGTACTCGCAGCACGACCTGGAAGCGGCCTTCGCCATCGGGCTCGACGCCTGACCGACCCCCACCGATTCACCCGAACGGGGGAGGGGGATTCGGCCACGGCACGGCTCCGCCCCGCGGCCCCGGCCCTCCGCCCGGCACGCGCCGCCCTGGACGGCCCCGTCCGGTACGCGCCGGCCCTCGGCCCCGGCCGCCCCTCGGCCCCGGCCGGCCCCGGTCCGGCGCCGCCGCACCCTGGCGCTCCGGTCCGGTGCGTCCCGCCCTCAGCCCCGCTCCGGCACGCAGCGCCCGTCCTCCGTGCGGTAGCTCCACCGGGCGCCGTCCGCGACCAGCTCGCGCACGGCCCGCAGGAAGCGGTCGACGTGTTCGTCCGGGGTCCCCGCGCCGAAGCTGACCCGGACCGCGCCCGCCGCCCGCTCCCCCGAACCGGCCCGCGGCGCCCCGCACTCCGCCGGCTCCCGCTCCGACCCGCCCAGCAGGGCCCGCACCAGCGGGTGCGCGCAGAACAGCCCGTCGCGGACCCCGATGCCGTACTCGGCGGAGAGCGCCGCCGCGAGGTGCGCGCCGCTCCAGCCCTCCACCGTGAAGGACAGCACCCCCACGCGCGGGGCGTCGTCGCCGAACAGCGACAGCACCCGCACCCCCGGCACCCGCGCCAGCCCCTCGCGCACCCGCTCGACCAGCTCCCGCTCGCGGGCCACCAGCGCGTCGAACCCGGCCTCCCGCAGCGCCCGGCACGCCGACGCGACGGCGTAGGCGCCGATCACGTTGGGCGAGCCGGCCTCGTGGCGGGCCTCCGTCGTGTGCCAGAGCGCCTCCACCCCGCCGTCCGCCCGCCGCGCCACCGACCGGGACGCGCCGCCGCCCGCCAGGTAGGGCTCGGCCTCCCGCAGCCAGTCGGCCCGCCCGGCGAGCACCCCGGCGCCGAACGGGGCGTAGAGCTTGTGCCCGGAGAAGGCCACCCAGTCCACGTCCAGCTCCGCCACGTCCACCGGGTGGTGCGGCGCGAGCTGGGCGGCGTCCAGCACGATCCGCGCCCCGTGGGCGTGCGCGGCGGCCGCCAGCTCCCGTACCGGCCACAGCTCGCCGGTCACGTTCGACGCGCCCGTCACGCACACCAGCGCGGGCCCGTACGGCTCCCGGTGCACGAGCGCCCGCTCCAGCGCCTCCACGGCCGCCGCCGGGGTGCGCGGCGCCTCCAGGTACGTCACGCGGGCCCCCCGCCACGGCAGCAGCGCCGCGTGGTGCTCGGTCTCGAAGACGAAGACCTCGCAGCCGGCGGGCAGGGCGCGGGCGAGCAGGTTGAGCGAGTCGGTCGTCGAGCGGGTGAAGACCACCTGGTCGCCGGGGCGGCAGCCGAGGAACTCCGCGACCGTGCGGCGGCTGTCCTCCAGCAGCTCGGTGGAGAGCCGCGACAGGTACCCGGCGCCCCGGTGGACGCTGCCGTAGTACGGGGCGTACGCGGCGACGTCGTCCCACACCCGCTGGAGCGCGGGGGCGCTGGCCGCGTAGTCGAGCGCGGCGTAGACGGCCTCCCCGCCGGTGACGAGCGGCACGGTCACGTCCCGGCCGAGCACGGGCAGCGGCAGGACGGCGGCCGGGGCGGGGACGTGCCCCGCGGGGGCGCCGGCCGGAGCGGCGGCCGGGCTGTCGGCGCCGGCCACCACCCCCGCCGGGGAGGCGGCACGGGCGGCACCGTCGACGGCGGCGGAGGCGGCCGGGGCGGAAGGGGCAGAGGAGACGGCCGGGGCGGAGGGGGCGGCGGAGACGGCCGGGGCGGAAGGGGCGGCGGAGACGGCCGAAGGGGCCGGGGCGCAGGCGGTGTTCGGGTACGCGGGCATGGCGGAATCTCCTGGCGGGAACGCGGCGAAAGGGGTGTGCGGGCCCGCGGGGACGGCTCGACGGCCGTACCGCACGCGGGGTGACGCCTCGACGCACGGCGACGACGACGGCCGTGCGGAGGGGGGAAGGGCCCGGGGCCCTAGCGCATTCGCTTGCTCACGAGACTGCTCCCTCGGGACCAGGACCCCAGGGTGTGCAGGGGTCCGCGCTTGCCGCGGACCTCGCTGCCCGCGGCCTGGTCTTCACCCGGGGCACCCCGCCACGGACGGAGGGTTGCCGGACAGCGGGCCGGGGCCGTAATCGCTGTCACTCATGACCTTGCCGAGCATCCTGCCACACGCACCCGCCCCCCACGCAAGACGGGTGGCCCGTACGGCGGACGGACCGTACGGCGGGCGGACCGCCGGACGGGCGGGCCCGCGGCGCCGACCCCGGGAGCCGGCGCGGCGGGCCCGCCGGCTCACCTGTGGCTGGCCCGCACCCAGCGGTCCAGGACGTCGCGGGCCGCGCCCGAGTCGATGGACTCGGCGGCCTTCGCCATACCGGCCCGCAGCTGCTCGGCCAGCGGCGCGTCCGCAGGCTCCAGCGCCACCAGCGCCGCCGCCGAGTTCAGCAGCACCGCGTCCCGCACGGGCCCGGTCTCCCCGGCGAGCAGCCGCCGCGCCACGTCCGCGTTGTACGAGGCGTCGGCGCCCCGCAGCGCCTCCACCGGCACCACGTCGAGGCCGACGTCGCGCGGGTGGAACGCCTCCTCGCGGACGGTCCCGTCCCGGACGACCCACACCCGCGAACCGGCCGTCGTGGTCAGCTCGTCCAGCCCGTCGTCCCCCCGGAAGACCAGCGCCGACGAGCCGCGCTCGGCGAGCACACCGGCCAGGATCGGCGCCATCCGGGCGTCGGCCACACCCGTGGCCTGGGCCCGCACGCGGGCCGGGTTGGTCAGCGGGCCCAGGAAGTTGAACGTGGTCCGGATGCCCATCTCCTTGCGGGCGCGGGCGACATGGCGGAGCGCCGGGTGGAAGGTGACGGCGAAGCAGAAGGTGATGCCGGCCTCCTCCGCCACCTCGGCGACCCGCTCCGGGGACAGCCCCAGGTCGACGCCCAGCTTCTCCAGCACGTCCGAGGCGCCGGAGGCGGACGACGCGGCGCGGTTGCCGTGCTTGACGACCTTCGCGCCCGTACCGGCGACGACGATCGCCGACATCGTGGAGACGTTGACGGTCCTGGCGCCGTCGCCGCCCGTGCCGACGATGTCCACCGAGGGGCCCGGCACCTCGATCGTGCGGGCGTGCTCGTACATGGTGCGGACGAGGCCGGAGATCTCCTCCACGGTCTCGCCCTTGCCTCGCAGCGCCACCGCGAACCCGGCGATCTGCGCGTCGGTGGCCTCCCCGCTGAGGATGCGCTCCATCGCCCACGCGGTCGTGTCCGCGTCGAGGTCCCGCCCCGAGAGCAGGGTGTCGAGGACGGCGGGCCAGGAGCGGCCCGCCGCGGTAGAGCCTCCAGCGGGTGGCACAGCGCTCATGGTCGCTCCCGGTTCCGTGACGGATGATGACGGGTCCAGCCTAGCGAGCCGCCGGGGACGGCGAAGAGCCCCGTCCGTGGACTGGACGGGGCTCTCACCGTGGCGACTCTCAGGGCTCACCCCCCGGGGCGGGGCCCCGGGGGTGAGGGCGATCAGTGGTGGCCGTGGCCCGCGCTGATCTCCTTGTACTCCTCCACCGTGGCCTTGGGGACCTGGTTCCCCTCGCCGTAGTAGCCCTTGCTGAGCTTGGCGCGCAGCTTCTGGGCGGCGGAGGGCTTGCGCTCGACGCCGTTCTCGTCGACCGTCGGGCCGATCTCCGCCGGGACGTACTGCTCGTGCGCGGTCAGCGCGTGCAGCTGCGCCTGGCTGAGCGGCTCGTGGACCTCGACGAACTCACCGTGCGGCAGCCGCTTGATGATGCCGGTCTCGCGGCCGTGCAGCACCTTGTCGCGGTCGCGGCGCTGGAGGCCGAGGCAGATCCGCTTGGTGATGACGAAGGCGAGGACCGGTCCGGCGAAGAACGCGATGCGGACGAACCAGGTGACCGCGTTGATCGACAGGTGGAAGTAGGTGGCGACGATGTCGTTGCCACCGCCCACCAGCATCACCATGTAGCCGGTGACCCAGGCGACGCCGAGGCCCGTGCGGGTCGGGGCGTTGCGCGGGCGGTCCAGGATGTGGTGCTCGCGCTTGTCGCCGGTGATCCACGACTCGATGAACGGGTAGACCGCGATGGCGGCCAGCATCACACCGAAGATCACGAGCGGGATGAAGACGCCCAGGACCAGGGTGTGGCCCCAGAGGGTGATCTCCCAGCCGGGCATGGCGCGGATGAGACCCTCGGCGAAGCCCATGTACCAGTCGGGCTGGGCGCCGGTGGACACCATGTCCGGGCGGTACGGGCCGAGGGCCCACACCGGGTTGATGGTGAACAGCGCGGCGATGACCGCGATGACACCGAACACCAGGAAGAAGAAGCCGCCGGCCTTGGCCATGTACACCGGCAGCAGCGGCATGCCGACCACGTTCTTGTTGGTGCGGCCGGGGCCCGCGAACTGCGTGTGCTTGTGGTAGAAGACCAGGATCAGGTGCGCCACCACGAGGCCGAGCATGATGCCCGGCAGCAGCAGGATGTGGATCGAGTAGAACCGGGCGACCATGTCGTGGCCGGGGAACTCGCCTCCGAAGAGGAACATCGAGATGTACGTGCCGACGATCGGCACGGACAGGATCGCGCCCTGGGTGAAGCGGACACCGGTGCCCGACAGCAGGTCGTCCGGGAGCGAGTAGCCGGTGAAACCGGTGAACATGCCCAGGACGAGCAGCAGGAAGCCGAACAGCCAGTTGATCTCGCGCGGCTTGCGGAACGCGCCGGTGAAGAAGACGCGCATCATGTGCACGAACATGCCGGCGATGAAGATCAGCGCCGCCCAGTGGTGGATCTGCCGGATCAGCAGACCGCCGCGCACGTCGAAGCTGATGTCCAGCGTCGAGGCGTACGCCTCGGTCATCCGGACGCCCTGCATCGGCACGTACGAGCCGTGGTACACGATCTCGTTCATGCTCGGGTGGAAGAACAGCGTCAGGTACACACCCGTGAGGATGATGATGATGAAGCTGTAGAGGCAGATCTCACCCAGCATGAAGGACCAGTGGTCCGGGAAGATCTTGCGCATGTTGGCCTTGGCCAGGGAGTAGATCCCGAGCCGGCCGTCCGCCCAGTCGGCCACCCGCTCACCGGCGGGCGCCTTCCGCGTCGTGTCTTTTGCGGTGCTCATCCGCGCTCCCAGAATGCAGGCCCGACCGGCTCCTCGAAGTCGCCGAGCGCTTCGAGGTTGCCCTTGTCATTGACGCCGATCCGCAGCTGCGGGAGGGCGTGACCGGCAGGGCCGAAGATGACGCGGGCGCCGTCGGAGAGGTCGAAGGTGGACTGGTGGCACGGGCAGAGGACGTGGTGGGTCTGCTGCTCGTACAGGGAGATCGGGCAGCCCACGTGGGTGCAGATCTTGGAGAAGGCGACGATGCCCTGGTGCGACCACTCCAGCTCGCGCTTGTCCTTGATGTCCTCCGGCTGGAGCCGGACGATCATCAGGGCGTCCTTGGCGATCTTGGTGTTGAAGTCGTGGTCCTCCTCGCTCAGGCCCTCCGGCATGGCGAAGGTGAGCGAACCGACCGTGACGTCCTCGGGACGCAGCGGCTCCATCGTGTTCATGTTGATGAGCTGCTTGCCCTTGGCCCACGAGGTGTGGAAGAGCTTCTTCTCCGGCAGCGGGCCCAGCTCGCGCAGGAGCACGATGCCGGAGAGCGGCACCATGGCCAGCGCGCCGAACATCGTGTTGCGGATGAGCTTGCGCCGGCCGAGCGCGGACTCCTCGGCGCCCGCCGCGAAGTCGGCCATGACCTTGGCCTTGACGTCCGGCGCCGCCTCGATCGGGTGGCGGTCGTCGGCGACCTCCTCGTCCGACATCAGCGTGCGGGCCCAGTGGACCGCGCCGGCGCCGATGCAGAAGAGGGCGATGCCCAGCGTGAGGCCGAGCGACAGGTTGGTCGCGCTCACGTGGCCGAGCGGCCACACGTACACGATCTTGTCGACCGGGAAGATCACGAACGAGGCGATGAAGGCGACGGTGGCCAGCATCGAGGTCGTGAACAGCAGGGCGACCGTGCGCTCGGACCGCTTGGCGGCCCGCTCGTCGAGGTCCTGGATGCGCGGCTTGTGGGGCGGCAGCCCCGGGTCGGCGAACGGGTTCTCGGCGACCGCCGTGCCGTGCGCGGTGTCCTGCTCGCTCGGCAGGCTCTTCTCGGAAAACTCTTGGCTACTCATGACTTCTTGGCCTTAGCGGTGTGGGCCGCGACCCAGACGGCGACGGCGATCAGCGAACCCAGCCCGAAGATCCAGCCGAACAGGCCCTCGCTGACCGGTCCCAGGCCGCCGAGCGCGAAGCCGCCGGGCGACGGAGTCTCGTCACCGTTCACGGCCTTGATGTACGCGATGATGTCCTTCTTCTCCTGCTCCGGCATCGTCGTGTCGGGGAAGGAGGGCATGTTCTGCGGGCCGGTCTGCATGGCCTCGTAGATGTGCTTCTCGCTGACGCCGTCGAGGCTGGGCGCGTACTTGCCCTCGGTCAGCGCGCCACCCTTGCCGGTGAAGTTGTGGCACTGGGCGCAGTTGTTGCGGAAGAGCTCACCGCCCTTGGCGATGTCGGCGCCTTCCACGCTGTACTGCTTCTCGGTGGGGGTGACGGGACCCGGGCCGAGCGAGGAGATGTACGCCGCCAACTGGTCGATCTGGGCCTGCGTGTAGATGTTCTTCTTCCGCGGGACCTGGGCGCCCGGCTGCTGCGCGGGCATGCGGCCGGTGCCGACCTGGAAGTCGACGGCGGCGGAGCCCACGCCGACCAGGGACGGGCCGTCGGAGGTGCCCTGACCGCCGGTGCCGTGGCAGCTGGCGCAGCCGACGGTGTAGAGCTTCTTGCCCTCCTCGATGGCGAGGGACTGGGCGGTCTCGTCGGCCTGTGCCGTGCTCGCGGGCGCGAACGCGGCGTACAGCCCCCCGGTGGCCGCCAGCGCGAGAAGTAGGACGACGACCGCCGCCAGCGGATGGCGTCGTCGTGCGGAGAGCTTTTTCACGGATTACCCCGGTGTCAGGATCTTCTGCGTCGATGCTTGCTGGATGGTCGGGCCGAGCCCGACTACTTGATCATGTAGATCGTGGCGAAGAGGCCGATCCAGACGACATCGACGAAGTGCCAGTAGTAGGACACGACGATGGCGGCGGTTGCCTGCTCGTGAGTGAACCGCTTCGCGGCGTACGTCCGGCCGAGTACCAGCAGGAACGCGATCAGGCCGCCCGTCACGTGGAGGCCGTGGAAGCCCGTGGTCAGGTAGAACACGGAGCCGTACGGGCCGGAGGACAGGGACATGCCCGCCTCCTTGACCAGCTCGGTGTACTCGAGGACCTGGCCGCCGATGAAGATCGCGCCCATGATGAACGTCACGATGAACCAGGCGCGCAGCTTCTTCACGTCGCCGCGCTCGGCGGCGAAGACGCCGAGCTGGCAGGTGAGGGAGGAGAGCACCAGGATCGTGGTGTTGGTCGCCGAGAACGGGAAGTTCAGGTGGTCCGCCTGCTCGGACCAGTATTCGGCACCCGTTACCGATCGCAGGGTGAAGTACATCGCGAAGAGGGCCGCGAAGAACATCAGCTCGGAACTCAGCCAGATGATGGTTCCGACGCTGGTGAGGTTCGGTCGATTGACCGACGGGTGCGCGTGCCCGGTATCTACTGTCGTTGCTGTCGCCACGACCGACATTATGTCGGTCGCTTATCCCGCCCTCACTCCGGGGGTGCCGTTCGGAGTGTCCCGGCCCTCCGAGGGCCCCTCCAGGGCACCCGAACGGCCCAGCGAGGGGCCGCCCGCGGCGGTGTCGGGCCGCTGTCGACGGGCTGTGGGACGGAGTAGCATCCGCCGCATCGGTTACCGAGCACTGCCCGCGACGATCTCGGAGGAACCATGCAGTCCAGCGCCACCGTACTGGTCTACAGCGACGACGCGAACACCCGAGCGCAGGTGCGGCTGGCGGCCGGGCGGCGCCCCGCGGCCGACGTCCCCCCGGTCGAGTACGTCGAGTGCGCGACGCTGCCGGCGGTCCTGGAGCGGCTGGACGCGGGCGGCGTCGACGTGTGCGTGCTGGACGGCGAGGCCGTGCCGGCGGGCGGCATGGGCGTGTGCCGGCAGATCAAGGACGAGGTCTTCGAGTGCCCCCCGGTGCTGCTGCTCATCGGGCGGGCGCAGGACGCCTGGCTGGCGACCTGGAGCCGGGCCGACGCGGCCGTGACGCTGCCGGTGGACCCGGCGGAGCTCCCGGAGGCCCTGGCGGCGCTCCTGCGCAGCCGCCTGGCCGTGGAGGCCTGACCGCCGCCTGGCCATGGAGGCCTGACCGCCGCCTGGCCGTGGAGGCCTGACCGCCGCGCGGTCCTCCGGGGCCGCCCGGCCTCGGGCCTTGGACGGCGCCCCGGCCTCGGGGCTTGAACGGCGCCGGGCCGCCTGGCGCGGGGCCGGGCGGCGGCGGTGGTCTTCGCCGGCCGGTGTCCCGGCCGGTACCGGTCCGCCGTGACCGGTCGTGAGGGCCGCCGGGCCGGGGACCCGCGTACCGGCGGCCCGGCCCCCGGCCCGCGCGGGGGCGGGACGGTGGGCCGGGCCGCGGGACGGGGGCCCGCTACCGCGGGAGGGGGCTCAGCCGGGCGGGGCCCGCGCGGCCGGTGTCGGCCTGGACGGCGCTGCCCTGCTGCCACCGGTCCCAGGTCATGTTCCACTCCCCGAAGCCGTTGCCGAACGGGGTCATGTCCTCGCCGTGGCTGTTGACGACCTCGACGATGTCGCCGCGCCGGAAGTTCTCGAAGAACCAGGCGGCGTTGGAGGTGGACATCCCGACGCAGCCGTGGCTGACGTTGGCGTACCCCTGCGAGCCGACCGACCAGGGCGCGGCGTGCACGTACTCGCCGCTCCAGGTGACGCGGGTCGCGTAGTGGACGGGCAGGTCGTACGACTCGCTGCTGCCCGCCGCGATGCCGACGGTGGTGCTGCGCATCCGCACGAACGGCTGCTTCTCCAGCACCACCTTGACGCCGTTGCGGGTCTCGAAGCCGGGCTTGCCGGTGGTGACCGGGATGGTGTTGATCACTTCGCCGTTGCGCCGGACGACCATCGTGTGGGTGGAGGCGTCGGTGACGGCCTCGACCCGGTCGCCGATGTCGATCTTGAGTGGTTCGGTGGGGGCGCCGTAGAGCCCGCCGCCGATGTGGGCGCCGCCGAGGGTGCTGGTGAGGGTGACGGAAGCGCCGGCGGGCCAGTACTCCTTGGGCCGGAAGTGCAGCTTCTCGTCGTCCACCCAGTGCCAGCCGCCGGTGACCTCGGGCGTGGAGTCGACGCGGAGGGCGCGCTCGACCGCCGCGCGGCCCTCCTTGCTCTTCACGGGGGCGCTGAGGGTGGCCGTCAGGGGCTGTCCCACGCCGTACGTGCCCGCCTCCGGCCCGAACTCCACCTTCAGGAGCTTGCGGGCGGGGGCCGTGCGGAACGTCATCGTGCGCAGGCCGGGGGCTCCGTCGCCGTTCTCCGTGGCGACCCTGACGGTGTAGCGGGCACCCGCGGCCGGCGCGCCGGTGGAGCGCCAGCCGCGGCCGTCGGCGGAGAGCTCGCCCGCCAGGTGGCGGCCCGCCTCGTCGACGGCGGTGACGTCCGTGATGCGGGCGTCGTCGTCGCGGGCGGTGATGGCGAGGGGCTTGTCGAGGGGGACCTCGCGGTCCTCGGCGAGACCGGTGAAGCCGACCTGCCGGGCCGCGTCGTAGGGGCGCGCGGAGAGCGGATGGCCGTCCGGTCCCCCGCAGCCGGCCAGGCCGGCACCCGCGGCGGCGACCAGCAGGGAGCAGCTCAGGGCGATGCGGAAGCTCGGCGTGTTGCTCATAAGCACACCGTAGGAACGGCTGTCGAGCGCGGCACGCCGGATGCATGCAAAAGAGTGACCCGGCGGACTCCTTCCGGAGCCGCCGGGTCACCTCACCGCTGAGGGGTCGTCACTGGTTCTGGTTCTCGCCCCGGTAGTACTCGAAGACCCAGCCCCAGATACCGATCAGGATGACCGGCAGGGAGAAGAACATCAGCCACCAGTCGAGGGCGACGGCGAGGAAGGCGAGCGCGCCGCCGATCGCCAGCGAGAGCGGCTGCCAGCTGTGCGGCGAGAAGAAGCCGAGCTCACCGGCCTCGTCCGCGACGTCCGCCTCCTTGTCGTCCTGCGCCATGGCGTCCACCCGCCGGGCCGTGAAGGCCAGGTAGTAGCCGACCATGATCGCCAGGCCGAAGGCCATGAACAGCGCGGTGGTGCCGACCGGCTCCTTCGACCACAGGCCGTACAGGACGGCCATGGCCAGGATGAAGAAGCTCAGCCAGATGAACATCTTGCCCTGGATCTTCACTTGCCGGCCTCCTTGCCGCCGACCAGCGCGGTGTCCTTGCGGCCCTGGTTCTCGAGCTGGTCGATCGCGGAGATCTCAGGGTGGTGCAGGTCGAACGCCGGGGATTCCGAGCGGATGCGCGGCAGCGTGAGGAAGTTGTGGCGCGGCGGCGGGCAGGACGTGGCCCACTCCAGCGACCGGCCGTAGCCCCACGGGTCGTCGACCTCGACCTTCTTGCCGTACTTGGCGGTCTTCCAGACGTTGTAGAAGAACGGCAGGATCGACAGGCCCAGCAGGAACGAGGCGATCGTGGAGATCGTGTTCAGGGCCGTGAAGCCGTCCGCGGCGAGGTAGTCCGCGTACCGGCGGGGCATGCCCTCGGCGCCCAGCCAGTGCTGGACGAGGAAGGTGCCGTGGAAGCCGATGAACAGCGTCCAGAAGGTGATCTTGCCGAGGCGCTCGTCCAGCATCTTGCCCGTGAACTTCGGCCACCAGAAGTGGAACCCGGCGAACATCGCGAACACCACGGTGCCGAAGACGACGTAGTGGAAGTGCGCGACGACGAAGTACGAGTCGGAGACGTGGAAGTCCATCGGCGGCGACGCCAGGATCACACCGGTCAGGCCACCGAAGGTGAAGGTGACCAGGAAGCCGATCGTCCAGAGCATCGGGGTCTCGAAGGACAGCGAGCCCTTCCACATGGTGCCGATCCAGTTGAAGAACTTCACACCGGTCGGGACCGCGATCAGGAAGGTCATGAAGGAGAAGAACGGCAGCAGCACACCGCCGGTGACGTACATGTGGTGCGCCCACACGGTGATCGACAGACCGGCGATCGCGATGGTCGCGGCCACCAGGCCGATGTAGCCGAACATCGGCTTGCGGCTGAAGACCGGCACGATCTCCGAGACGATGCCGAAGAACGGCAGCGCGATGATGTACACCTCCGGGTGCCCGAAGAACCAGAAGAGGTGCTGCCAGAGCAGGGCACCGCCGTTGGACGGGTCGAAGATGTGCGAGCCGAACTTGCGGTCGGCCTCCAGCGCGAAGAGCGCGGCGGCCAGCACCGGGAAGGCGAGCAGGACCAGGACACCGGTCAGCAGCACGTTCCAGGTGAAGATCGGCATCCGGAACATCGTCATGCCGGGGGCGCGCATGCAGATGATCGTGGTGATGAAGTTGACCGAGCCGAGGATCGTGCCGAAGCCGGAGAAGGCCAGACCCATGATCCACATGTCGGCGCCGACACCCGGCGAGCGGACGGCGTCCGACAGCGGGGTGTAGGCGAACCAGCCGAAGTCGGCGGCGCCCTGCGGGGTGAGGAAGCCGGCCACGGCGATGAGCGAGCCGAACAGGTAGAGCCAGTAGGCGAACATGTTCAGCCGCGGGAACGCCACGTCGGGCGCGCCGATCTGCAGCGGCATGATCCAGTTGGCGAAACCGGCGAACAGCGGCGTCGCGAACATCAGCAGCATGATCGTGCCGTGCATCGTGAACGCCTGGTTGAACTGCTCGTTCGACATGATCTGCGTGCCGGGCCGGGCCAGCTCCGCGCGCATGAAGAGCGCGAGCAGACCGCCGATGCAGAAGAAGGCGAACGAGGTGACCAGGTAGAGCGTGCCGATCGTCTTGTGGTCGGTGGTGGTCAGCCACTTGACGACGATGTTGCCGGGCTGCTTGCGCCGGACGGGCAGCTCGTTCTCGTACGGCTCCTTCGAGCCGTCAGCTGCCGTGGCGGCACCCTGAGGTTCGTTGAGGATGCTCACAGTTGGTTCTTCTCCGCATTCCTGGCCGGGTCCGTCTGCTCAATGCCCGACGGGATGTAGCCGGTCTGCCCCTTCTCGGCCAGCTCCTTGAGGTGCTGCTGGTAGCGCTCCGGGGAGACGACCTTGACGTTGAAGAGCATCCGGGAGTGGTCGACGCCGCACAGCTCGGCGCACTTGCCGAGGAAGGTGCCCTCCTGCGTGGGGGTCACCTCGAAGGCGTTGGTGTGGCCCGGGATGACGTCCTGCTTCATGAGGAAGGGGACGACCCAGAAGGAGTGGATGACGTCGCGGGAGGTCAGGACGAACCGGACCTTCTCGCCCTTGGGCAGCCACAGCGTCGGGCCCGGGTTGCCGGTCTGCGGGTTCCGCGTCCCCGGGATGCCGAAGTCGTGGACGCCCTCGGCGCCGGCGGGGAACTGCTTCTGCCACTTGTCCGGGACGGCGCCGAGCTCCTTGGGGACCTCGGCACCCGTGGCGGCGTCGCCGTCCACGTTCTCGATGTAGTTGAAGCCCCAGCTCCACTGGTAGCCGACCACGTTGATGGTGTGGGCCGGCTTGTCGGAGAGGGCGAGGAGCTTGGACTCGTCACGCGCGGTGAAGTAGAACAGCACCGAGACGATGATGAGCGGGGTCACCGTGTACAGCGCCTCGATGGGCATGTTGTACCGGGTCTGCGGGGGAACCTCGACCTTGGTGCGGCTACGCCGGTGGAAGATGACGCTCCACAGGATCAGGCCCCACACGAGCACGCCCGTGGCGAGCGCTGCCGCCCACGAGCCCTGCCAGAGGGAGAGGATCCGCGGGGCCTCCTCCGTCACCGGGGTGGGCATACCGAGGCGGGGGAAGTCCTCCCAGTTGTACGAGCAACCGGAGGCGGTAGCCAGGATCAGGCCCGCAGTCAGCACCTGCGGCAGCTTCCGCCGCATCGGGCGCCGCGACGAGCGGTCGGAGCCGTTGGGACTCACGTAGCGCCTTCCCGAGAGTCTCGCCCGCGGCTCGGCTGCGGCCGTCTCGCTGGTCGGTCGCCGCCCTGACGCGGGCAGGGGTTTGGATGTTTATGCGGACCAAACCCTACTGGACGCCATTTCGCGTCGCGCGGGGAGGGTGCCCAACGCGCCGCCGGACCCCTCTTTCGGGTTGTGTCCGCAGGTCGCGGGCCCGTTCGGCACCCTCGGGGGCTACGGAGTTAGCGTGGCCGCGTGGCCTACTTCGACGTCGCTTCCTCCGCTCCCCTGCACCCCGTCGCCCGCCAGGCGCTCCAGGCGTCCCTGGACGAGGGCTGGGCCGACCCCGCGCGCCTGTACCGGGAGGGCCGGCGCGCCCGGCTGCTGCTGGACGCCGCCCGCGAGGCGGCGGCCGAGGCGGTGGGGTGCCGCCCGGACGAGCTGTCCTTCACCCCGTCCGGGACGCACGCGGTCCACTCGGGCGTCGCGGGCGCCCTGGCGGGGCGGCGCCGGTCCGGCCGCCACCTGGTCGTGTCGGCGGTGGAGCACTCCTCGGTGCTGCACGCCGCGCAGGCGCACGAGGCGGCCGGCGGGGCGGTGGCGCGGGTGCCGGTCGGGCGGACCGGGGCGGTGGACCCGCGGGTGTACGCGCAGGCGCTGCGCGCGGACACGGCGCTGGCCTGCCTCCAGTCGGCCAACCACGAGGTGGGGACGGTGCAGCCGGTCGCCGAGGCGGCCGAGGCGTGCCGGGCGGCGGGTGTGCCGCTGCTGGTGGACGCGGCGCAGTCGCTGGCGTGGGGGCCGGTGGAGGGCGGCTGGTCGCTGCTGGCGGCGAGCGCCCACAAGTGGGGCGGCCCCGCGGGGGTGGGGCTGCTGGTGGTGCGCAAGGGGACGCGGTTCGCGCCGGCGGGGCCGGCGGACGAGCGGGAGGCGGGCCGGTCGGCCGGGTTCCCGAACCTCCCGGCGATCGTGGCGGCGGCGGCGTCGCTGCGGGCGGTGCGGGCGGAGGCCGCGACGGAGGCGGAGCGGCTGCGGGGGCTGGTGGCGCGGATCCGGGCGCGGGTGGCGCAGGCGGTGCCGGACGTGGAGGTGGTGGGCGACGCGGAGCGGCGGCTGCCGCATCTGGTGACGTTCTCCTGCCTGTACGTGGACGGGGAGGCGCTGCTGCACGAGCTGGACCGGTCGGGTTTCTCCGTTTCGTCCGGTTCGTCGTGCACGAGTTCGACGCTGACGCCCAGCCACGTCCTGCGCGCGATGGGCGTGCTGTCGGAGGGGAACGTCCGGGTCTCGCTGCCCCACGGGGTGGCGGAGGCGGACGTCGAGCGGTTCCTGGAGGTGCTGCCGGGCGTGGTGGCGGGCGTGCGGGAGCGGCTGGGCGCGCCGGCGGGCGGGACGGCGGAGGGCGTGTCCGGCGAGGGCGGGGAGCTGGTGGTGGACGCGCTGGGCAGGCGGTGCCCGGTGCCGGTGATCGAGCTGGCGAAGGTGATCGGCGACGTGCCGGTGGGCGGGACGGTGCGGGTGCTCGCGGACGACGCGGCGGCGCGGCTGGACATCCCCGCGTGGTGCGGGATGCGGGGCCAGGAGTACGTGGGCGAGGAGCCGGCGGACCGGGGCGCCGCCTACGTGGTCCGCCGGCTCGTCTGACCGCGCGCCCCGGGACGGGGCGGCCCGCCGGCTCCGGGGGCCGGCGGGCCGCCCGGTCCGTGCGGGCGGCGGGTCACGCCAGGTGGGCGCGGACCTCGGTGGCGGCGTCGTCCCCGTACGCCTTGGTGAAGCGCTCCATGAAGTGGGCGCGGCGCAGGGTGTACTCCTGGGTGCCCAGGGTCTCGATGACGAGCGTGGCCAGCATGCAGCCGACCTGGGCGGCGCGCTCCATGCCGACGCCCCAGGCGAGGCCGGAGAGGAAGCCGGCGCGGAAGGCGTCGCCGACGCCGGTGGGGTCGACCTTGGCCTCCTCGTCGGGGCAGCCGACCTCGAAGGCGGGCTCGCCGGCGCGCTCGATCCGGACGCCGCGCGCGCCGAGGGTGGTGACGCGGTGGCCGACCCGGCCGAGGATCTCCTCGGCGCTCCAGCCGGTCTTGGTCTCGATGAGGCCCTTCTCGTACTCGTTGGAGAAGAGGTAGGTGGCGCCGTCGAGGAGGGTGCGGATCTCGTCGCCGTCCATGCGGGCGATCTGCTGCGAGAAGTCGGCGGCGAACGGGATGCCGCGGGTGCGGCACTCCTCGGTGTGGCGGAGCATCGCCTCCGGGTCGTCCGCGCCGATGAGGACCAGGTCGAGGCCGCCGACGCGGTCGGCGACGGCCTTGAGCTCGATGAGCCGGGCCTCGCTCATCGCGCCCGTGTAGAAGGAGCCGATCTGGTTGTGGTCGGCGTCCGTGGTGCAGACGAAGCGGGCGGTGTGCAGCACCTCGGAGATGCGCACGGAGCCGGTGTCCACGCCGTGCCGGTCGAGCCAGGCCCGGTACTCGTCGAAGTCGTAGCCCGCGGCGCCGACGAGGATCGGGCGGGCGCCGAGCTGTCCCATGCCGAAGCAGATGTTCGCGCCGACGCCTCCCCGGCGGACGTCGAGGTTGTCGACGAGGAAGGAGAGGGAGACCGTGTGGAGCTGGTCGGCGACGAGCTGGTCGGCGAACCGGCCGGGGAAGGTCATGAGGTGGTCGGTGGCGATGGAGCCGGTGACTGCGATACGCACGGCGGGATGCTCCTGCGGGGAGACAGCATGGACAGTTCACGCTACCGGGTCGTAGGGCGCCGGCGAACAGCGGAAACTACCCGATAGTAGGACCTTCTCGGTCCGGGGGCGGGCTGCGTACGGTGCCGTCATGGCGAACGACATCACGGCGCGTGAGCGGCTGGAGCCCGATCTGACCCTGGCGGAGCTGTGCGGGGCCTCCGCGCGGATGGTTCCGCACTGGCCGGCCGCGCGGGCGGCCTCGCCCGTGCCGGTCCCGCCCTCGCGGATCCTGGGGGTGGTCGTGGAGCCCTCGTCCGTCCGGCTGATCGCCGGCGCCCCCGAATACGGGGTCTGACACCCGTACGGCCCACGGAACCGCTCGGCCGTCCGCTCCGTCCCACCGGTGTCTCCCGCCCTGCGGGGATACGACTGGTGGTGTGGACCGACGAAGGAGCCTTGCGGTGAGCGACACGGAGACCAGCACGGACGCAGGACCGGGCCGGCGCCGGCCGCTCGCGGTCGCCCTGGTGGCGGCGGCGGTGCTGGCGGCGGGCGGCGGGACCTACCTGGCGGTGGGCGGGCCGGACGGCGGCGCGCGGACGGTGGCGGGCGCCGCCGACGACGGGCGCGGCGGCCCCGGCGCCACGCCCTCGCCGGGCGGCACCGCTCCGGGGGGTACGGCGCCCGGCATCGCGCCCGGCGAGCCGGACCCGTCCGGGGGTGAGCGGTACCGGGTGGCGGGCCCGCTGCCGAAGGCGCCGGAGAAGGGGCACGCCTACCGGGCGCCGGAGAAGGTGACGGCGGCGGACGCGGCCCGGCTGGCGAAGGCGCTGGGCTTCCCGGGCGCCCCGGTGAAGGCCCCGCTGGGCTGGCGGGTCGGCCCGGAGCGGGACGGCTCGGGCCCCTCGCTCCACGTGGACGAGGCGGGCCACTGGCGGTACGAGGCCCAGGGACCGGTCACGGACGACTGCCCCAAGGGCAAGCGCTGCCCGGGTGATCCGACCGACCGGCCGGTGGACGACGAGACGGCCCGGCGGGCCGCGGCGCCGCTGCTGGAGGCGCTGGGGCTGGCGGACGCGGTCGTGCGGTCGGAGGCGCGGGGCTCGGTGCGCACGGTGACCGCCGAGCCGCGGGTGGACGGGCTGCCGACGCGCGACTGGGGCCCGCGGATCACCGTGGACGCCGGCGGCGGCGTGGTCTCGGCGGAGGGGCGGCTGAGCACTCCGGCGCGCGGCGAGGCGTACCCGCTGATCAGCGCCGAGCAGGCGGTGCGGGAGCTGAACGCGACGGTGGGCGCCACCTGGCCGCGCGAGGGCGTCGGCGGCTGCGCGACGGCCGTGCCGCACCTGGACGGCTCGGGCCCGGCCACGGCGGACGGCGACCGGGCGGGGGCGGACCCGAGCGGGCCGTGCAAGCCGGGCACGACGGTCCCGAAGCGTCCCGCCGAGCCCGAGGTGACCATCCGCACGGCGGTCCTGGGACTCTCGCCCGCGGTGGGGCGGACCGGGGCGACGCTGGTGCCGGCCTGGCTGTTCGACGGCGAGCGGGACGGGCGGCCGTACCGCTTCTCCTACCCGGCGGTGCCGCTGGAGCGGCTGTACCCGACCGCCGAGCCGTCGAACCTGGCGGTCGCGCCGTACGGGCCGGGCGACCGGCGGCTGCGGGTGTCGTTCACGGGCGGTGCGTGCAGCCCCTACCTGGTGCGGGCGTACGAGACGGACACGCGGGTGCGGCTGCGGGTCTTCGAGATCCCGGGCGGCCCCGACCGGATGTGCGCCGCTATCGCCCTGCCGGTGGAGGCGACGGTGGTGCTGGAGGCGCCGGTGGGCGAGCGGGCCGTGGTGGACGCGGCGACCGGGCGGCCCCTGCCCCGGAGCGGCTCGACGCCGACGAAGTGACCGGGTGCGGGGCCGGGTCGGTGACCGGCGCGGTGGCTCGGTGGGTGACCGGGTGCGCTGACCGGCGCGGTGGCTCGGTGGGTGACCGGGAGTGGTGGGAGAGGTGGGGTGCCGGGACGGCGGGGCACGGGAGGGTGAGCCGCGCCGGGACGGCGGAAGGCGGCGGCCCCGCGGACCGGGAGGGGTCCGGGGGCCGCCGCCTTGCGTCCGTCACGTCCGGCCGGCTCCGGGCCGGGCGGGCCGCCCGGCGGGGCCGGCTTCCGCTCGGCCTGGGCGGATCAGCGGATCAGCTGAAGGAGTCGCCGCAGGCGCAGGAACCCGTGGCGTTCGGGTTGTCGATGGTGAAGCCCTGCTTCTCGATGGTGTCCACGAAGTCGATGGAGGCGCCGCCCAGGTACGGGGCGCTCATCCGGTCGGTGACGACCTTGACGCCGTCGAAGTCCTTGACGACGTCGCCGTCGAGGGAGCGCTCGTCGAAGAAGAGCTGGTAGCGCAGGCCCGAGCAGCCACCCGGCTGAACGGCGACGCGGAGCGCCAGGTCGTCGCGGCCTTCCTGGTCGAGCAGGGCCTTGACCTTGGCGGCGGCGGCGTCCGTCAGGATGATGCCGTCACTGACAGTGGTCTTCTCGTCCGATACGGACATCTGCTTCTCTCCCGGGTTGTTCGGAGACTGCTTGCCGACGGTTGCAACCGGCGGGGTCGCCGATTCATTCCGGGCCGCGCCCGGTCGTACCCCTTCATGCTCGCACACCGCCTCCGGCGCAAGCACCGGCCTGTGGGACGGCGAACTCGTCACATCGACACTATGGACATCGTCAAAGTGACGTGAACCAGTTATGATAGATAGCGTCAATTAGACGAAAAGGCTCAGTAGAAAGGGTGCGTGTCGTGACCACCGCCCAGCCCCTGGATGTCCAGCCGACGCCGCTCGCCCTGCTGCTGCTCGGCCGCGAGGCCGACGCCAAGAGCGAGCGGGGCGTCGAGTGCCCCGGCGACCTCCCCTCGCCGTCCGACCCGGACCTGGTGGAGCGCGCCCGCGCCGCCAAGGCGAAGCTCGGGGACAAGGTCTTCGTCCTCGGCCACCACTACCAGCGCGACGAGGTCATCCAGTTCGCGGACGTCACGGGCGACTCCTTCAAGCTCGCCCGGGACGCGGCCGCCCGGCCCGAGGCGGAGTACATCGTCTTCTGCGGCGTGCACTTCATGGCGGAGTCGGCGGACATCCTGACCGGCGACGACCAGAAGGTCGTCCTGCCCGACCTGGCGGCCGGCTGCTCCATGGCCGACATGGCCACGGCCGAGCAGGTCGCCGAGTGCTGGGACGTCCTGACCGAGGCGGGGATCGCGGACACCACCGTGCCCGTCTCGTACATGAACTCCTCCGCCGACATCAAGGCCTTCACCGGCAAGCACGGCGGCACGATCTGCACCTCGTCCAACGCCAGGCGCGCCCTGGACTGGGCCTTCGAGCAGGGCGAGAAGGTGCTCTTCCTGCCCGACCAGCACCTGGGCCGCAACACCGCCGTCCGGGACATGGGCATGTCCCTGGACGACTGCGTCGTCTACAACCCGCACAAGCCGAACGGCGGGCTGACCGTCGAGGAGCTGCGCGCCGCGAAGATGATCCTGTGGCGCGGGCACTGCTCGGTGCACGGCCGGTTCTCGCTGGAGTCGGTCCGGGAGGTCCGCGAGCGCGTTCCGGGCGTCAACGTGCTGGTGCACCCCGAGTGCCGCCACGAGGTCGTCGCCGCCGCCGACTACGTGGGCTCGACCGAGTACATCATCAAGACCCTGGAGGCGGCGCCCGCCGGGTCGAAGTGGGCCATCGGCACGGAGCTGAACCTGGTACGGCGGCTGGCGAACCGTTTCGCCGACGAGGGCAAGGAGATCGTGTTCCTCGACCGGACCGTGTGCTTCTGCTCCACGATGAACCGCATCGACCTGCCGCACCTGGTGTGGGCGCTGGAGTCCCTCGCGGAGGGCAACCTGGTCAACCGCATCCAGGTGGACCGCGAGACCGAGGACTTCGCGAAGCTGGCGCTGGAGCGGATGCTGGCCCTCCCCTGACCCGGCCGGACCACGGGGCCCCGTCCACCGGGCCGGCCCCGGTCGGCCTCCGGGCCGGTCGCGGGTCGCCGGTGCGAACCACCGGGCCCCGGTCGGCTGCGCCGGGGGCGGTCACGGCCGCACCCGACGCGTACGAGGGGCGCCCCCGCCGGGGGCGCCCCTCGTCGTTCTCCGCCGCGCGGCGCCGCTACTCGCGGGCGCCCGCGCGGGCCGGCGTGCCGTCCGCGGTGGTCCCGTCCGCGGGGGCCTCCCCCGGTGCCGTCGCGGTCTGCGCGGCGGGGGCCGCCTCCCGGCGGGCGGCGCGCCTGGCGGCCCGGCGCTCCTTGCGCAGCTCCACCATCGCGTACAGCGTCGGCACCAGGAGCAGGGTCAGGAGCGTGGAGGTGATCAGGCCGCCGATCACCACGACCGCCAGCGGCTGCGCGATGAAGCCGCCCTCGCCCGTGATGCCCAGCGCCATCGGGACCAGCGCGAAGATCGTGGCCAGCGCGGTCATGAGGATCGGGCGGAGCCGGTGGCGGCCGCCCTCGACGACCGCCTCGACCACGCCGAGGCCCCGCTCCCGGTACTGGTTGATCAGGTCGATCAGCACGATGGCGTTGGTCACGACGATGCCGATCAGCATCAGCAGGCCGATCATCGCCGGGACGCCCATCGCCGTGTCGGTGACGATCAGCAGGCCGATCGCGCCCGTCGCCGCGAACGGCACCGAGACCAGCAGGATCAGCGGCTGGACCAGGCTGCGGAAGGTCGCCACCAGCAGCATGAAGACGATCGCGATGGCCGCGAGCATGGCCAGGCCCAGGTTGGCGAACGCCTCCTGCTGGTCCTCCGAGACGCCGCCGATGGACGCGGTCGCGCCCTCCGGCAGGTCCAGGGCGCCGATCCGCTTCTGGAGCTCGGCGCTCACCGCGCCCGTGTTGTCGCCGGTCGGCTTCGCGCTGACCGTCGCGGCCCGCGCGCCGTCGATGCGGGTCATCGACACCGGGCCGGGCACCAGCCGTACGTCCGCGACGTCGCCCAGCCTCACCGGGCCGAGCGGCAGCGCCCGCAGCTCCGCGAGGGTGCGGGCGGGCCGCGCCGACGTGATCACCACGTCCCGCTCGGCGTCGTCCAGGACCGCCTTGCCCGCCGGGGTGCCGCGCACCGCCTGGGCCACGGCCATGCCGAGCGCCGCATCGCCGAACCCGGCTCCGGCCGCCTTCGCGGTGGCCCGCACCGACACGCGCGGCACGGACTGGGCCAGGTCGCTCTGGACGTCGGTGACGTCGTCCAGCCCGGCGACCTCCTCGCGCACCGCCTCGGCCGCCGCGCGCAGGGTCGCGGCGTCGGGTGCCTTGACGACGACGCTCAGGTCCTGGTTGGCGAAGCCGTCGCCGGCGGCGATCGACGTCTCGCCGACGCCCTCCAGCCGGTCCAGCGCCGCGTCGATCCGGTCGCGGACCTCCGCGGACGACGCCGACTCCGCGAGCTTCACCTGGTACGACGCCTGGTTGGCGCCCGTACCGCCGCCGAACGCGGCCATGAAGCCGGACGAGCCGACCGTGACCTGGTAGTCCTCGACGCCGTCGGCCGACGCCAGGACCTCCTCGACCTTCCTCGCCGCCGCGTCCGTCGCCTCCAGGCTCGTGCCGGGCGGCAGCTTCTGCTTCACCGACAGGACGGTCTGCTCGCCCTGGTCGAAGAAGTTCGTCTTCAGCAGCGGCGCCATCCCGAAGGTGCCGACCAGCACGACCGCGGCGATGCCCAGGCTGGTGAGGCGGCGGCGCGTCGCGAACCGCAGCACCGGCACGTACATCCGCTGCAGCCGGCTGCGGCTCTCCTTCTCCTCGGCGGCCCGGCGGGCCTCCTCCGGGTCGGCCGACGTGCCCTTGGGCGCGCGCAGGAACCAGTACGAGAGGACCGGCACCACCGTCAGCGACACCAGCAGCGACGCCAGCAGGGCCGCCGTCACGGTCAGCGAGAACGAGCCGAACAGCTCGCCGACCATGCCGCCCACCAGGCCGATGGGGAGGAACACGGCGACGGTGGTGAGGGTGGAGGAGGTCACCGCGCCGGCCACCTCGCGGACCGCCGTGAGGATCGCCTCCCGGCGCTCCTCGCCGTAGCCGAGGTGCCGCTTGATGTTCTCCAGCACGACGATCGAGTCGTCCACGACGCGGCCGATGGCGATGGTCAGCGCGCCCAGCGTCAGCATGTTCAGCGACAGGTCGCGGCTCCACAGCACGAGGAGCGCGAGGACGACGGAGAGCGGGATCGACACCGCCGTGACCAGGGTGGAGCGGATCGACGCCAGGAAGACGAGGATCACCAGGACCGCGAAGACCAGGCCGAGCGAGCCCTCCGTGGTGAGGCCGGAGATCGACTTGGCGACGGCCGGGCCCTGGTCGGAGACGACGGTCAGCTCGGCGCCCGCGCCGAGGCCGCGCCGCAGCTCGGGCAGCTTCTCCTCGACGGCCTCGGAGATGGCGACGGCGCTGCCGTCCTTGTCCATCGTGGCCATCACGGCGAGGCTCGGCTTGCCGTTGGTCCGGGTCAGGGACGTACGGGCGGACTCCTCCTGCTTCACGGTGGCGACGTCGCCGAGGCGGACGGCACCGCCCTTGCCGGGCGCGGCCGGCGGGATGCGCAGCTCCTCGATCTGCCGCAGCGCGGTGAAGGCGCCGCCGACCTGCACGGTGCGGCTCTGCCCGCCCTCGGAGAAGGAGCCGGCCGGGACGGTGGCGCCGCCCGAGCGGAGCGCCTCCGCGAGCTGCGCGGTCGTCAGGCCGGCCGCGGCGAGCTTCCGGTCGTCGGGCGTGACGGAGACCTGGAGGTCCTGGACGCCGCTGACCGAGACCTGCCCGACGCCGTCGATGTCCTCCAGGGCCGGGACGACGGTCCGCTCCAGCAGGCCGGCCAGGGCCTGCTGGTCCTTGCCGGTGGAGGAGGCGGCGAGGACGACGGTCGGGATGTCGTCCGTCGAGCCGGCGACCACCTGCGGGTCGACCCCGGCGGGCAGCACGGCGCGGGCGCGGTTGACGGCCTGCTGGACGTCGGCGACGAGCTGCTTGGTCGACTCGTCGCCGTAGTCGAAGGTGGCCATGATCAGGGCGTTGCCCTCGCTGGCCGTGGAGGTGACGCCCTTGAGGCCGTCGACGGCCTCCAGGGAGTTCTCCAGGGGCTCGACGACCTGCTTCTCGACCACGTCGGGCGAGGCGCCCTGGTACGGCGCGAGGACCGACACCATGGGCAGCTCGATGGAGGGCAGGAGCTGCTGCTTGAGCTGGGGTATCGCGATGGTGCCGAAGACGATCGCGACGATCGACATCAGGCCGACGAGGGCCCGCTGGGCGAGGCTGAATCTGGACAGCCAGGACATGGCGTCGTGGTTCTCTCTTCCGGGGTGTGGCTCGGCGTGGTCGCGCTCGGCACGGTGCGCCGGGCGCGGAGGCTCGGCGCGGTGCGCCAGGCGCGGTGGGCTTGGCGTGGTGGTCTCGCTCTGTGCGGTGTGCTTGGCGTGGTGGCTCGGCGCGGGTGGGCTCCGTGCGGTGGCTCGGGGCGGGTGGGCTCCGTGCGGTGGCTCGGCGTGCGTGGTCCGGTCGGCGGCCGGGCGGGGCCGGGGCGCGGTCCGGGCGGCCGGGTCGTACGGCCCCTCACACCATCCGCCATCGAGGAGGGCCCTTCCCTCGCCCGCAGGTCCCTTCCTGCCCCGCCCCGACTACCGCGTTCGGAGTACTCGGGCGGGCCGCTCAGTCCACCCTCGGGCGTACCAACCCCGACTCGTACGCGATGACGACCAGCTGGGCGCGGTCGCGGGCCCCGAGTTTGGCCATGGCCCGGTTCACATGGGTCTTGACGGTGAGGGGGCTGACCTCCAGCCGCGCGGCGATCTCGTCGTTGGAGAGCCCCGCGGCCACGTGGACCAGGACCTCCCGTTCCCGGCCGGTCAGCCCGGCCAGCCGTGCGGCGTGCGGGGCGGATCCGCCGGGGGGCGCGCCGCCCCCGGCCGTGCCCCCCGGCCCGTGCGGGCCTTGCGGGCTCTGCGCCAGGAACGTGGCGATCAGCCCCTTGGTGGCGGCCGGCGACAGCAGGGCGTCCCCCGCGGCGGCGACCCTGATGGCGCTCAGCAGCTCCTCCGGCTCGGCGCCCTTGCCGAGGAAGCCGCACGCCCCGGCGCGCAGCGACTGCACCACGTACTCGTCCACCTCGAACGTCGTCAGCATCACGACGTGGACGTCGCCCAGGTCCGGGTCGGCGGAGATCTCCCGGGTGGCGGCCAGGCCGTCCGTGCCCGGCATGCGGATGTCCATCAGCACCACGTCGGGCGAGGTCGCGCGGGCGAGCGCGACCGCCTCGGCGCCGTTCGCCGCCTCCCCGACGACCCGCATGTCCGGCTCCGACTCGACCAGCACCCGGAACGCGCTGCGCAGCAGGGCCTGGTCGTCGGCGAGCAGCACCTTGATCGGCTCGGGGACCGGTGCGGGGATCGGTGCGGGGGTCGACCCGAGGGTCGGTGCGGGGGCCGGTCCTGAGGCCGGTGCGGTGGTCGGCCCTGGGGCCGGTGCGGTGGTCGGCCCTGGGGCCGGTGCGGTGGTCGGTCCGGTGATCGGCTCGGTCGTCGTCATGGGACCAGGTCCTCCCCGGAGCGTGTGGTGAGGGGAAGTATCGCCCGCACCCGGTAGCCGCCCCCGTACCGGGGCCCGGTCGTGAGGGCCCCGCCGAGCGCCGCCACCCGCTCCCGCATCCCGACGAGCCCGTGCCCGCCGCCCGTGGGGGCGGGGCCCTCGGGGGTCCGGGCGTCGGGGGCCGCGCCGGTCCCGGACGCCGGGCCCGCACGGAGGGCGCTCCGGCGGGCCGGGGTGCGGGCGGCGGGGGCGGTCCCGCCGGCCGGGGTGGTCCTGGCCCCGCCGGCGGGGCGGGTGGAGACGGTCGCGACGGCGGGGGCGGTCCGGTCGGCGGGCGTGCGGTCGGCGGTGGTGCGGTCGGCGGGCGCGGGGCGGGGGGCGGGGGCGCGTACGCCGGGCCGGTCCGGCTCCCCGCGGGCGGGGGCCGGCCCTTCGGCGGGGGCGGCGGGCGCGGCGGTGCCCCCGTCGTCCAGGACGGTGACCTCGACCGTCCGGCCCACCCGCAGCACGCTCACCTCGGCCGTGGCGCCCGGACCCGCGTGCTTGCGGACGTTGGTCAGCGCCTCCTGGACGATCCGGTACGCGGCGAGGTCCACCGCCGCCGGGAGGTGGGTGTCCTGGTCGGTGCGGGCCACCCGGACCGGCAGGCCCGCGTGCCGGAACCCCTCCAGCAGGTCGTCGAGGACGGCCAGGCCGGGCGCGGGCTCGGTGGGGGCGGCCGGGTCCCCGGACTGGCGCAGCAGCCCCACCGTGGCGCGCAGCTCGTCGAGCGCGCGGCGGCTCGCCTCCCGGACGTGCGCGAGGGCCTCCTTCGCCTGGTCGGGACGGCGGTCCATGACGTGCGCGGCGACCCCGGCCTGGACGTTGACGAGGGCGATGTGGTGGGCGACCACGTCGTGCAGGTCGCGCGCGATGCGCAGCCGCTCCTCGGCCACGCGGCGGCGGGCCTCCTCCTCGCGGGTGCGCTCGGCCCGCTCGGCGCGCTCCCGTATGGCGTCCACGAACGCCCGCCGGCTGCGGACGGCGTCGCCCGCCGCGGCGGCCATGCCCGTCCAGGCGAAGACGCCCAGGTTCTGCTGGGTGTACCACGGCGCGGAGCCGAAGGACATGGCGGCGGCGGTCAGGACCGCCATCGTGGCGAGGCCGACCCGCCACGTCGTGGGCCGGTCGGTGCGGGAGGCGACCGTGTACAGGGCGACGACGGTGCTCATCGCGACCGGTGCGTGCGGGTCCCCGGCGGCGAAGTCCGAGACGGCGGCCGCGCCCGTGCAGACCAGGACCCGCACGGGCGCGCGGCGGCGGGCCACCAGCGCGGCGGCGCCCACCACCATGAGCACGACGCTCAGGGGGCGCGGGGTGCGCGCGCTGAAGGTGGGGCCGGTGCCGTCGCCGTGCGGCTCGACGAAGGACCCGAGGACCATCGCCCCGAGTACGGCGGCGGCCAGCACGGCGTCGCAGGCGAGCGGGTGCGCGCGCAGCCAGTCGCGGCAGCGCGTGAGGGCGTTTCCTTGGGCCGGCACACCGAGAGGGTAGCCAAGGCGGCCCGCCGCCCGGCCGCCCCGGACAGGGGGCGGGCGGACGGGGCGGGCGGCCAGGGCCCTGGGTGCCGGGCGGTGCCGGGGCAGTACCGGGCGGTGCCGGGCGGTACCGAGGTGGTGCCGGGCGGTACCGAGGTGGTGCGGGGCGCTACCGGCCGGGGATCAGCCCGTCGTCGGAGAGGAGGGAGCGCACTTCCTCCAGCGTCGCGTCCGGTGCCGGGAGGATCAGCTCGGACGGCTCCAGGGAGTCGTCGGGGAGCGGTGTGCCCAGCTCGCGGACGCGGTCCAGCAGGGCGTGCAGGGTGCGGCGGAAGCCGGCGCCGTCACCGGCCTCCATCTCCGCGAGCAGTTCGTCGTCCAGCTCGTCCAGCTCGGGGAAGTGGCTGTCGGCCAGTCTCACCTGGCCCTCCCCCATGATCCGCACGATCATGACGCCGCCTTTCAGCTCTTGTCGAACCTCGGTGCCTGCCGGCCCTCGCCCTGCGCCTGGCCCTGCTGCTGCGCGCCGTCGCCGCCCTCGATGGCCTGCTGCTGCGCGCTCGTCCCGCCGGCCAGCTCGGCCTTCATGCGCTGGAGCTCCAGCTCCACGTCCGTACCGCCCGACAGGCGGTCCAGCTCGGCCTGGATGTCGTCCTTGGCGAGACCCGACTGGTCGTCCAGGGCACCGGAGGCGAGCAGCTCGTCGATCGCGCCCGCGCGGGCCTGGAGCTGCGCCGTCTTGTCCTCGGCGCGCTGGATGGCCACGCCCACGTCGCTCATCTCCTCCGAGATGCCGGAGAACGACTCGGCGATGCGGGTCTGGGCCTGCGCGGCCGTGTACGTGGCCTTGATGGTCTCCTTGCGCGTGCGGAAGGCGTCCACCTTGGCCTGGAGGCGCTGCGCGGCGAGCGTCAGCTTCTCCTCCTCGCCCTGGAGCGTCTGGTGCTGCGTCTCCAGGTCGGTGACCTGCTGCTGGAGCGCGGCCCGCCGGGACAGCGCCTCGCGGGCGAGGTCCTCGCGGCCGAGCGCCAGCGCCTTGCGGCCCTGGTCCTCCAGCTTGGCGGACTGGCCCTGCAGCTGGTTGAGCTGGAGTTCGAGGCGCTTGCGGGAGGTGGCGACGTCGGCCACGCCGCGCCGCACCTTCTGGAGCAGCTCAAGCTGCTTCTGGTAGGAGTAGTCGAGGGTCTCGCGCGGGTCCTCGGCCCGGTCCAGGGCCTTGTTCGCCTTCGCGCGGAAGATCATCCCCATACGCTTCATCACACCGCTCATGGGCTTCGCGCGCCCCCTTCTGAACCGTCTCGGCTGCAGCTCTCCGACAGAACCCACCCTACGGGCCCTGCTTCCATTACCGCACTGTTCGGGCGCCGATGCGCTCCTCCCCAAGGACGAGTGGCCGCGCCGTTCCCTCCGGCGCAAGGAGTAGAGGACCGCGGATTCCCCCAGGGATGGCACGGGGTGCCCGTAGGGCGGGCACGGGGTGCCCGTCGGGGTCGCGCGGGCGCGGGGCGCGGGCCGTTGCCGGATCGTTCCCCGCCGGGGTCGGGTCCAGGCGCGGCACCCCGTACCCTTGGGCCTTGTGTTCCGTAGCCGTTCGAAGGATGAGAAGGCCCCCACCGGCAAGGTGACGGCGGACCTCTCCAAGCAGCCCCGCGACCCGCAGGCCCCCAAGGGCCGCCCCACCCCGAAGCGGAGCGAGGCCCAGTCCCAGCGCCGCCGCGCGGTGACGCCGACGCTCGACCGCAAGGAGGCGATGCGCCGCCAGCGCGAGGCCCGGCGTGCCGACCTGGCCCGCCAGCGCGAGGCCCTGGCCACCGGCGACGAGCGCTTCCTGCCCGCCCGCGACCGCGGCCCCGTCCGCCGGTTCGTGCGCGACTTCGTCGACTCCCGGTTCTTCGTCGCCGAGATGTTCCTGCCGCTCGCGGTGGTCATCCTGGTCCTGTCGGTGATCCAGGTCGGTCAGATGCAGACGATCGCCACGGTGCTGTGGCTGGGCGTCATCGTCCTGATCGTCGTCGACTCCATCGGCCTGGCGATCCGTCTGCGCAAGCAGCTCAAGCAGCGCTTCCCGGACACCCCGAAGCGCGGCGCGGTGGCGTACGCCCTGATGCGCTCGCTCCAGATGCGCCGCCTGCGGCTGCCGAAGCCGCAGGTCAAACGGGGAGAGCGGCCCTGAGTACCGCGGTCTCGGGGGGCGGGGGCGCGGCCGCCGAGGTACTGACGACGGGTCCCGGCGGACTGCGCGACACGGTCCGCCAGGAGATCGTCGCCCGCCAGCTCGACGAGCAGATCGGCGCCCGCTACCCGGTGGGCCAGCGGCTGCGGATACTCGACGTCGGCATGGGCCAGGGCACGCAGGCCCTGCGGCTCGCGCGGGCCGGGCACACGGTGACCGGACTGGAGTCCGACCCCGAGCTGCTGCGGGCGGCCCGCGAGGCCCTGTCCGGTGAGCCCGCCGGGATCCGGGAGCGGTTCCGGCTGATCGAGGGCGACGGCCGGGAGACCGGCGTCCACTTCCTGCCGGGCAGCTTCGACGTCGTGCTCTGCCACGGCGTGCTGATGTACGTCGACGAGCCCGACGCCATGCTCGCCGGGCTCGCCCGCATGCTGGCCCCCGGCGGCCTGCTGTCCCTGGTGGTACGGAACGCCGACGCGCTGGCCATGCGGCCGGGGCTGGCCGGGGACTGGGCGGGCGCCCTCGCCGCGTTCGACGCGGACACCTGCGCGGGAGAGCGGGGGGTGCCCGCGCGCGCCGACCGGCTCGACACGCTGACGGCCACGCTCGCCGGCATCGCGGCGCCGCTGCAGGCCTGGTACGGCGTGCGGGTCTTCACCGAGACGGTGCCCGGCGACGAGGGGCTGCCCGCGGCGCAGGAGCTGGACCGGCTGCTGGCCGCCGAGGACCGCGCGGGGCGCACCGACCCGTACCGGCGCGTGGCGTCGCTGCTGCACCTGTGCGGCGTCCGGGGCTGACGGGGCTGAGCGGCGTCCGGGGCTCGGACGGGCGGGTACGGCCCGCGGGACCGACGGCGGGCGCGCGGGGCTGACGGGCCTGTGCTGCGTCCGGGACTGACGGCGGGGCGCCGACGACGCCCGATCCGGCGAGGCCCGCGAGCGCAGAGGGCCCGCGGTCGGCCGCTTCGCGGGCGGGGCCGGGCGGGCGCCGTGCGGAGGCCGGATCGTACGCCCCCGGATCGGCCGGAATCCGCGCCCCGGCGGGACAGGTGCGGACCGGGTCCGCGGCGTCCTAGCCGGTGTGAGTAGTGAGAGCTCTGTGGACAAGGGCGCCGCGACGCCCCGGCTGCCCGCGCGGGAGACCTGGCGGGCGCTGTACCGGCACTTCCGGCCGCACCGCGCGGTCGTCGCCCTCGGCACGCTGCTGGCGCTGGTCGGCACCGTGGCCGGACTGGCGCAGCCACTCGCCGCCAAAGCCCTGGTCGAACGGCTCGGCCGGGAGGAGTCGATCACGGGCGTGCTGCTCGCTCTGACCGCGCTGGTGGTCGCCGGGACGGCGGTCCAGGCGGTCGGCTCGTACGTCCTGGAGCGCACCGCCGAGTCGGTGGTGCTCGCCGCCCGGCGGTCGCTGATCGGGCGGCTGCTGCGGCTGCGGCTGGCGGAGGTGGAGCGGACCCAGCCGGGCGACCTGATGTCGCGGATCACCTCGGACACGACGCTGCTGCGGGCCGTGACGACCCAGTCGGTCGTCTCCGCGGTGACGGGCGGGGTCGGCTTCCTGGCCACGCTGGTGATGATGCTGCTCATGGACGCCGTGCTGCTCGGCGTGACCCTCGGGGTGATCGTGCTGATCGGCGGGGCGTTCGCGCTGGCCATGCCCAGGATCGCGGAGGCGACGCGGCGCTCGCAGGAGGCGGTCGGGGAGATATCCAGCCGTCTGGAGCGGGTCTTCGGGGCGTTCCGCACCGTGAAGGCGTCGGGCGCCGAGGAGCGGGAGACCGCCGCCGTGGAGGCCGCCGCGCAGGAGGCGTGGCGGCACGGGGTGAAGGCCGCGAAGTGGCAGGCGCTCGCCGGTTCGTCGGTGGGGCTCGCGATCCAGGTGTCGTTCCTGGCGGTGCTCGGCATCGGCGGGGCGCGGGTCGCGTCCGGGGCGATCACCGTCGCCGAGCTGATCGCGTTCCTGCTGTACCTGTTCTACCTGATGGAGCCGGTGTCGCAGCTCGTGGAGGCGGCGACGCAGTACCAGAAGGGGTCGGCGGCCATCGCCCGCGTCGAGGAGGCGGAGCGGCTGGCGGTGGAGGACCCCGCCGGGGCGGCGGGCGGCTCGGCGGCCCGGGTTCCGGCCGGGGCGGCGGGCTCGGCGGCCGGGGCGGCGGGCTCCCCGGTCGGAGGGGCGGGCTCGACGGCCGGAGGAGGGGCGTCGGCCGGAGGAGGGGCGTCGGTCGTCTTCGAGAACGTCGCCTTCCGCTACCGGGACGACCTGCCGTACGTCCACCACGGGGTGTCGTTCGAGGTGCCCGGTCCGGGCATGACCGCCTTCGTCGGCCCGTCGGGCGCCGGGAAGACGACCGTCTTCGGTCTGGTCGAGCGGTTCTACGAGGCGACCGGCGGCCGGGTCCTGGTGGACGGCAGGGACGTGCGCGACTGGCCGGTCGCCGAGCTGCGGGCCTCCATCGGGTACGTGGAGCAGGACGCCCCGGTCCTGGCGGGCACGCTCCGCGACAACCTGCTGTTCGCCGCGCCCGACGCGACGGAGGGGGACATCCGCGAGGTGCTCGTCCGGGCGCGGCTGGACGCGCTCGTGGAGCGCTTGCCGGAGGGGCTGGACACCCTGGTGGGGCACCGCGGCTCGAAGCTGTCGGGCGGCGAGCGGCAGCGGGTGGCCGTCGCCCGCGCGCTGCTGCGCAAGCCCCGGCTGCTCCTGCTGGACGAGGCCACCTCGCAGCTCGACGCGGTGAACGAGCTGGCGCTGCGGGACGTCGTCGCCGAGGCGGCGCGGGACGTGACCGTCCTGGTGGTGGCGCACCGGCTGTCCACGGTGACGCTGGCCGACCGGATCGTGGTGATGGACGCCGGCCGGGTGCGGGCGGTGGGCACGCACGACGAGCTGGTGGCGGGCGACCCGCTGTACGGGGAGCTGGCCGCGACCCAGTTCCTGGCGGCTCGCGCGTAGCGGTCGGGCGTGCCCGGCCGGCGGGGCGGATGCCCCCTGATCGGGTGCGCTGCGCGGGCAGGGGCGCGCGGACGAAAGGGATACTCCGGACATGGATGCCCTCCCGCCGCGCCCCCGCACGCCGCTGCCGCCCCTCGCCGCCGTGGCCGTCGCGGCCACGGCCGCCCTGCTGGGCGGCTGCACCGCCGCCCCGCTCCCCGCGGGCCCCGCGGCGGCCGGGCCCCGCGTCCCGGCGACCGCGCCGACCCGGGCGGCGGCCGAGCCGCGGCAGCCGGGCGACCTGCAGAGCGAGTACCAGACCGTCATCAAGAACGTCCTGCCGTCGGTCGTCACCATCGAAGCGGGCGACAGCCTGGGCTCGGGCGTCGTCTACGACGCCGAGGGGCACATCGTCACCAACGCCCACGTCGTCGGCTCCGCCCGCAGCTTCCGCGTCACCATCGCCACCCGCGAGCAGCCCGTCGCCGCGCGGCTGGTCTCCAGCTACCCGGAGCAGGACCTCGCCGTCATCAAACTGGAGGGCGCCCCGCCGGAGGGGGTGCGGCCCGCCCGGTTCGGGGACTCGGCGAAGGTGGAGGTCGGGCAGATCGTCCTCGCCATGGGCGCCCCGCTGGGGCTGTCCGGCTCCGTCACGCAGGGCATCGTCTCCGCGATCGGCCGCACGGTCAGCGAGGGCGACTCCGGCGGGGGGACGGGCGCGACGATCGGCAACATGGTGCAGACCTCCGCGCCGATCAACCCGGGCAACAGCGGCGGCGCGCTCGTCAACCTGGACAGCGAGGTCATCGGCATCCCGACCCTCGCGGCGGCCGACCCGGAGCTGGGCGGCGGGACGGCGCCGGGGATCGGCTTCGCCATTCCCGTGTCGATGGTGCGGACGGTCGCCGACCAGATCGTGAAGTACGGGAGCGTACGGGAGTCGGGGCGGGCCGCGCTCGGGATCTCGGGGCGGACGGTGCTGGACGACGACTACCGCCCGGCCGGGGTCGCGGTGGAGCGCGTCACGGAGGACGGCGCCGCGCAGGCGGCGGGGCTGCGGGTGGGCGACATCATCACGCGGGTGGGCGGCGACGAGATCACCACGATCACCTCGCTGCTGGAGGCCCTGGCGTCGATGCAGCCGGGGCAGCGGGTGCAGGTGCGCTACCTGCGCGAAGGCAAGGGGCGGACGGCGCAGGTCACCCTGGGCGAGATGTGACGGCCCGCGGGACGCGACGGCGTGCCGGCGGGGTGCGCCCGGCGTGCGGGCGGATGCCCGGCGTAGGGGCGTGACGCCCGGCGTAGGGGCGTGATGCGTACCGGTGTACGGAGTGCCCCGGGCGGAGCGCCCCGGGGGACGGGACCGGTCCGTCCTTCCCGACCCGGCCGCGCCCGGCCGGTCCGGGGAGGGGCGGCGGCCCGCCCTGGCGGCGGGCCGGCGCGGCCCCGGCCGGTCGGGACCCGGTGAGCCGGACCCCCGCCGGCCCCCCGGAGACCGGGACCCGGAGACCGGGACCCTGCGGTCAGGACCCGGCGGTCACGACTCGGCGTTCAGGTCCCGGCGTTCACGACTCGGCGTTCACGACTCGGCGTTCAGCGACATCGGGCCGTAGATCTTCGTGTCGTCCTCGTAGAGGCTGGCCTGCTGCGCGCCGCCCTCCAGCAGGTCCCGCCAGGTCTCGCCGATCCAGGACTCGGCGTCCCCCTGCGTGGTGAACTCCTCCGGCCGCACCGCCGGCTCCACCTCCGTGCCGTCGGCACTCTCGAACCGCCACGTCCACGCCATGTGCCCCTCCAAGGGTTCCCGCACCAGTGCTGGTTCCTGCCCGCAGCGTAGCCGGGCGCGCAGCCGCGCGGGGCTCACGGGAAGATCGGGTACGTGGAACTGACTCTGCTCGGCACCGGAGCCCCGGCCGGGCTCCCCCGCCCCGGCTGCCCCTGCGCCGCGTGCGCCACCGCCCGCGGCCCCTACGCGCGCAGCGCCGCCTCGCTGCTCGTGGACGGCGCGCTGCTCCTGGACCTCACCCCCGGCGCCGCCCTGGCCGCCGCCCGCGCGGGGCGCACCCTGACGGGCGTACGGCAGGTGCTGCTCACCCACCCGCACGACGGCCCGCCCGTGGAGCTGCCCGCCGGGCTGCCGACGGCCGGCCGGGTGCCGGACGGCCGGGAGCTCACCCTCATCAGCGGGCACCGGGTCCGGGCCGTGGCGCTGGACGCGCCCGGCACCGGGTACGAGGTGGCGTCCCTGGAGGGGGCCCGGATGCTGTACCTGCCGCCGGGCGGCGCCCCCGCCGGGCCGGCCGCGCGGCAGCGCCCGTACGACCTGGTCGCGCTCGACGTGACCGGCCGGCCCGACGCGCTGGCCCGGCTCCGGGCGGTGGGCGCGGTCGGGGCGGAGACCGACGTGCTCGCCGTGCACCTGGACCACGACGCGGCGCCCGGCCCCGCGCTGGACCGGCGGCTCGGCGCGGCCGGGGCCAGGGCCGTGCCCGACGGGACGACGCTGACGGTCGGCGCGTACCGGGAGGCGCCCGCGCCGCCCCGGCGCACCCTGGTGACCGGCGGCGCCCGGTCGGGCAAGTCGCTGGAGGCCGAGCGGCGCCTGGAGGCGTACCCGGACGTGGTGTACGTGGCGACGGGCGGGGGCCGGGACGGCGACGCCGAGTGGGCGGCCCGCGTCGGCGCGCACCGGGAGCGCAGGCCCGCCTCCTGGCGCACCGAGGAGACCTGCGAGGTCGCGGAGCTGCTCGCGGCGGACGGGCCGCCGCTGCTGGTCGACTGCCTGTCGCTGTGGCTGACCGACGCGATGGACCGGGTCGGCGCCTGGGACGACGGGACCTGGGCCCGCACCGGTGAGAAGGCGCTGCGGGAGCGGGTCGCGGAGCTGGTGGCCGCCGTCCGCGCGACGCGCCGCACGGTGGTCGCCGTCACCAACGAGGTGGGCTCCGGCGTCGTCCCCGCGACGGCCGCCGGGCGGCGCTTCCGGGACGAGCTGGGGCGGCTCAACGCGGCCTTCGCCGACGAGTGCGAGCAGGTGCTCCTCGCGGTGTCCGGGCAGGTCCTGGTGGTGCGCGGCTGACCGCCCGGCCGGGCCGCTCCGGGGATCCGGCCGGCCCGGCGCCGGCCTCCCCGCCGGCCCGGCACCGGCCGTCTCGCCGGGCCGGTACTGTTCCGCGAATGAGCAGGCTGAATCTCGACGACTTCTCCGAACTGATCGAGCGCCCGGACAGCGGCACCCGCAGGGACGCCGAGGAACGCCGGGAGCGGCTCTCCGTGCCGCCCGGCGCGCTCGGCCGCCTGGACGAGCTCGGGGAGTGGCTCGCCGCGGCGCAGGGCGCCGTGCCCGTACGGCCCGTGGAGCGGCCGAAGCTGGTGCTGTTCGCCGGGGACCACGGGGTGGCCGCGCTCGACGTGTCGGGCCGCCCGGCCGGGGCGGCGCACGTCCTCGTACGGCGCGTGCTCGACGGCGCCAGTCCGGCCGCCGTGCTGGCCCGGCGCGCCGGGGTGCCGGTGCGGGTCGTGGACGCGGGCCTGGACTGCGACCCCGCGCTGCTCCCCGACGACGTCGTACGGCGCCGGGTGCGGCGCGGCAGCGGGCGGATCGACGTGGCGGACGCCCTCACGGCGGAGGAGGCCGAGCGGGCGGTGCGGCTCGGTGTGGCCGTCGCCGACGAGGAGGCCGACTCGGGCACGGACCTGGTGGTCCTGGGCGACCTGAGCGTCGGCGGGACCACGGTGGCCGCGACGCTGATCGCCGCGCTGTGCGGCACCGACGCCTCGGTGGTGACCGGGCGGGGCGGCGCCGGCATCGACGACCTGGCGTGGATGCGCAAGTGCGCGGCGGTCCGCGACGCGCTGCGCCGGGCCCGGCCCGTGCTGGGCGACCAGCTGGCGCTGCTGGCGGCGGTGGGCGGCGCGGACTTCGCCGCGATGACCGGCTTCCTGCTCCAGTCGGCGGTGCGGCGGATGCCGGTGATCCTGGACGGCGTGGTGTCGGCGGCGTGCGCGCTGGTCGCGCAGCGGGCGGCGTTCCGGGCGCCGGACTGGTGGCTGGCCGGGCAGGTCAGCGGGGAGCCCGCGCAGGCGAAGGCGTTGGACCGGATGGCGCTCAACCCGCTGCTCGACCACGGCGTCACTGTGGGCGAAGGAACCGGGGCGCTGCTCGCCCTGCCCCTCGTCCAGGCCGCCGCGGCGCTCGCGGCGGAGCTGCCGGTACGGCCCGACCAGCCGGAGCCGCAGGACGCGGGCGGGACGGGCGGCATGGACTGACGCACGCACCGGTGCGGCCCGCCCGCCAGGGGCGGGCCGCACCGGTGCGCGACGTGGCCGCGCGCCCCCGGACGACCGCGCCGCACGCGCCTCAGGGGGAGCCCATTGACCGCCGAAGGAACAGCCCTGCCACGGATCGCCGCCGTGGCCCCGCCGGACCGGCGGACCGCGCCCGCGCTCCGGCCGCTCTCCGCGCCCCGGCCGGGGGCGGGCCGGTGAGCCCGGCCGTACGGGCGTTCGCGCGCCGGGAGTGGGGGCCGCTGTTCGGTGCGGTGCGGGCGGCGCTGGCCGCGCGCGGGCCTCGGGCGGTGCCCCTGACGACGGCCGCGGTGTGTCTGACGGGGCTGTTCCAGCTCGTGCAGAACCAGCCGTGGGGGTACGGGCCGGTCCAGGCCGTCGGGTCGGTGCGGGCGGAGGACCCGCTGTGGGCGGCGCTGGCGCGCACGCCCCTGTCGCTGTTCGTCCCGGCGCTCGACCTGCCGGTGTGGGGCGCGCTCGCGCAGGTCCTCGTCGTCTTCGGGATCGCGGAGATCTGCCTGGGCCGGACCCGGACGCTCGTCGTCGCGTACGTCGCGACGCTGGCCGGGACGACGTACGCCCGGGTCGGCATCGCCCTGGGGCCCGGCACGCCGCTGCTGGGGCTGCCCGCCTCCGACGCGCGCGTGGTGGACACCGGTCCGTCGGCGGCCGTGGTCGGGCTGGCGGTGTTCGTCTGCTGGCGGTACCGGGCGCGGCTCACCGGGTGGCTGGTGATCGCCGCCATGGTGGTGGAGGCGGTGGTCAAGCCGAACCTGGCGGGCAAGGAGCACCTGGCGGCCCTGGTGGCCGCGGTGGCGGCGTACGGGCTGGCGCGGTGGCGCCGGGGGCGTGCGCTCCCGCGCGCGGCTCAGGGCCGGGGGCCCTCCGACGGGCCGGGGGGCGACTCGTCCGGCGGCCCGGGGGGCGGCGCTTCCGGCCGGGCGGTGGGCGGCCTCCCCGGGGCGGCGCCGGGCGGGGCGGCGCCCGGCGGGGCGGCGCCGGTGCCGGGCGAGGGGTCTTCCGGAGCGGCGGACGGGCGGGGCGCGGAGCCCGGCGGGACCGTCGGCGGTACGGACGGCGGGGCGCCCGCCGGGGCGCCGGAGCCCGTGCCCGGCGAGGCCCCGTCCTGAGGGGCGCCCGGAGCCGTCGTACCCGGCGGAGGCCCGCCCCGGCCGGTGGCGCCGTCCGCGCCGGGCGGGGACGCACCCGTCCGCGCGCCGCCCGAACCGTCCGGGCCGCCCGCGCCGTCCGCGCCGCCCGCCTCGACCGCGCCGCCCGCGTCGTCCGCCCCGTCCGGGGGCCTGGCCGGCCGTACGGGGTCCGGGGTGCCCGCGATCAGTTCCTGGAAGCCGCGGCCGAGCCACGCCCAGCGCCGGTCGTGGCGGTCGGCGCGCCGCCGCGCGCGGGAGCGGGCGCGCGGCCTGCGCCGGTAGAAGCGCCGCGCCCAGGGCGAGTCCGGGCGGGCCAGCCGCACCGCGCCGACCACGGCGACGAGCGGCACCAGCGTCCCGATGACCGCCGTGCGGAGCTTGCCCTTCACCAGGGCGACCACCACGAAGAGCAGGTTCACCACGACGGTGAGGAGCACGTTCAGCCGGTCGCGCCGCTCCTCCGGCGTCAGCTCGTCGACGCCCAGCGGCGCCGCGCCGCTCAGGACCAGGGCCACCAGCGCGGTGGTCAGGACGACCGCCTCCACGCTCTGGCGGCCCTGCTCGGTCCAGTACACGTCGGCGAGGTGCAGGATCAGCGCGAACTCGTCCAGCACCAGCCCCGCCCCGACCCCGAACACCACCGCGCAGACGGCGGCGGCCACCTGCCCCTGCGCGCCGATCGCGCCGAAACCCCCGATCAGGGTGAGGACGACGCCGGGCACCACGTGGTGGATGTGGACGCCGCCGGTGCTGACGTCGCGGAACGGGCCCCGCCCGGCGCGGATCAGGCGGGTGACGGTGCGGGTGACGAGGAAGGTCGCCACGAAGGAGGCCAGCGCCAGCAGCAGCGGGAGCTTGCCGGGCTCCACGATGTCCCGCATGAACCAGTGACCCATGCCACCCCGTCCGCGATGAGGCGTTTTGCGGCAATCTACCGGGCCGGGCGGTGCCCGGCAGCGGCTAGTGTGCGCGCGGTGACCACCACCGACCCGCTCCCCCGCTTCCACGGACCGCGCTTCGCCTTCGGCACGCTCACCGTCCTGCCCGCGCGGGTCGCCCGCTGGGACCGGGACGCCGCCCGGGGCGGGATGCTCTGCGCGCCGTTCGCCGGGCTCGTCGTGGGCGGCTGCGCCGCGGCGGCCGGCGTCCTGCTCCTGCTGCTCGGCGCGGGCCCGCTGCTCGCCGCCGTCGCCTCGGCGGCCGTACCGGCCGTGCTGACCCGCGGCCTCCACCTCGACGGCCTGGCCGACACGGCCGACGGGCTGGGCAGCGCCCGGCCGGCCGAGGAGGCGCTGCGGATCATGAAGCGGTCGGACATCGGGCCGTTCGGCGTGGTCACCCTGGTCTTCGTCCTGCTGGCCCAGGTGGCGGCGCTGTACGAGCTGTACGGGCAGGGGTGGGCGCGCGGCGCGGTCGCGGCCGTGGTGGCGGGCACCGTCGCGCGGCTGGCGCTCACCCTCGCCTGCCGCACCGGTGTCCCGGCGGCCCGCCCCGAGGGGCTGGGCGCGGTGGTGGCGGGCACCGTGCCGGCGCGGGCCGCGCTGGCGGCCGGGGTGCTGGTGGCGGCGGGGTGCGCGGGCGCCGGGGCGCTGGCGGGGGCGCCCGCGACCGCGTACGGCGCCGGGGCGCATCTGGGGGGCGCGCTGGTGGCGCTCGCCGCGGCCGAGGCGCTGCTGCGCCGGTGCGTGCGCAGGTTCGGCGGGGTGACCGGGGACGTCTTCGGCGCGGTCGCGGAGACGGCGGCGACCGCCGCCCTGGTGGTCCTGGCCCTGGGCTGACGGCCGGCCGGGCGGCCGTCGGCACGGCCGCCGACGGCTGTGCGTACGGCTCCCGGCGGCACCACGCCCGCCGCGCGGCCGCCACCGCCCGGCCGGGCTTCCGGCGGCAACCGCGGGGCGTTCCGGGACCGTGCCGGAGAACGCAGGCGCCTCGTCCGGGAGGAGCACGCCCCGGTGCGCGCGGTGCGGCGGGCGAACGCGGCGGCCCGGCGCGGGACGCGGCACGGGCCCGGCCCTGCGGGCGGCTCCCCGGGAGGTGGGCCCGGACCGGCCCCGGCGGGCCCGGACCCGCCCGCGCGGCCGGCCCCCGGACGGGTGAACGCCCGCCCCCGTGAGCGGAGCGTCTACGCGCGCGTAGGCTCGTCCCGCCACGCGGGAGGGGCGGACATACCATGCGGCGGGCACGGTCGGCCCACCCCTCGACCGCCAGACGACTCAACGGAAGCGAGAATTCACCACCGTGACTGCTCTCACTCTCAGCACCACCGGTGCCGCGACGCTGCGCGCCGACGCCCTCGTGGTCGGTGTCGCCAAGGCCGCGGACGGCGGCAAGGGCCTCGTCCTCGCCCCGGGCGCCGAGGCCGTGGACTCGGCGTTCGACGGGAAGCTCGCCGCCGTCCTGGAGACCCTCGGCGCGGCCGGCGCCGAGGGCGAGGTGACCAAGGTGCCCTCCCCGAGCGGCCTGAAGGCCCCGCTCGTGCTCGCCGTCGGCCTCGGCCAGGCGCCGGAGAAGGACGAGGCGTACGGCGCCGAGGCGCTGCGCCGCGCCGCCGGCTCGGCCGCCCGCGCCCTGTCCGGCGTCAAGAAGGCCGGCTTCGCGCTGCCCGTGGAGGCGGCGGAGGACGTCGCCGCGGTCGCGGAGGGCGCGCTGCTCGGCGCGTACGCCTTCACCGCGTACCAGGAGCGCGGCAAGGACGCCAAGGGCCCCCTCGGCGAGGTCGCCGTGCTCGGCGCCAAGCCGCGCGACAAGGCCGCCAAGGCCGCCGCGGAGCGCGCGCTCGCGCTGGCGGAGGAGGTCAACCGCGCCCGCGACCTGATCAACACCCCGCCCAACGACCTGACCCCCGAGGCGTTCGCCGCCGTCGCCACCGCGGCGGGCAAGGAGAACGGCCTCAAGGTCCAGGTCCTGGACGAGAAGGCGCTCGCCAAGGGCGGCTACGGCGGCATCCTCGGCGTCGGCGCCGGCTCCGCCAACCCGCCCCGCCTGGTGAAGCTGGCCTACACCCACCCGGACGCGGAGAAGACCCTCGCCCTGGTCGGCAAGGGCATCACCTACGACTCGGGCGGCATCTCCCTGAAGCCGGCCGGCCACAACGAGACCATGAAGTGCGACATGAGCGGCGCCGCCGCCGTGTTCGCCGCGGTCGTGGCCGTGGCCCGGCTGGGCCTGCCGGTCAACGTCACCGGCTGGCTGGCCCTCGCTGAGAACATGCCGTCCGGCACGGCCACCCGCCCCGGTGACGTGCTGCGCATGTACAGCGGCAAGACCGTCGAGGTGCTCAACACCGACGCCGAGGGCCGCCTGGTCCTGGCCGACGCGCTGACCCGCGCCTCGGAGGAGGCCCCGGACGCGATCGTGGACGTGGCGACCCTGACCGGCGCCATGGTCCTCGCGCTCGGCAACCGCACGTTCGGCGTCATGGCGAACGACGACGCGTTCCGCACCGCGGTCCACGAGACCGCCGAGGAGGTCGGCGAGCAGTCCTGGCCGATGCCGCTCCCGGCGGACCTGCGCAAGGGCATGGACTCCCCCACCGCCGACATCGCCAACATGGGCGAGCGCATGGGCGGCGGCCTGGTGGCCGGCCTGTTCCTGAAGGAGTTCGTCGGCGAGGGCATCACCTGGGCGCACCTGGACATCGCCGGCCCGGCCTTCAACGAGTCCGGCCCGTACGGCTACACCCCGAAGGGCGGTACCGGTTCGGCGGTCCGCACCCTGGTGCGGCTGGCGGAGCGCACCGCCGAGGGCGACCTGGGCTGACGCCCGGACGGTCCCGGGGAGGGCTGCCGGGCCTCAGGGGAGGGCCGGCAGCGATGGGACCACACGGCGAGGCCGCCGGGAGCACATCCCGGCGCGGCCCCGGAAGAGCGGCCCCGGACGTCACCCGTCCGGGGCCGCCCGCGTGCCGGCGGCACGTCTCAGGGACCGGCCCCGCGTCCCGCACCGCCGCGACAAGTGCGAAGATGGGTGACCGGCAGGACAGGGCCCCCACCACAGGGCCGAAGAGACAGCGGCCGAACACCAGCCGCCGCCAGTCATCGAGGACCGGCGACCGGCGCATATGCATGGAGGACGTGACGTGGCGAACGACGCCAGCACCGTTTTCGACCTAGTGATCCTCGGCGGTGGCAGTGGCGGTTACGCCGCGGCTCTGCGAGGTGCGCAGCTTGGCCTGGACGTCGCACTCATCGAGAAGAACAAGCTCGGCGGCACCTGCCTGCACAACGGCTGCATCCCCACCAAGGCCCTGCTCCACGCCGGGGAGATCGCGGACCAGGCCCGCGAGGCGGAACAGTTCGGTGTCAGGACCTCCTTCGAGGGCATCGACATCAAGGGCGTCCACAAGTACAAGGACGACGTGATCGCCGGCCTGTACAAGGGCCTGCAGGGCCTGGTCGCCTCCCGCAAGGTGACGTACATCGAGGGCGAGGGCCGGCTGTCCTCCCCGACCTCCGTGGACGTGAACGGCCAGCGTGTCGAGGGCCGCCACGTGCTGCTCGCCACGGGTTCCGTGCCGAAGTCGCTGCCCGGCCTGGAGATCGACGGCAACCGGATCCTGTCCTCGGACCACGCGCTGACCCTGGACCGCGTCCCGGAGTCCGCGATCATCCTCGGCGGCGGCGTCATCGGCGTCGAGTTCGCCTCCGCGTGGAAGTCCTTCGGGACCGACGTCACGATCGTCGAGGGCCTCAAGCACCTGGTCCCGGTCGAGGACGAGAACAGCTCGAAGCTGCTGGAGCGCGCCTTCCGCAAGCGCGGCATCAAGTTCAGCCTCGGCACGTTCTTCCAGAGCGCCGAGTACACCGAGAACGGCGTCAAGGTCACCCTGGCGGACGGCAAGACGTTCGAGGCCGAGGTGCTGCTGGTCGCGATCGGCCGCGGCCCGGTCTCCCAGGGTCTGGGCTACGAGGAGCAGGGCGTCGCCATGGACCGCGGCTACGTCCTGGTCGACGAGTACATGCGCACCAACGTGCCGACGATCTCGGCCGTGGGCGACCTCGTCCCCACCCTCCAGCTCGCGCACGTCGGCTTCGCCGAGGGCATCCTGGTCGCGGAGCGCCTGGCCGGCCTGAAGCCCGTGCCGATCGACTACGACGGCGTGCCGCGGGTGACGTACTGCCACCCCGAGGTCGCCTCCGTGGGCATCACCGAGGCGAAGGCCAAGGAGGTCTACGGCGCGGACAAGGTCGTCGCGCTGAAGTACAACCTCGCGGGCAACGGCAAGAGCAAGATCCTGAAGACCGCGGGCGAGATCAAGCTCGTCCAGGTCAAGGACGGTGCCGTGGTCGGTGTCCACATGGTCGGTGACCGCATGGGCGAGCAGGTCGGCGAGGCCCAGCTCATCTACAACTGGGAGGCCCTGCCCGCCGAGGTGGCGCAGCTCATCCACGCCCACCCGACGCAGAACGAGGCGCTCGGCGAGGCCCACCTGGCGCTCGCGGGCAAGCCCCTCCACTCCCACGACTGACGCCAGTCACCGGGCGCGACCACTTACCGCACACGTTTCGTTAGGAGCAAGTGAAACCATGCCGGTTTCCGTAACCCTGCCGGCGCTCGGCGAGAGCGTCACCGAGGGCACCGTCACCCGCTGGCTGAAGGCCGAGGGCGAGCGGGTCGAGGCCGACGAGCCGCTGCTCGAGGTCTCCACCGACAAGGTCGACACCGAGATCCCCGCACCCGCCTCCGGCGTGCTGACCTCCATCAAGGTCGCCGAGGACGAGACCGTCGAGGTCGGCGCCGAGCTGGCCGTCATCGACGACGGCTCGGGCGCCTCCGCCGAGGCCCCGGCCGCCGAGGAGGCCCCGGCCCAGGCCGCCGCCCCCGCGCCGGCCGCCGAGCAGGCCCCGGCCGCCGCCCCGGCCCCGGCGCAGGAGGCCCCGCAGGCCGCCCCGTCGACCGAGGCCGCCGCCCCCGCCCCCGCCCCGACCGCCGAGGCCGCCTCCGGCGGCGCTTCGGCCGAGGGCACCGACGTCGTCCTGCCCGCGCTGGGCGAGTCGGTCACCGAGGGCACCGTCACCCGCTGGCTGAAGCAGGTCGGCGACTCCGTCGAGGCCGACGAGCCGCTGCTCGAGGTCTCCACGGACAAGGTCGACACCGAGATCCCCGCCCCCACCTCCGGCACCCTGCTGGAGATCACCGTGGGTGAGGACGAGACCGCCGAGGTCGGCGCCAAGCTGGGTGTCATCGGTGCCGCCGGTGCCGCTCCGGCCGCCGCCCCCGCCCCGGCCGCCCCGGCGCCCGCCGAGGCCCCGGCTCCGGCGCCCGCCCCGGCCCCGGCCCCGGCCGCCCCGGCCGAGGCTCCGGCGCCCGCTCCGGCCCCGGCCGCCCCCGCGCAGCCGGCCCCCGCGGCCCAGCCCGCACAGCCCGCCCCGGCCCCGGCCGCCCCGGCCCCGGCCCCGGCCGCTGCGGCTCCGGCCGCCCCGGCTCCGGCCGCCTCGGCGCAGGCCGCCGCTCCCGCCGCCGCCCAGGCGACGGACGAGGGCGCCTACGTGACCCCGCTGGTGCGCAAGCTCGCCTCCGAGCACGCGGTCGACCTGGCGTCCGTCAAGGGCACCGGCGTCGGCGGGCGCATCCGCAAGCAGGACGTCCTGGCCGCCGCCGAGGCCGCCAAGGCCCCCGCCCCGGCCGCTCCGGCCGCCGCCGCGGCCCCGGCCGCCAAGGCCCCGGCGCAGGAGGCGTCCCCGCTGCGCGGCCAGACGGTCAAGATGACCCGCATGCGCAAGGTCATCGGCGACAACATGATGAAGGCGCTGCACGGCCAGGCGCAGCTCTCCTCCGTCGTCGAGGTCGACATCACCAAGCTGATGCGCCTGCGCGGCCGTGCGAAGGACGCCTTCGCCGCCCGCGAGGGCGTCAAGCTCTCCCCGATGCCGTTCTTCGTCAAGGCGGCGGCCCAGGCGCTGAAGGCCCACCCGGTCATCAACGCCCGGATCAACGAGGACGAGGGCACCATCACGTACTTCGACTCGGAGAACATCGGCATCGCCGTGGACTCCGAGAAGGGTCTGATGACGCCGGTCATCAAGGGCGCGGGCGACCTGAACATCGCCGGCATCGCCAAGGCCACGGCCGACCTGGCCGCCAAGGTCCGGGCCAGCAAGATCACCCCGGACGAGCTGGCGGGCGCGACCTTCACCATCAGCAACACCGGTTCGCGCGGCGCGCTGTTCGACACGATCATCGTCCCGCCGAACCAGGTCGCCATCCTGGGCATCGGCGCCACGGTGAAGCGCCCGGTCGTCGTCGACCACCCGGAGCTCGGCGAGACCATCGCCGTGCGCCACATGACGTACCTGACCCTGTCGTACGACCACCGCCTGGTCGACGGCGCGGACGCCGCCCGCTACCTGACCGCCGTCAAGGCGATCCTGGAGGCCGGCGAGTTCGAGGTCGACCTCGGCCTGTAGGCCCCACCGGCAGGCCGTACGTCCAACGCGGCGCCCCCGCCCGGCAGTTGCCCGGCGCGGGGGCGCCGTCGTCGTGCCGGGCGGCCCGCGCCCGGCGGGTGCGCGGGACCGGGCGGAATAATGGCGGCACGGCGTCGACCGCCTCGGCAGCGAAGGAGCCCCCTCCCATGACCACCCCGTCCCCCGTCGTGCACTCGCTGCGGGAACAGATCCGCGAGCACATCGTGGAGGGCATCGTCAGCGGCCGCTGGAAGCCGGGAGAGCGGATCGTGGAGCGCCGGATCGCCACGGAGCTGCAGGTCAGCCAGACGCCGGTACGGGAGGCGCTGCGGGAGCTGGAGAGCCTGCGGCTGATCGAGTCGGCGCCGAACAAGGGCGTCCGGGTGCGCAACCTGACGGCGGCGGACCTGGAGGAGTCGTACCCGGTGCGGGCGGGCCTGGAGCAGATCGCCGCCGAGCTGGCGGCCGAGCGGCTGGCGGAGGACTGCTCGGCGCTGGAGCCGCACGTGGCGGCGCTGTACGAGGCGGACGCGCACGGCGACGGCACCGGGCAGGTGCGGCACACGGTGGCCTTCCACCGGGAGCTGGTGCGGGCCGCGCACAACGCGGTGCTGCTGCACACGTGGGAGGGGCTGGGCATCGAGGTGTTCACCGCCCTGTCGATCCGCTGGCTCGGCACGGTGCAGAAGGAGTACGCGCAGGAGCACCAGGACCTGGTGGAGGCGTTCCGGCGGCGCGACCCGGAGATCGGCGCGCTCGTCAAGGCGCACGTCCTCGGCTGCGCGCCCCGCGCGTAACCCGACGCGACCGGCCGGGCCCGGCGTCGCGGCCCCCGCGCCCACCCCGGACCGGACAGGCGGCCCCCGTACGCGCCCCCGACCGGACAGACGGTCCCTGGACGCGCCCCGGACCGGACAGACGGCTCTGGCGGGCCCCGGCGCCGTGCGATGGACGGCGCCCGAGCGAGGCCCGGACCAGACGGACGGGACCCGTCGGCGACCGCGGCCAGACGGACGGGACTCGTCGGCGACCCCGGCCAGACGGACGGCCCCGCACGTGGCCCCGGCCCGGACGGACGGCCCCCGCGCGTGGCCCCACCGGCCGGACGGGCCCCGCGCACCGCCCGGCTGGGGCGGACCTCGGCGCCCCGCCGCACCGGCGCCCCCGCCCGGCAGCGCGGGTGGACGGCCCCCTCGGACGCCGCCCCGGCGCAGCGGCACACCCCGCTCATCCTAGGGTGAGCGCGCTCACACGATCACTTTCACCTAAGAAAGCACGGCACCCGGTGCCCGAAAGTATGGCACCCGATGCCTACTTTGCCCCGTGGCATAAGATTTTGCCGTTGACCCTTTGATCGATCATCGATCACGGCCTTACAGTCGTCGGCGGGCTCCACCAGAGTCCCCCTCGCCCTGTCCTGCCAAAGACCAAGGGCTCCACCCCTTCGACTCCGGAAGGCGGCGACTATGACCGACCCCACCCGCATCCAGCCGAGCGAGCTCGACCAGCTCCCGGACCGCGACCCCGAGGAGACCGCCGAGTGGCGGGCCTCGCTCGACGCCGTGGCCGCCGCGGCCGGGCCGCACCGTGCCGCGTACCTGATGCGCCGCACCCTGGAGCGGGCCCAGGACGCCGGTCTGGCGCTGCCGAAGCTGCTCGAGACGGACTACGTCAACACCATCCCGACCGCCGCCGAGGCCGGTTACGGCTTCGACGGCGACGACGAGCTGGAAGCCCGGATCACCGCGTGGAACCGGTGGAACGCCGCCGCCATGGTGACCCGCGGCTCCAAGTACGGCGTCGGCGGCCACATCGCCACCTTCGCCTCCGCCGCCTGGCTCTACGAGACGGGCTTCAACCACTTCTTCCAGGGCAAGGAGCGGGACGGCTCGGGCGACCAGCTGTTCATCCAGGGCCACGCCTCCCCCGGCATCTACGCCCGCGCCTTCCTCGACGGCCGCCTCACCGAGGCGCACCTCGACAACTTCCGCCAGGAGGCCGCCGGCAACGGCCTGCCCTCCTACCCGCACCCGCGGCGCCTGCCGTGGCTGTGGGAGTTCCCGACCGTCTCCATGGGCCTCGGCCCGCTCTCCGCGATCTACCAGGCGCGCTTCAACCGGTACCTGACCCACCGCGGCATCAAGGACGTCTCCGCCTCGCACGTGTGGGCGTTCCTCGGCGACGGCGAGATGGACGAGCCCGAGTCGACCGCGGCCCTCGCCCTGGCCGCCCGCGAGGGCCTGGACAACCTGACCTTCGTCGTCAACTGCAACCTGCAGCGCCTCGACGGCCCGGTCCGCGCCAACTTCAAGATCGTGCAGGAGCTGGAGGCCCAGTTCCGCGGCGCCGGCTGGAACGTCGTCAAGACCCTGTGGGGCACCGCCTGGGACGAGCTGTTCCGGCTCGACACGACCGGCGCCCTCGTCCGCCGCCTCCGCGAGGTCCCGGACGCGCAGGTCCAGACGTACCAGACGCGTGACGCGGCCTACATCCGCGAGGACTTCTTCGGCAAGGACCCGGCGCTCGCCGAGATGGCGAAGCTGCTGTCCGACGACAAGATCATCGAGTGCTTCCACTCCTCGCGCGGCGGCCACGAGTCCCGCAAGGTCTTCGCCGCGTACAAGGCCGCGCTGAGCCACAAGGGCGCGCCGACCGTGATCCTCGCCCAGACCGTCAAGGGCCACACCCTCGGCAAGGGCTTCGCGTCCAAGAACGCCAACCACCAGATGAAGAAGCTGACGGTGGACGAGTTCAAGGAGATGCGCGACCGCCTCGGCCTGCCCATCCCCGACAGCGCCTTCGCCGACGGCCGGGTGCCGTACGGCCACCCCGGCGCCGACGCCCCCGAGGTGCGCTACCTGCACGAGCGCCGCGCCGCGCTCGGCGGCCCCGCCCCGGCCCGCCGCGTCCACCCGGCGGCGGCGCTGCCGGCCCCGGCGGAGAAGGCGTTCACCGCGTTCGACAAGGGCTCCGGCTCGCAGTCCGTCGCCACCACCATGGCGTTCGTGCGCCTGGTGAAGGACCTGGTCCGCGACAAGGAGACCGGCAGGCGCTGGGTGCCGATCGTCCCCGACGAGGCCCGCACCTTCGGCATGGAGTCGCTCTTCCCGTCGCTCGGCATCTACTCGCCGAAGGGGCAGACGTACGAGCCGGTCGACCGCGACCAGCTGATGTACTACAAGGAGGCCGTCAACGGCCAGATCCTGAACGAGGGCATCACCGAGGCCGGCTCCATGGCCGACTTCATCGCCGCGTCCACCGCGTACTCCACGCACGGCGAGCCGATGATCCCGTTCTACATCTTCTACTCGATGTTCGGCTGGCAGCGGACCGCCGACCAGATGTGGCAGCTCGGCGACCAGCTCGGCCGCGGCTTCCTCGTCGGCGCCACCGCCGGCCGCACCACCCTGACCGGTGAGGGGCTCCAGCACGCGGACGGCCACTCCCCCGTCATCGCGGCGACCAACCCGGCGGCGCTGACGTACGACCCGGCCTTCGCCTACGAGGTCGCGGTGATCGTCAAGGAGGGTCTGCGCCGGATGTACGGCGAGGGCGCCCCGGGCGAGGACCCGAACGTCTTCTACTACCTGACCGTCTACAACGAGCCCATGCCGCAGCCGGCCAAGCCGGCCGTCCCCGGCATCGACGAGGGCATCGTCAAGGGCCTGTACCGGTTCAAGGAGGGCTCGGGCGCCGAGGGCGCGCCGCGCACCCAGCTCCTCGCCTCCGGCACGGCGATCCACTGGGCGCTGGACGCGCAGCGGATGCTGGCCGAGGAGTGGGGCGTCACCGCCGACGTGTGGTCCGCGACCTCCTGGACGGAGCTGCGGCGCGACGCGCTGGAGGCCGACGCGGCGCTGCTGCGCGGCGAGGAGCGCGTGCCGTACGTACGCCAGGCGCTGGCCGACGCGCCGGGTCCGGTACTGGCGGTCAGCGACTACATGCGGCAGGTCCCGGACCAGATCGCGCAGTGGGTCGAGCAGGACTACTCGTCGCTGGGTGCCGACGGCTTCGGCCTGTCGGACACCCGCGAGGCGGCCCGCCGCCACTTCGGGGTGGACGCCCCGTCGATCGTGGTGGCCGCGCTGGCCCAGCTCGCCCGCCGCGGCGAGGTCCCGGCCTCCGCGGTGAAGGACGCCCGCGAGCGGTACGGCCTGTAGGCCCCGGCCCGGGGGGCCGCCCCCGGACCTCGTGCCCGCCGGCCCCCGTGCCCGCCGGCTTTCGTGCCCGCCGGCTTTCGTGCCCCCGGTCGCCGTCGTGTGCGGCGGCCGGGGGCACGGCCGTATCCGGGGCCGTCCCCGCGCGGACGGCGGGGCATCATGGCGGGATGCGTGCCGCTCGTCTGATCCGGATGGTGCTGTTGCTCCAGTCCCGGCCCTCCATGACCGCCGCCGAACTCGCCGCCGAGCTGGAGGTCTCGGAGCGCACGGTGCTCAGGGACGCGCTGGCGCTCTCCGAGGCGGGCGTCCCCGTGTACGCGGACCGGGGGCGCGGCGGCGGCTACCGGCTCGTGGGCGGGTACCGGACCCGGCTGACCGGGCTGGCCCGCGGCGAGGCGGAGGCCCTGTTCCTGTCGGGTGTGCCGGGGGCGCTGCGGGAGATGGGGCTTCAGGACGCGGCGTCGGCGGCCCGGCTGAAGGTGTCGGCGGCGCTGCTGCCGTCGCTGCGGGACGCGCCGGAGTCGGCGGCGCAGCGCTTCCACCTGGACGCGCCGGGCTGGTACCAGGAGCCGCAGGCGCCGCCGCTGCTGCCGGCCGTGGCGGAGGCCGTGTGGGGCGACCGGCTGCTGGACGCCCGCTACCGGCGCGGCGACGCCGAGGTGGAGCGGGTGCTCGCCCCGTACGGGCTCGTGCTGAAGGCGGGGGTCTGGTACCTGTGCGCCCGGTCCGGGGATGCGGTGCGGGTGTACCGCGTGGACCGGTTCACGCGGGTGGCGGCGCGCGAGGAGCGGTTCGAGCGGGACGCGGCGTTCGACCTGCCGGGGTTCTGGGAGGCGAGGGCCGCCGAGTTCGCGCGGTCGCTGCTGCGGGCGTCCGTCGTGGTCCGGCTGACGGAGGCGGGGGCGCGCGCCCTGCCGTACGTGACGGACCGGGCGGCGGCGCGGGAGGCGCTGGAGGCGGCCGGGCCGCCGGACCCGGCCGGGCGGGTGACGGTGGCCCTGCCGGTGGAGTCCGAGGACGTGGCGTTCGGGCAGCTGCTGGGCCTGGGGCCGGAGGCCGAGGTGCTGGAGCCGCCCTCGCTGCGGGAGCGGTTCGCGGGGGCGGTGGCGCGGATGGCGGAGCTGTACGGGGGGCGCGGGGCGGGGCCGGGAGCCGGCTGAACCGGGCACCCCGGCCCCGCCCCCCGTACGCCGGCACCCGGCCAGCCTCGGCACCCGGCCGTCCTCGGCACCCGGCAGTCCTCGGCACCCGGCCGTCCTCGACATCCGGCCGTCCTCGGCGGGGTGCCGAGGGTCCCGCCGTCCTCGGCGCCCGGCCGCCGTCAGCGGTCAGCGGTCACCGATCCGGTCACCGGTAGTCGTCGGCGGACCCGTCCTTGCCGCCGTGGACCACGTCCCGGAAGTAGCCCCAGGCGTCGGGGCGCGACCCGTCGGCGTCGGTGAAGCCGTACTCCCGCGCGAGCTGCCCGCTGTTCAGCGACTGCCCGTTCCAGCGGTGCCTGTCCGGGTCGGCGGCGAGCGCGGCGACGGCCCGGCCGACGTAGACGGGCGACTCGGCGATGGCGAAGTGCGGCTCCCGCGCGCACGCGTCGCGCCAATTCTCCTCCCGTACGCCGAAGTGGTCGAGCATCTCCTCCGAGCGGAGGAACCCGGGCGTGAGGGCGACCGCCGTGCCGCCGACGTCCTCCAGGTCGTGGGCGAGGCCGAAGGCCATCCGGAGGGGGGCGGTCTTGGCGAGGTCGAAGTAGAACTGCTCGCGGAAGCGCTGGTTGTACTCGGCGGTGCCGTCCGTCATCTCCACGACGAGCCCGCCGGGGCGGCGCACCAGCAGCGGCAGGGCGACGCTGCTGGTGATGGCGTGGGTGCGTACGCCGAGGTCGAGCATGTGCAGGCCCGTGTCGAGGTCGATGTCCCACATCTTCGCGTCCCACGTGGGGAGGAGCAGGTGGTCGCCGCCCCAGCAGCTGTTGACCAGCACGTCGAGGCGGCCCTGCTCGGCGTCGATCCGGGCGACCAGCGCGCGGACCCGGTCCGGCACGAGGTGGTCGGTGGGGACGGCCACGCCCCGGCCGCCGGCCGCGGTGACCAGGTCGGCGGTGTCCTCGATGGTCTCGGTGGCCCTGCCGACCTCGCTGACGCGGTCGCGGGTGGTGCGCCCGGTCACGTACACGGTGGCGCCGGCGGCGCCGAGCTGCACGGCGATGGCGCGGCCCGCGCCGCGGGTGGCACCGGCGACGAGGGCGACGGTACCGGCGAGGGGGCGGTTCTCCTGCTGGGTGGTGGTGTTCGTCGTCATGGGGCCGACCGTGCCACCCAAAGGCGACATCCTCTGTCGGGATTCCCGTGCCGCCTTCGAGCGTCCTTCCTTCGGCCGGTCGTTGCCTCGGCGGTACCCACGCCGGTGGGCCCCCGCCCCCGGCCCTCCCCTGCCCCCCCCCCCCCCCGGTCCGCCCCCGGTGCTCTGCCGTTGCTCCCGCTGCCTCCCGGTGCTCCCGGTGCTCCCGTGCTCTCCCGCCTCTGCCGGCCGCCCCCGGCCACCCCGGCCGCTTCCTCGGCATGCGCGGTCCCCCGTCACGCCGGATGCTGGTCCCGTGATGGACGAGACGGAGTTCTGGGAGATCGTCGACTCGACCCGCGAGGCCGCCGAGGGCGACCCGGACGACCACGCCGAGCTGCTGGTGGAGCACCTGGTGCGGCTCGACCCGGACGCCGTGCTGGACTTCGCCCGCCACTTCGAGGCCCGCTTCCAGCGCACGTACACCTGGGACCTGTGGGCGGCCGCCGCGGTCCTGCTGGGCGGGGCCGGGGAGGACGCCTTCGACGCGTTCCGGTGCTGGCTGATCGGCCGGGGCCGGGAGGTGTTCGAGGGCGCGGTGCACGACCCGGAGGCGCTCGCCGAGCTGCTGGAGGACTTCGACCCGGCGGTGGACGGGGACGGGGAGGAGATCGGCTTCGCGGCGGACGAGGCGTACGAGGCGCTGACCGGCGTGGAGACACCCGACCTGGGGCTCGCCCCGCCGCCCCCCGAACCGGTGGGCGACCCGCTCGACGTGACCGACGACTCCACCCTGGCGGAGCGCCTGCCCCGCCTGTGGGACCGCTTCGGCGGGTAGGCGCACCGGGCCCGGGCGCCGCACGGGGCCCGGAGTCCGGCGTTCCGGGGGTCCGGCCCCGGACGCGGGCCGGCACGTGCCATGATGCGGATCCGTGCCCCCGGCCGTGCGGGGCCGGCCGCCGCCCCGCCAGCGAGGAGCCCGACATGACCACCGGTCCCGCGGACAGCCCCGCGTCCCTCTACGGTCCCGTCTCCCTCGTCATGGGCGTGCTCGCCCTGGCCGCCGCCGTGTTCGCCGGCTTCGTCGGCATCTCGATCCCGTTCCTGTTCGGCGCCCTCGCCGTCACCTTCGGGCTCCTCGGCCTGGCGCGCGGGCTCCACCGGGGTCAGTGCGCCGCCGGCTCGGTCACCGGGGCCGTGGCCGTGCTCTACCCGCTCGTCCTCGCAGGCGCGCTGGGCTGACCCGGTTCACGGACCCGCGCGGGCGCCCTCCCTCCGCCCGGAACGCCGGAGCGCCGGAGCGCCGGACCCGCCGTCACGTCGTGAGCGACCGCCCCATGAACACGTCGTCCACGTAGGCCCCGTCGAGCAGGAACTCCCCCGGCAGGACCCCCTCGACGGCGAAGCCCTCGGAGGCGTACAGGGCGCGCGCGGGCGCGTTGTGCCCGAGGACGCGCAGGGTGAGGCGGGTCGCTCCCCGGCGGCGCGCCTCGTCGCAGGCGGCGCGCAGCAGGGCGCGTGCCAGGCCCCGCCCGCGCGCCTCCTCGGCGACGGCGAGGCCCTGGATCTGCCGTACGTGCCTGTTGCAGGCGAGGCGGGTGGGGAAGCCGAGCCTGATGTACCCCACGGGCCCCGCGCCGAGGTCCGCGACCAGGTAGTCCTCGGGCCGGTGGTCGGCGTCGAAGAACGGGTCGAACGGCGGCTGCGGGCGCGGCGTCACGGCGTGCCGCGTCGACCAGGTGGCGTGGTCGAGCAGACTCAGGGCGTCGGCGTCGTCGGGCCGCGCGGCGCGTATCGGAGACGGGATCATGGCCGCCACTGTGCCACGGGGGCAGGATGTGGTCATGTCTCTTTCCGCGGGCCCGTCCCGCCCCTCCCCGTCCCCCCGCCCGCGGGTCGCCGTCACCGGCGCGGGCGGACTGATCGGTTCCGCCCTGGTGCGCTCCCTGCGGGCGGACGGGCACGAGGTCGTACGGCTGGTGCGCCGCCCGCCGCGCGGCGCCGACGAGGTCGAATGGGACCCGAAGCGGCAGTACGTGGACGTGGCCGGGCTGGCCGGCTGCGACGCCGTCGTCCATCTGGCGGGCGCCGGGGTGGGCGACCGGCGCTGGTCGGAGGCGTACAAGCGGGAGATCCGCGACAGCCGGGTGCTCGGTACGGCCGCCATCGCCGAGGCGGTGGCGGCCCTGGACGTACCGCCGCGCGTCCTGGTGTGCGGGTCGGCCATCGGCTACTACGGCGACACGGGCACCCGCGCGGTGGACGAGTCCGCCCCGGCGGGGCACGGGTTCCTGCCGTCGGTGTGCGTGGAGTGGGAGGAGGCGGCCGCGGCGGCCGAGGAGGCCGGGATCCGCGTCGCCTTCGCCCGTACGGGTCTGGTGGTCGCCGCGCGGGGCGGCGCGTGGGGGCGGCTGTTCCCGCTGTTCCGCGCGGGACTGGGCGGGCGGCTGGGGGACGGCCGCCAGTACTGGAGCTTCATCGCCCTGCACGACGAGGTGGCCGCGCTGCGGCACCTGGTGGACACCCCGGACCTGGCGGGCCCGGTGAACCTCACCGCTCCGGAGCCGGTCACCAACCGGGAGGTGACGGCCGCGATGAGCCGCGTCCTGCACCGCCCGGCCGTGCTCCACGTCCCGGCGCCCGCGCTGCGGCTGGCGCTCGGCGGCTTCGCCGAGGACGTGCTGGGCAGCCAGCGGGTCCTGCCGCGCCGCCTGCTGGAGTCGGGCTTCCGCTTCGCGTTCCCGACGGTGGAGTCGGCGATCCGCGCCGCCGCGTGACGAGGCCCGTCCCGCTCCGGGTTCCCTGATCCGGACCGAGCGGCCGGCTCCCGCTCGCGCTCGGCAGGGCCGGGGCGCGGGCCCGCCGGTCGCTCCGGCCTGGCGGGCCCCCGGCCACGCCCCCGGCCGGGCCGGGCCACCGCACCAGGCAGGCCCTCCCCCCGGGCCCACCAGTCCGCCCCACCAGCCAGGCCCCCCGGCCCCATCAGGCAGGCCCCCCGGCCAGGCCGTACCCGGCCGCCTCCGGCCGGACGGAGCGGCTCCGCCCCGGCGCACCCTCCACGCGGGGGGCGCGGGGCCCCGCCGAACACGCGCTCGGGCAGCACCGGGGCTCCCGCCTCGACCGGCCCGCCCCGGCCGCCCCACGGGTGCCGCTTCCGCCGTCCCGCCCCGGCCGGGCGCGGCCGGGCGCGCCGGGGCGGGCCCCCGGCGACGTGAGACCACCCCACCGCTCCAGCCCGGGCCAGGGGACCGGACCCGGTACGCCGTGCAACGCGCGTCTTGCGCCGTGCCCCGCGCGCCGTGCGCCGGCCCGAGGAACCGGGCTCGCCTCGGTGCCCCTCGCGCCCATCCGGTGGCCCCCGCCCCGCCGCCGTCGCCCTCCCCGGCGCCTCGGCCGGTCGGCGCGTAGGCCGGTCGGCGCGTAGGCCGGTCGGCGCGTAGGCCGGGCCGCGCGTAGGCAGGGCCGCGCCTCGGCCGGTCGGGGGCACGCCTCCTCCGGCCGCCCCCGGCCGTGAGCCCCCTGCCCGGCCCCGGTGCCGTCGTCGGCCCAGGGCCCTGCCGGCACCACCCGCCTCGCCGGGCACCCCGGCCGTGGACGCGCCCGTTCGGCGCGCTCCCTCCGCACCCGCATCGGTGCGCCTCCCCCGCCCGCGCGGTGCGGCCGGTGCTTCCGGCGCACGCCTTCGCCCCTCCCCCTCCGGGCGGGTGCCGCGGGTCCCGCCGGAACGGCACGGGTGTGCGACCTCCGTGCTCCGGTGACCCCCGGCACGCGCGACTCCCGTTCTCCGGCGGACGGGCCTAAGCTCTGGCCCCGCCCCGGCCGCCGGGAGGCGTGCCCGGGCAGGGTGCCCGGGCATTCCGGCGGCCCGTCCAGGGCATGAGCCACCCACACACCGAACCGTCACCCGGGGAGGGTCACGTGCTCAGTACCGCAGACCACGCGGACGTCGTCATCGTCGGAGCCGGCCTCGCGGGGCTGGCCGCGGCTCACCATCTGACCGGTGCGGGACTCTCCGTGCGGGTCCTGGAGTCCGCCCCGCGGGTCGGCGGGCGGATGGCCACCGACGACGTCGACGGGTTCCGGCTCGACCGCGTCGGGCCGCTGCTCACCGCGCCGTACCCGGAGCCGCTGCGCGTCGCCGGGGTGGACGCGGGCGCCCTGCGCCGGTTCCAGCCGGGCGTGCTGGTGCACAGCGCCGGGCGGCTGCACCGCACGGGGGAGGTCCGCGGCGGCCCGCGGGGGCCGCTCACCCGCGCGCGGGCGCTCGCCGGCGGCCCCCGGCCGCTGGACCAGGCGCGCCTCGGCGCCTCGCTGGCCCGCCTCGCCGGGACCCCCACGGACCGGCTGCTGGCCCGCCGGGAGCGCCCCGCCTCGGAGGCCCTGGCCGCCCGCGGGCTGCCGGCGCGCACGGTCGCCACGTTCGTACGGCCGCTGCTGAGCGCCCTGCTCGGCGACCCGGAGCTGACGACGTCCAGCCGGTGCGCCGACCTGGCGCTGCGCGGGTTCGCGCGGGGGCGGCTGTGCGTACCGGCGGGCGGGGCCGCGCGGCTGCCGGAGCGGCTGGCGGCGGCCCTCCCGGCGGGGACGGTCCGCACCGGGGTGCGGGTCAAGGACGCGTCGATCAGTCGGGTCGTCACGGCGGAGCACGGCGAGATCACCTGCCGGTCGCTGGTCGTCGCGACGGGCGCGCGGGCGGCGGCGGAGCTGCTGCCGGGGCTGCGCGTGCCGGGCTTCCACCCGGTGACGGTCCTCCACCACACCGCGCCCGTCACCCCGCTGGCGGCGCCGGCGCTGGTGCTGGACGCCGACCGGTCGGGACCCGTGTCGCACACGGCGGTGATGAGCGAGGTGGACCCGGCGCGGGCGCCCGGCGGCCGGGTGCTGATCACCTCCACGGTGCTCGGCCCGCCCCCCGAGGAGCTGGAGGCACGCGTACGGCTCCACCTGGCGGCGCTGTACGGGACGGGGACGGGCGACTGGGAGCTGCTGGCGGTGCGCCACGACCCGGAGGCCGTGCCCGCCATGCCGGCCCCGCACGACCTGCGGCGCCCGGTGCGGCTGCTGGCGGGCCTGTACGTGTGCGGCGACCACCGGGACGTCAGCTCCCCGCAGGGCGCCCTCCGCTCCGGCCGCCGGGCGGCCCAGGCGATCCTCCGGGACCTCGGCGTGCCCCCGGCCGCCCCGGCCGCGGAGGACGGACGGGCGGCCTGACCGGGCCCGCGCGCCCCGCACCGCGCCGGGCGCGCACGGCCGGACACGCCCGGCTGGACCGGGAGCGCGCCGAACTCGCCGCCGTACGCGAGGCCATGGGCGCCCTGCCGGCCGGGCGGCTCCCCGCCCAGGGCGTGCCCCGGCACCCGCTGCGCATCGGCGAGGCCGCGCGCGCCCTGGGGGTGAAGCCGCCCGTCCTGCGGCTGTGGGAGGCCCGCGGACTGCTGCGCCCTCACGGGGGGGACGGGCGGTCCGCCCATGCGGCCGTGAGCCCGGTCCCGCCCCGGGCTGACCCCGCGGTGGGGCCCCGGCCGACCGCCCGGACGCCTGTGCACGGAGGAGCGCCGGGCCCGATCCCGCGCGGTGCCCCCAGCACGTTCCGCGGAGTCCCGCTCCCGGGCCGGCGGGGGCCGAACCGCCCGGTGCCCCACGTGTTCGGGACGCCCTCTTCCCGGGCGCCTTGTGTGCGAGCACCCCGCCAGGCCCTCGCTGGAGGCGCCCCGCGGCCTCACCGGCCCGCCCCGCCACATCCGTACGCGTCCCCGCGTCCGCGCCGTCCCGGCCGCCCGCGACACCGGCTCCGCTCCCGCCCCGGCCCGTACGCGGGGCCCACAGGCAGCACCCGCACCACCCACCCCGCAGCGCACGGGCCGCCGGGCCACCACCACCCCGCAGGCACGGGCCGCCGGGCCGCCGGGCATCCGCACGGGGCCGCCTCCGCCCACCGGGGCGCCCCTCAGCGGAGCGCCCCGGTGCACCGGATCAGTCCAGCGCGGCCACGCGCTCGCGGTAGGTCCGCACCGGAACCGCGTCCCGGTGGGCCTCCAGCCGCCGCTCGAAGTCCCGCACGTACTCGTCGGCGCGCGCGGACCGCATGTCCGCCGCCTGCCGGGCCGCCTCCGCGCCCAGCACGCACGCCTGCTCCAGCTCACCCAGCGCCAGCCGGGCCGTGGCCAGGACGGCCTTGCAGAAGGCGCGGCTGCGGGCGTGCCCCGGCGGGTACAGCCGCAGCGCCCGCTCCGCGTACTGCGCGGCGGCCCGGTGCTGCTGGAGGTCCCGGTGGCAGTGCGCGGCCTCGTCGGCGAGCTGGGCCTCGCCGAAGGCCCGCGCCCACGGCGGCACCTCCTCGCCCGGCCGGGTGGCCTCCAGCGCCCGCTCGGCCCGCACGAGCGAGGACGCGCAGGCCCGCCCCTCCCCCAGGACGGCGTGCCCCCGCGCCTCCACCGCGTGCAGCAGCGCCTGGACGGCCTGGGGCGCCGCCTGCCCCGCGCCCTGCTGGGCGACGCGCGCGAGCTGCACGGCCTCCCGCCCGTGGCCCAGGTACACGGCCTGGCGGCTCATCGTGACCAGGACGTACGAGCCGTAGGCCCGGTCGCCCGCCGCCTGCGACAGCCGCAGGGCCTGCACGAAGTACCGCTGGGCCAGCCCGTGCGCGCCGATGTCGTACGACGTCCACCCGGCCAGCCGGGTCAGGTCGGCGACCGCGCCGAAGAGCCTGCGCCCGATCACCTCCCCGTAGCTGCCGCGCAGCATGGGCTCGGCCTCGTGCTCCAGGTACCGGACGAGGGCCTGCCGCGCGTGCCCGCCGCCGTAGGCGTGGTCCAGGGTGCGGAACAGCTCGCCCACCGAGCGGAGCGCGGCGATGTCCCCCGCGGTGACCCGCATCCCGGGACCGCTCTCGCCGCCGCGCCGGCGGGACGCCGGGGCGGGGTCGCCGGCCGGGTCGGGGGCGGCGGGGCCGTGGTGCCCGGACCGGGCCGCGGGGACGGTCCGGCCGGCCGTGCCCGCCTGCGGGTACCCGCCCGCGGCCGGCGTCCCACCAGGGACGCCCGGCAGACCGCCCGAGCCGCCCGAGCCGCCCGGACCGCCCGGCAGACCGCCCGAGCCGCCCGGACCGCCTCCCGGGCCGACGCGGTGCGGGCCGGCCGCCCGGCCCGCACCGGGCCCGCCGAGGCCACCGCCGCCGGGCCCGCCGAGGCCCGGCGGGCGCCCCTGGGCGGGGACGCGGCCCGGCGCGAGGGGCGCGCCGGGGGCGGGCGGGGCGGCGTCCGCCCGCTCCCCGCGGCCGACGTGCTCGTCGGCCCGGCCGATGAGCCAGTCGCGGCTGGGCACCACCAGCCCCGCCGGTGTGAACGCGATCTTCCGCAGCTCGGTGTGGCTGCCGGAGTCCTTGCGCCACAGGCCGCTGACGATGTCGA